>CAZRPR010000019.1:0-17089 GCA_964602125.1 uncultured Candidatus Saccharibacteria bacterium
ACTTTCTCCGGCTTAAAACATACCAAGCGATGATGCAAATCGTCCAGAAAGGGATGACGCCGAGAATGGGCACAATCTCCAAAATAAAAGTAAAAAAGATGAGTCCGACAGCGAGCATGAGCGATCGGCCGAGGAGGGCTAGTAGTAGGAAGAACATAAATAGCAGAGTAATATCCAGAGCGGGAGCCAACAGATCCATTCTTTGCCAAAAAATCAAATCTACGAAATCATTGATAGTGGATAAAGTTAAGCCTAGAATTAAAACAAAAGTTAGGTTGCCTTTATATCCCAGCAGGGATTCGTCGTTTTTACTTTCGGTTTTGTGGTCCGATTGGCCGAAAAGAAAAAACTGTTTTTCCTGATCCGGCTCTCTATCCATCTCCGATTGAATTTTTCGACGAGATTTTTCTAAGGCTATTTTGCCTTCGTTCGTTTCCGATTCAACATTGCCACTGCCTTGACCAACTTTTTCGTAGCGAGGATCGTTTTGGGGGGGCATAAAAATAAACAATTAAAAATTTGACGCATTTTATTTCTTCTCTACAATCTAAAGTAGTAGTAAAATTGTTTTAGTTCAAATTGATTGAAAAATAAAAAATAAAATTAATTAAAAATATGTGGGGACTTTTTGAGAGTGGTCAAGACAGGACAATTGGTGTCGACATCGGGACGTCTGGCATTAAAATTGTTGAGCTTCAGCATAACGCCAAAACCAAAGAGGTGAAACTGACCAATTATGTCATGGTTAGCTTTCGAGAGAGTTTGCCCCAGAAAGAAAGAGAGAAAAGAATCACTAAAGATGAGGTTTCTAAGCTTTTAAGGACAGCCCTGAAAGAGGGTAAGATCAAAGCGCGTAACTCGTCTTTTTCCGTGCCAGCCTTTTCCAGTTTTATTTCTTTTGTAACAATGCCCCGAGTTAAAAAAGAGGATATTCGTCAAGCCCTGACGCTGGAAGCACAGAAGTTTATTCCTGTTTCGCTTGAAGAAGTAGTCCTAGGTTGGGAAGTCATCGATGAGCCGGAACAGAAGGAGATTGCTAATATTCGCGATCAAAACAAGATGAAAGTTTTGCTTCTGGCCGTGCCGAAAGATATCGTGGCCAAGTATAAAGAGATTGCCGAATTAAGTGGACTGAAAATGCAAAATTTGGAGGTTGAGGCTTTTCCGCTTCTTCGCTCATTAACTTTAAATTATCAAAAAACTTTTGTTATTTTAGATATCGGCTCCCGGGTTTGTAATATTCTGGTAGTTTCTGGCGGTAGCCTCAGGGGGGCAAGAAACATCGGCATTGGCGGAGACGATTTTACGGAGATTCTATCAAGGAGCATCAGTATTTCTTACGAGAGAGCAGAAGAATTGAAGAAAAATGAAGGTCTTTTAAACAAACAAGTGGCAGATTTACTAAAGCCGGTTTTGACGAATATAGTGGACGAATTGAAGAGGGTCATTTCAGTCTATAAGAATAAAAACCCAAATAAAGAAATAGAAGAACTAATTTTGAGTGGAGGTACGGCCGGCATGAAAGGGCTGGTAGAAATGTTTTATGGGCAATTGGGGTTGAATACTGTCGTGGGAGATCCTTGGAAAAAATTAACCATCGATGATAGAATAAAGGGAGTGGTTTCCCAGAAAGGAGCTTCTTTTTCGATTGCTATCGGTCTGGCCTTGAAAAACGAATAAAAATAAAAAAGCTATAATTTATAATTTAAAATTTCAAAAATGGATTTTAGCCGAAAGGGCGTAGTAGTCTCTCGAACCAATTTGATCGAAAATAAAAAGACTGTTCCTTTGCCGTGGAAAGGAGTTATGTTAACACTGATTTTAGCGGGCGGTGTTTGGGGGGGTAATATTTTTTATTTGGATTATGCAGAAAAGGAATTATCGAAAGTTCAGTCTGAGTTGACTAATCTACGTTCAGGAAGAGATTATGAAAAGATGTCCTCAGTCGCTGACGGATCTAGTCGGCTGGTTTCTATTGAAAAAATATTAAGTGAACGCATGGATTGGAAGAAACTTTTTGCAGAATTAGAAAGGAACACAACTAAAGAAGTAACTTTTAGTTCAATGGAGGCTTCATTTGCTGAAACGGACGGGGCTAGTTTATTGGAGACTCCGCAATCGCAAGGTAAAAAATGCTTGGTTAATCTCACGGGAGAGACAATGGGAATAGCTAATGTTTCCAAGCAGGTGGCAGCTTTTAAAGATGAAAGTAGCGAAGAAACATCTTTCGCTAGTAAGATAAAGCTTGACAAAGTGGACTTGAAGGAAACTTCCTCCGCTGATGGCTCGGTGGGGATGGGTAATGTTGAGTTTATGATGAGTCTGGAAATAAATCCTAATATTTTTAAGTCAACAGAAGAAGATAATTAAATTTTATTTTTTTAAAAAATGTCCAGTTTGAAAATTGTTATTTTACCTCTAGTTATTTTGGGAACTGCTTTTTTCTTATGGTTTTCAGCTAAGCCTGATTTTACCAAAGCTCGAAAATTGGTCCAAGTGGATAAGCTAAATGTGGAAAATCAAATTAAGGAAGAAAAAGAACTTCAGAGAAGGACAGAGAGTCTTTTTGGAGAACAATCGGAACTTAAAAGCCAAGTAAATCCCATAATTAACGCTCTGCCGGGTAATGAAGAGATAAAAAATTTATTGGCTCAGATTGAGTTTGTCGTTCAAAAAGAGGGAATGGTCTTAAAAGGGGTTTCTTCGGTGGATTCAGGAGGATTAGCTTCAGCTAATGCGGTGATGGCAGGAGCGGCTGCACCTAAAGACTATATAGAAATAGAGGGTACGATGGATTTAAGGGGAAGTTATAATCAATTTAAACAATTACTGGCGAATCTGGAAAAGTTAGATCGAGTTATCAATATTACCAATATATCAGTCAAAAACACTTCCGGTAGCGGAGAAACTTTAGGGGGGCAGTTCTCTTTGAGATTCAAAGCTTATTATCAAGATTTAATTACGGCAGAGAAAATAAGGTCGGCTTTAGAAGCGAAAGATGTTGCCGGTGGCGGGGTAAAATAGATTAAATAATTTTTATCAGTTTAAAATGAAAAACAAATTGGTCTTAATTTCAGTTTTATTGATTTTAGCTGTCTCTTTGACCATAGGAGGAATAATTTTCTGGTCAGATATTCAAGTTTTTTTGGGATTAAAAAAGACGGTGGCAGTGGAAAGCTATGTTGGAAAACCCTTCGTTTTTAATCTCGGTAGTAGCACTATCACTATTCCTGATAAATTTCCGGACGAAGTGCTTGAACTACTAAAAAAAGATTTTATTGAGAAAGGCGGAATGCCTCTGCGACTGGAGGAGAAGGGAAACGGTTTGCCGTTCGGTATGCCCTAAAGACGATTACTTAATTAAAATTTCTATGGAAGATAACACCTCTAAAAAACAGCCTAGTAGCGAAGAGAAAGAAGTTTTTGATTTTTCAAAAATTATTCCTTTAGAGGCGGCTAATCGTTATCAAATGATTATCCTTAGCAAGGAAGGTAGTCTGTTAAAGATGGGTATGGTTGATCCGCAAAATATCGAGTCCCAAGATGCCTTAAGGTTTATCTTAAATAGACACAATCTTCAAGCGGAGGTTTACGGAATTTCCCCGCCTGAGTTTGAGAAAGGCATCAAGAAATACGAAGAAGCAAAATTGGTAGTAGGTGAAGCCTTGGAGGATATTGAGGAAGAAGAAAAAAAGGAGGCAGAAAAAAACAAGATTAAAGAATCTGATTCTAAAAAAATTGAAGAACTAGTTGAATCGGCACCCGTCGCTAAAATAGTGGACGTCTTGATAGAAAATGCCATCGAAGGGGAGGCAAGTGACATTCATATTGAACCGGAGGAAAAACAAATTAAGGTTAGATTTCGAGTTGACGGAGTGTTGCATTCCAGCTTATTTTTGCCCAAAAACGTAGGTCCTTCAATAGTTTCGAGGGTGAAGATTCTCTCAAATTTAAAAATTGACGAAAAAAGAAAGCCGCAGGACGGCCGATTTAAAGTAACTTACAAGGGTAGGAATATCGACCTTCGAGTTTCAACCTTGCCGGTGGCGGAGGGGGAAAAAGTGGTGATGAGAGTCTTGGATGAAAATAGATCCCAGATTGACTTGGAAGGTTTGGGTTTCTTGGGCACGGCGGAAGGTATTATCAGAGAGGAAATTCAAGAGCCTTTTGGTCTTATAATCATCAGTGGTCCGACCGGATCAGGAAAATCAACGACTCTCTATACAATTCTTTCCATGATGGACCGGGAAGAAAAGAATATTATTACTTTGGAAGATCCGGTAGAGTATCGTATTGCGGGCATTAACCAAAGTCAAATTCATCCGGAAATTAATTTTACTTTTGCTTCGGGGCTCCGATCCATTTTACGTCAAGACCCAGACATAATAATGGTGGGAGAAATCAGAGATGAAGAAACGGCTGAACTTACTGTTCACGCCGCTCTGACTGGGCATCTAGTTCTTTCTACGCTTCACACTAACAACGCAATCGGTTCCATACCGAGGTTGGTGGACATGAAAGTGGAACCGTTCCTGCTTTCTTCTAGTTTACGTTTAGTTATTGGACAACGTTTAGTGAGAAAAATTTGTGAACATTGCAAAGAAGCAGTTCAGCCGAGTCCCAAGATAGAACAAATAATGAAAGAGGTGTTGGCAAGAATACCTAAAGCTCAGAAAGAAGCTGCCGGGATAGACGAAAGCAAGCTTATGATGTATCGAGGAAAGGGCTGTGAATATTGTTCTCAAACAGGGATGAAGGGAAGAATCGGGGTTTTTGAGATTATGAAAATAAATGATAAAATGAGAAAACTAGTGGAGATGGGGGAAATTCAGGGAGACGCTCTCTGGGAGGAATTTTATCTTCAAGGATCAATAACTATGAGAGAGGATGGAGTGTTGAAAGTTTTAAAAGGCATGACAACTATGGAGGAAGTGGAAAGAGCGACAGCTGATACGACCAAAGATAAGACAGCCGAAAAACCCAAAGAAGAAGAGCAAATAGTTTAATTTTTTCATTTAAAGTAATCTCATGAAATCAAAAAATAAAAAAATACTGGTGATAGAAGATGATCCGTTTATTTCAGATGTATATGTTCTAAAATTAGAAAGTGAGGGCTACAAAGTCGATGCAGCTGAGAATGGCTCAATTGGTTTGGAGAAAATTAAAAATAACAAATATGATGCTATTTTGCTTGACATAGTTATGCCTGAGTTAGACGGGTTTAAAGTACTTGAAAGACTTAAAATGATGCCAGATTTTGGCAAAATTCCCGTAATTATCTTAACTAATTTAAGTCAAAAAGAGGATATCCAAAAAGGTTTAGAATTGGGAGCAACTGACTATATTATTAAAACAAAATTTACTCCGACGGAAGTTATTAAGACCGTGAATAAATTTGTAGGTGAAAAATAAAATTTTTAGCTAAATATAAAAATGAGCAATCTTGTACGTGCCGAACAGCAATTAAAAAAATTAATGGAGATGGTCGTTCAACAAGGATCTTCCGATCTCCATCTTTCAGTCGCTCGTTATCCAACCCTTAGAATTGATGGCGATCTAGTGCCCTTAACGGGAGAGGGTGTCTTGCTTCAAAAAGATTTGATAGATTTTTGCGATATCTTGACGAATGAAGATCAGAAAATTATTTTACAGAAGGATTTGCAGCTCGACTTTACTTATGAAGTGGAAGGCAAGATGCGTTTTAGAGTGAATATTTTTCATGAGACGGGTAATCTGGCTGTGGCCATGAGACTTATTCCCTATAAGATTAGGACTTTAGAGGAGTTGGCCTTACCTCAAATTCTTCATTCAGTAATTCAGAGGAATCAAGGGTTAATTTTAATTGTGGGTCCAACCGGATCGGGTAAATCCACCACATTGGCAGCGATGGTAGATGAAATTAACCACACCAGATCGGAACACATTATTACTATTGAAGATCCGATTGAATATATTTATCAACAAGACCGTTCCATTATTAATCAAAGAGAAGTTTATAAAGACGTAAGATCTTTTCACGATGGTCTTCGAGCGGCTTTTCGAGAGGACGTAGATGTTCTGATGGTAGGTGAAATGCGAGACCTACAAACTATTGGCACGACGGTGACGGCGGCAGAGACGGGGCATTTGGTTTTGGCAACTTTACACACCAACGATTCTTCTCAGACGATAGATAGAATAATTGATATTTTTCCGGCTGGGCAACAGCAACAGATTCGTTCCCAGCTGGCCAATATTTTGGTGGCGGTAATCTCTCAAAGACTCATTCCTCGAATTGGCGGTGGTCGAGTACCGGCCATTGAAGTTCTCCTCAACAATGACGCAGTCAGTAATTTAATCCGAGAGGGTCAGATTCATCAGATAGTTAATGTCTTAGATACTTCTTTAGAAGAGGGCATGATTTCAATTAATCGTTCTTTGGCCGAATTAGTTAAGGAGGAGCAAATTAGTATTGAAAATGCTGAAGCTTACGCTTCAGACAAGCAAACCCTGCATATTTTCTTAAGATAAATTTTTTCTAAATGGATATAAACATTGGCAGTTTTCTAAATTCTAAAATAAGTGGAAGCTCTCAAAATCCGAGAGAACAGGGGGCAATAGGCTCTGCTCGTCAAACAGAAGTGAAAGGATTTTTGTCAGAAGAAGCTGCCTCATCTATTATGGAAAAGGTGACTTTTTATATGAATCGACCAAAAGAGAAAGAAATAGTCACTTTTATGCGAGAGCTGGCTATTCTAGTTGAAGCTAGGGTCCCGCTGATTAGAGCTTTAGGGTCAATTAGAAAACAAAAATATAGTGTTGGACTTTTGAGCATGGTAGGGATGATTCAAAAAAAAATCGAAGGCGGAAAATCTTTGTCGGAAGCCTTCGAGCAATTTCCTTCCTATTTCCCCCCACTTTATGTTAATGTCGCCAGGGCGGGAGAAGCTTCTGGGCGATTGGAAAAGGTTTTAAATTATCTCGCTGATAATAGAGAGAGAAGTTTCGAACTGCGAAAAAAAATTACTGGAGCCATGATTTACCCTGGAGTAATCGGTTTTAGTTTTGTAGCTGTTTTTATCTTTCTAATGGTTTTTGTAATGCCTTCACTTTCAAAAACTCTGACTGAATCGGGGACGACATTACCTTGGACGACCAAACTTATTTTAGGCGCCAGTGCTTTTTTTACGGGTTATTGGCCCTTGGTTTTGATCGCGGTAGTTATTATGGGAGCCTTAGCTTATTATTATTCAAAGACAGAGGAAGGCAGAAGACAAATGGACGTGATAAAAATTAAAACACCCATTGTCGGTAGTCTGTTAACTAAAATGTACATGAATCAGTTTGCCGATAATTTCGGTCTACTTCTTAAAGAAGGTGTGCCCATCACTAAATCTCTTGAGATAACGGCCGATATTATGGACAACCATATTTACCAAAATGTTTTGATGGAATGTATGCGGGAGGTTCAAAAAGGAAAAAATATTAGTACTACGCTGGAGAATAGTCCTTATTTCCCGAATGTAGTTTCTCAAATTTTACGTATCGGTGAAGAGTCGGGAAGAACGAGCGATACGTTGACTAAGATTTCAGAGTATTATTCCAAAGAAGTGGATGAAATGACGCGTAATATGATGGCGTTGATTGAACCGGTTTTGATAATTTTCTTAGGATTGGGAACAGCGGTAATTGTGGCCTCAGTGATTATGCCGATTTACAATATGGCGGGCAGTATGTAGTTTTGGATTTTTTAAAAATTGTTTTAAAATAAAATTAAGTTTTTTAAGGTTCTATTTCTTTTTAAAATAAAAATAAAATGAAAATTGAAGAACTTGGAAGGGGGGTGGAAAAATGAAAGCGAAAGCAAAAACTAAGAAAAAAGTAGTCAAGAAAGTAGTGAAAAAGAAAGTAGCTAAGAAAACCAAGAAAAAAGGCTTCACTTTAATGGAGCTTTTAGTGGTAGTGGCTATTATCGGAATTTTGGCAGCCATTGTTTTGGTTTCCTTGAACAGTGCTAGAAACAAGGGAAAGAACGCGGCTATCAAATCGCAGATGGTCTCTCTTCGCTCAGCGGGAGAATTGCACAATGAGGATGAAGGTAGCTTTGCCACCTTTTGTGCCTCGACGGAAGCAGTTAACCTTCAAGGGGGAGTAGAAGATGCCGGTGGAACCACTTTTGATTGTGACGCAGCAGCAGATGCTTGGGCGGCGGAAGTCGCTTTAGTTGGAACAGGTGCCGGATTCTGGTGCGTTGATTCAACGGGAGCATCCAAAGTGGAAGCAGCCACTAAGGGAGCCACAGCTACGGTCTGTCCATAATAAAAGCCTTACTTTATGCGCATGCACATAAATAAGCGCAAGCGAAAGTTCGGGAGATTGCTCTCCCGAACTTTTTGTTTTACAAAATTTGACAAGTTTTAAATCAAAATTAGAATGAACATAAGTGATTTTAATTTTTTTTAATCAAGATTAATAAAACAAATGATAAAACAAATGAAAAAAGGGTTTACCCTAATTGAAATGATGGTGGTAATTATCATCATCGGTATTTTGGCGGCATTTATTATCATAAGTGTGGTAGGAGTAAGACAAAAGGCTTCAGCTAGTCGAGCGACAGCTGAGATCGCTCAACTAAAAAACATCGCTGAACTTGCCAACGCTGAAGGTTGTACTTCTTTAAATATCGTATCTGTTAATAGTGGCGCTGGTATACAGGTCTCTTGTGCCGCAGGTGTAACAAAAAATTATACCACCATACAAACTTCTCCTAGCGGTTCAACTTATACCCTTCTTTTAGATGGAGCGGTAAAAACAATTTCCTCAGCGAGTGGGGCTGCCTGGGCCTTCTCCGGGACTGGATGTGCTTCCACTGGTTGCACCTTAGCTTTATCTTCTTCTCCAACCTTTACCTTTACTAGCAGCGGATTTACTAGTGGCAGTTTTGTTTGTACGGCAGCTGGTTGTAGCTGTACAGTAGTAGGGGGATGTACTACTAACTAGTTTTTATTCTTTATAAAACAAAATAAAATGGTAAAGCATTCTAAAAAGAAAGGATTTACTCTTATTGAAATGATGGTCGTGATCGTGATTATTGGAATTTTAGCGGCGATGATTATTGTCAACGTGGCCGGAGGCAGAAGAAAAGCCTTGGCGAGTAAGGCCAAAACAGATATAACTGAAATTGATAAAGCAATACAGATTGCCGTAAGTGAGGGTTGTCGCAGTATAAAAGTTAGTACCGATGGGGACATAGGTTGCTCTGTTCCATCTACCCTGACTAGAACATACGCCAGAGCTCCTAAATCGGCTAGCGGTATGACTTATACAATTGTAGTGGGAGCTGGAACGGCTACTAATGCTAGTGCCGCTGCCGCATGGACATTGACTGGGAGTTTGGGAGCGGGGGTATCAGTCAGCGGAGGGTACTATGCATCTGCTACCGCTGGTTTTAAAACTACAACTGACTATTTTGAATGTAGCGATGGCAGTTTAACGAGTCACACTCGTCCCGGATGTTTCTGTTTAAGAGACGATGGTTGCGAAGAAACATCATAGAGAAAAATAAAAATGAAAAAAATAAACAAAAGAAGAGGCTTTACTCTCATTGAAATGATGGTAGTGATAGTGATTATTGGAATATTAGCTACTTTAGTGGTAGTTAATGTTTCTGCTGGCAGAAGAAAGGCGGTGTCAGCTAGAGCTAAATCGGACGTAACTGAGATTAATAAAGCCATCCAAATGGCTATCACTGAGGGCTGTGTCTCTTTCAAAGTTACTACAGAAGGAGATATTAAATGTGCCTCTCCTGCCAATCTAACAAGAACTTATGCTAGAGCGCCAAGACCATCTGACGATATGGTTTATTCGATTGTATTTGGTACGTTAGGCTCGTCAGAGACGGCTTATGTAGATTCTTCCATGAATGAGTGGTCTTGTACTCCGGGTATGGAGACAGGAACGCCAATCAAATATGGTTATTATGTTGATGCCAGTATGGGTTTTGAAAATCCCAATGCCAATTTTGAATGTGGTGATGGCGATGGCACTGAAACTGGACACAATCGTCCCGGTTGTTTCTGTATATGGGAAGACGAATGTAAATAGCAATATTAAAAAACGCCTTATTTATCTCGCGTATTCGGTAACGCGGGTTTCTCGAATAATAACAATCTTAATTTCTCCTGGATATTTAAGACTCTCTTCAATCTTGTCGGCAATGCTACGAGCCAGTTTGACCGATTCCAAGTCGGAGATTTTCTCCGGTGAGACAAAGACTCGGACTTCTCTTCCCGCTTGAATGGCGTAAGCTTTTTCCACTTCAGGGAAAGATTTAGAGATCTCTTCAATTTCTTCGATACGTTTAATGTAATTTTCCACGCTATCGCGTCTGGCTCCCGGTCTGGCCGCCGAGATGGCGTCAGCGGAGGCGATAAGGGTGGCTTCCGGTGAAACAAAGGGATAATCACCGTGATGGGACTTCATGGCGTCTATAACGGCCTCTGAAATGCCAAATTTCTTTAAAATATTAATACCAATTTCGACGTGAGTACCTTGGACTTCGCGGTCGATCGCCTTGCCAATGTCATGGAGCAATCCCGCTTTCTTAGAGACCGCGATGTCCAGGCCCAGCTCGGCGGCCAGAGCCCCTGCCAAATGTGAGACTTCAATGGAATGAAGTAAAATGTTTTGTCCATAACTGGTTCGATAACGTAGACGTCCCAAGAGTTTAACCAATCGAGGATCTAGACCTGTTACTCCCACTTCAAACATAGCGGCCTCTCCCGATTCAGTAATTTTTTTATTGATTTGGAGTTTAACTTCTTTAATAGTCTCCTCAATGCGGGCTGGATGAATGCGTCCATCTTGAACCAGTCTTTCTAGAGCTTGCTTGGCGATTTCTCGGCGGATCGGGTCGAAGGCGGAGACGACAATGGCTTGAGGCGTATCATCGACAATAATTTCCGCGCCTGTTAATCTTTCAATAGTGTTAATATTTCTTCCCTCTCGGCCAATAATTCTTCCCTTAAGATCGTCTGAGGCAATAGAAACGGTGGAGGTGGTGTGATCAACTACGTGACCGGCGGCATAACGCTGAATGGCTGAGGTCATAATGTCTCGAGCCTTAGCTTCCAAAGAATCCTTTTTCCATTTTTCAAAAGTTTTCAATTGCTCTTTAATGTCCTCTTCATATTCTTTCTCCACTGATTTCAAAAGTAAATCTTTGGCTTTCTTAGGAGAAAGTTTGGTGATTTGTTGTAATTTTTCCAATTCTTCTTTGCGTAGTTCCTTTACTTCTTCTTTGATTTTTTCAATTTGACTAATGCGATTGGTTACGCTGTCTTTATCTCTTTTTAATTCACTTTCTTTTCTAGAGAGACCTTCTTCCGTTCTTTCCAGTCGTTCCTCCATTTTATCTAGCTGTCTTCGGCGAATTTGTTCCTCCTTTTTTATTTCTGAAAGGGCTAAAACTGCTTTGTCCTTGGCGGAGAGAATTACGTCCTTAGCTTCCAACCGAGCATCGTTAATAATTTGTTCTGCTCTTTGAAGAGCTCCTTCTTTTTTTCTTTGAACTAATAGACTCTGCACGAAATAACCACCCGCTCCCCCTGCGCCCAGGGCGACGACGAGTATGATAAAAGTTGTCATATCTCAAATTTAATAATTATAAAGCAACTGCTACTCATTTTATACCAGTCGAAAAGAGAAAAGTCAAAACTTTTTTTTGGCGTATTTTAGGGCGTTCTTTTTTTGTATTGAAGTTCAGTGGGGATTTGGAAGGAAATCAGTTCCTGAACGAAAAAAGGTTCCTCATTTAGGCCTCCATAATTTGGTTTGGCTCGATTGATAATTTTAACAATGCCGATTTCTTTGACCACCCAAATTTCAATTAATTCTTCTTTTTCTTGGTTTTTAACTTCCAATTCAATTTTCTTTGCTTCATACTCTCCTGCCGGCACTTTAATTTTTTCCAAATCCCCAAGATTCCAAGCCACTTCGAGATTTTCTGAGGAACTGATACGATTTTCTCTGTCCTTGGGATCGATAAAAATTCTTTCCAAGCAGCCGCTTTCTCTTCTCAATAAACCTACTTCTTTATCAAAATCGTTTCCATCGGGTAAAGAAAAAGCGAATTTATTCTCTTCGCACGGTTTAGTAACTATATTTTTAAAACGAAAGAGGTTAATAAAATTTAAGTCAGTCAATTCTATTCGGTTTTCGGGGGTGCAACGCATGACGGTACGAATCGTCCAATCTTTCAGACTGTAAATCCGACCATCAACGAAATATTGGCCGTCCTCAGGAGAGGGGATGCCCATTTCAACCGTATCCTCACCGTTTTTATCTTTAAATCGATAAATCCACTTAGCCCCCGGTAAAAAAGGAAAATAACTGTTTTCACAGAAGAGACCTTGTCGATCTCCCTCGCTACCTAACTTGTTTTTAATAAATTCTTTATCGTTTGGTTTAACTTTCTCTTTCTCAGAAGAGTCTTTCTCCTGTATTTTTTTAAAATTATCGTAACGTTCGGAAAAAGTTTTCATAATGCCCCTTTGAGGAATGTCGGTGTAAAAGAATAGAAAAAATAATAAAAAACCGACCAGCAAAACTAAAAATAAATCAAATAAAGTAAATTTAAACATTATTTTTGGGGGTAAAAAATTTAAAAATCTTTTTCCTCTTGGTCCAGACCTTGTTCAGTTAAGAAAAAATTATCTTCTTCGGGTTTAAATATTTGATCGATATCTTGACCCAAAATAATAATAAAATCACTGTCGAAACGTTCATCTTTGAAGAGTGAAACTTCGGCTTTTAGTCTTCTAGAAAGATCATCTAGGCTGAAAGGTTTTTGGCCCTCGGCGTTGTCGTAAATAATTGTTTCCTTGAGGCCCGTCAAGGATAGCTCTGTTTTTTTAATGGAAGATTCGAGGGAAAAATCTTTGGAATCTTTGAGGCCGCTCACTGCATTTCTTTGCCATAGTTGGACTGGATCGGCTAGATTGCCGTCGGGACTGCTCGTTTGATAGCCTTCGTTTTTAAGAATTCTTTCCACTTTGGCGACTTGATTTTGCAGACTAGCAGGAGCGGTGACTATTATTCTCGGTTGTTCTTTTCTTCTCATTTCTTCAAGTTTTTTAACTCGATCTAAATTGAAGATATGCGAAGCTAGTTTGCGAATTTCAAAATAATTACCGGCCCTGGGGCGCAGAGTGTAGGCGACTACTCGGCCAATAACGGGATTGTAATTTTCCAATAGTCCTTCCGGTGAATTGTCGAGCACTTTATTCACAATATTATCAGAATTTAAATCTTTAATGATAAAAAGAAAGGGAAAATAGTCGGCAAGAGAAATGTCAGTTTTGACGTTTTTCTCCACTACTTTTAGGGATTTATTGAAAAAATCTAGGCTTTCTCTTAGATCTCGTTCTTTAAAAAATTTGTTTTTCAAAGCTTCCAGCACTTGTTGTTGCCTTCGAGCGCGACCAAAATCTCCGCCTCCGTCATGACGAACTCGGACGTACTTAAGAGCGGTGGCGCCATCTAGATGGTGGTCTCCCTTTTTGATTTCAAAAGTTTGATAGCTGTAGTTAGGTCCCGGATAACGATTGTCGTAGATATCCTCATCTAAAGTTACATCTACGCCCTCAACCAAGTCGACCATCTGCTCAAAGGCGGAAAAATTAACCATGGCGTAGTAATCAATTTTCTGGCCGGTGACTTCGGTAATCGTTTGCTCTAGTAATTCAATGCCTTTTTCGTGGCCTCCTGACTTCATACCCTGAACATAAATGGCATTTATTTTGGTGGACATTTTAGTGTTGGGCACGCGAACATAAAGATCTCTCGGAATGGAAAGCAGGGAACAAGTGTACGTGGTGGGATTGAGACTGGCTAAAATAATAGTATCCGTTAAGTCGCTACCCGGATAACCGGGAACGGCCTTGCCTAAAAGCAGAATATTAATTCTTTCTCGACTGCCTTTTTCCGGTAAAAATTTTTCTTTAGCATAGTCAAAAAGACTCAGTTTTTTTTTGATTTCCTCTCGATCTTCTTCCTTTAGAAAAGAATCTTCCGTCATCAAGGCGGGATCAAAATAATTTTCCTCTTCCGGCGCTGGGGTGGAGGCCATTTCGTTAGTCGTAATAATTCTGGACAGGTGCCAAAATTTTTGAAAAAAATAACCGCCAACGGCTAATAGCAGAATAAATGGAAAAACGGTGACAAAAATAATAATAATTTTCTTACGTCTCTTGGCGACCATAATTTTGGGTTTTCAATTTTATTTTTTAGTTCACTAGTTGACTCGATTGGCAATCGAAACTAAAAGTCGGACAAAGTCGTCTTTAACTTCGATAATCCCCTCGGAAACCTTGATTATTCTTTCTTTTTCTTTGCCTTTTTCAAAGATTCTAGCTTCACCGGGGGCGATAGAGGCGACCAAGGGAGCGTGAGACGGTAAAACGGTAATCTCACCCTTTGAAGTGGAAATAATCAGTTTGGTAGCCGCTTGTTGGTAGATGATTTGATCCGGCGTTACCATTTGAAGAATAAAACTTTTTTCGCTATTCGCCATGGGGAAAAATCAAAGATAAAAGGAGACCAAAAACACTTTATTTTATTTTGCCATCAATTATCTCTTTGGCAATATTTTCAGGTACTTTGGCGTAGTGAGAAAATTCCATAGTGTAATTGGCTCGGCCTTGACTCATAGAACGAAGCTGAGTGGCGTAACCAAACATATTAGACAATGGCACTTTACCGGTAATAATTTTTAGGATAACGGAGCCTTGATTACGATCTTCCATATTTTCAATCTGACCTCTCTTTGAATTCAAATCGCCCATAATATCACCCATAAATTGTTCCGGGGAAACTACTTCCACTTTCATAACAGGTTCGATAATATAGGCATTACCTCGGCGCAGTCCTTCTTTAAAGCCCATGGAAGCAGCAATCTTAAAGGCGGCTTCCGAGGAGTCGACTTCATGGTAAGATCCATCGTACAGAGTGACTTTGACGTCAACTATTGGGTAACCGGCCACTACTCCACTGCTCAAGGTTTCTTTCACTCCTTTTTCTACGGCGGGAATAAACTCATTCGGGATGCTGGCACCTTTGATGGCATTTACAAATTCGAAGCCCTTACCTTGTTCCTGTGGCTCAACTTTGAGCAAAACGTGACCGTATTGACCGCGACCTCCACTCTGACGGATATATTTACCTTCCGCCTCAGCCAATTCACCGGCTGTTTCCTTGTAAGCTACTCGTGGCTTGCCCAAATTGGCCTCCACCTTAAATTCTCTTTTCATTCGATCGGCGATAATTTCCAAATGAAGCTCTCCCATGCCGGAAATAATGGTTTCGGCCGTTTCTTCATCCGTGTGGACTCGGAAAGTCGGATCTTCATCGGAAAGTTTCTTGAGAGCCATACCCATTTTTTCCTGGTCGGCTTTAGTTTTTGGTTCAACGGAAGCGTCGATAACCGGATCGGGAAAGTGCATGCTTTCAAGAATGACGGGGTGACTTTCAGCACAGAGAGTTTCTCCCGTAGTTGTGTATTTCAGACCTACCATAGCGGCGATGTCGCCGGCGTAAACTTCGTCGACATCTTCTCTTTTGTTCGCATGTAGTCGAACGATTCGACCGATTCTTTCTTTTTGGCCTTTAATGGTGTTCATTACATAAGAGCCTGTCTGCAGAGTGCCGGAGTAAACCCTGAAAAAACAGAGATTACCGACAAAAGGATCGGTAGCTAATTTGAAAGCCAAAGCGGAAAAGGGAGCAGTGTCGTCCGCCGGTCGAGTAATCGGCTCGTCATTTTTTGGATTAATACCGGAAACCGCCTCCAAATCGGAAGGTGCTGGTAAATAATCAATAACCATGTCTAGTATTTTAGCGACAATAATACCTCGAGAGTCACCGCCGGAGACGGGAAAAAGTTGGTTGGCGAGAGTGGCCTTTCGCAGAGCGTATTTCAATTCTTCATCGGATATTTTACCATCTTCCAAGAAGACTTCAATTAATTTATCATCGGTTTCGGCCACTTTCTCCATTAAAACGGCTCGATACTCCTCCGCTTTCTCTTTCATATCGTCAGGAATATCCGTCTCTTTAAGGGAAGTGTGATCCTCATTGGCATAAACGTAAGCTTTCATATTGACTAAGTCTACCAAACCTTTAATTTGCTGTTCTTCACCGATAGGCAGAGCAATAGCAACGGCGTTACCGCTCAAACGTTCTTGAATAGATTTAAGACTCATATAGAAGTCGCCTCCCGTTTGATTGATTTTGTTAATAAAACAAACTCGAGGTACAACGTATTTGTCCGCTTGACGCCAAACGGTTTCCGATTGCGGTTCCACACCCATTTTGCCGTCAAAAACCACGACGCCACCGTCCAAAACGCGGAGTGATCGTTCGACTTCAACAGTAAAGTCAACGTGACCGGGAGTGTCAATAATATTGATTTGATATTCTTTTTTGTTCGGTTCAATGATGCCGTTAGCATCAAAAGTGGAATGCGACCAAAAACAAGTGGTAGCGGCAGCGGTAATAGTGATGCCTCTCTCTCGTTCTTGTTCCATCCAGTCCATAGTGGCTTCTCCTTCATGGACTTCTCCAATTTTATGAGTAATACCGGAAAAATAAAGAATTCTTTCGGTGGTGGTGGTTTTACCGGCGTCAATATGAGCGATAATTCCGATGTTTCTGGTTTTATCCAGGCTGTAGTTACGGGCCATTTTTTTGTTTGGTTAATTTATAAAATAAAAAAACAATCGACTTTTTCAAGCTGTATTAAACAATATTATAGAAAAATAAATAGAACAAGAGGAAATTATAAATTATAAATTTTATATTAAGGAGAATGAATTTTTGTAGATTTTCCTCCCTTCAGATGAAGGGAGGTGCTGAGGAGTTCGACGACGAGGCAGAGGGGTTGACTACGAAACAAATTAAATTGTTTATTTTTAAGCCTTCGGCATCAAACCCTCCGTCCTGTTGCTCGAAGCAACAGTCCACCCCCCTTCATCTGAAGGGGGGAAAATCCTGATTCCCATAATCTATAATCTATAATCTATAATCTATAATCTATAATCTATAATCTATAATC
>CAZRPR010000020.1:0-13445 GCA_964602125.1 uncultured Candidatus Saccharibacteria bacterium
GTCGTCCCGATGCCGACGTTGCCAGCGCTATTTATTACCATAGCATTGGTTCCATCTATTGTTGGAAAATCAGAAGTGTTGTTTACAACAAAATTCAACATTCCTCCAACATTGGTTCTTCCGGCTACTATATAATTATTACCATTATTTCCTAACTGTAATCCGTTCCATGCAAATGACCCCTTGTAGGTTTCATTGTTTGTATATCGAGCATATATCTTGCCCGTACCATCATATGTCCCAATATCTCCATTTACCATAAGCTTATACCCTGGCGCTGTCGTCCCGATGCCGACGTTGCCAGAGCTTCCTTTTAAATACATGACACTACCCTGACCGAGTCCTCCTGGACCCAGTAGAATATTCATGTCCGCTGAGTTATCTGATTGTCTCGTAACAGTTATCCTTCCGGATCCATTCGTGTTATAAATCTCCGTGGACGAATTAACAAAAGCAATAGAAACGGCTGTTCCCGCGGTAGCACTATAATTTTGCAACAATATCCCGGTTGACTCAGCCCCGGCGTTTGTTAAGTTCGTATGAAGAATCGCCCCCGGTGCTGTCGTCCCGATACCGACGTTGCCGGATGTATTTATTCTTATTTTCTCAACTCCGGATGATTGAACCACAAGATTACTAACATAGCTCATAACAAAATTACTGGAACCATTGTTTATATTAAGAGAACCGTTTCCATTTGCCTGTGATGTAAAATAAACATTACTAGCCATAGAAGTGTTTCTATTGATTACAAAATTGTTAGATCCATCAATGCCAAAAACATGTGTTCCATTTCGAAAAAACATGACTTCGTTATCCCACCATCCAGGAGTTCCTATGTCGATGTCAAAATAAGTACTGCTCGTCGAAGCTGTATTTTGTAGACGCAATCCTCTGATGTGGTTAGTGGAATTATATTTTAAATCAAGGATTCCATTTGGATTCGTAGTCCCGATCCCCACATTCCCCGAATTGGATTGTAAAGCCAAATTTCCATTACTCTGCACCGTCATCACATTCGTACTTGTCGTGTATCCAATTTCTCCTTCATCTGCGTCAGCTGTGCCGATGTGCAACGTCTCTCCACCCAACCACGCATTCGCCCAACGCATTGTGTCTGAACCAAGATTGTAAGTGTCATTAGCAGACGGCAAAAAATCACCCGTCACTGTCAACGCTCCGCCAACTGTCAAAGCTCCCGTGAATCTTCCAGTACCAGTGACGTCAAGTTTATACGTTGGCGCTGTCGTCCCGATGCCGACTTTACCTTCTGATGTAACACGGAGGCGTTCAAACAAACTCTTTGTTCCACTATCGTCTACGCCACGAGTTGAAAAAATTAAGTTACCACGCATATATGAACTTGCAGCTCCTCCATCTGCGTTAGCCGTCGCCTGAGTGATTATTTCTGCATAAGATCGAGCTCCCCCATTATTTTGCCTGCCCGTGAAGGCTAATGTATTTTTCCAATCAGCACTGCCGTTATATACTGGGTTACTATTATAATATGAATTTAGATCATCTAGATAGAGAGTGTTAACAGCGGTGGAGAGAGATGCGTTTGAAAAAGATCCATCCGTACTTTGGATTTTTGCCAAGGGTGCTGTCGTCCCAATGCCGACGTTGCCGGTATTATTTATTCTCATAACCTCATTCGCTGAGTTAAAAGTTGTTGCCCCATTATTTGCCTTATTTGTATAAAAGACAACATCAGTTGGGGCACTACTAACTGCCGTACGACTAAACCCGATTCCTCCTAGCATCGCATTCACTGTTGGTTCTCGATATTGCAAACCATATTGTTCTATGGCTGATGTTCCCAATATACCAATATCTCCAGTTGCGACATCCAGTTTCTTCTGTGGTGCTGTCGTCCCGATGCCGACGTTGCCTGTGCTATCGATTGTTATGCCAGAAGTAGCTGTTGACCCTCTTGTTAAGTGCCATAAATTACCAGAGCCTATCCAAGAACGAGCTGAAGAGTTTATTCCATCAGACAAAGAGATTCCTGTAGTGGAATCTCCCGCGGTTGGTTTAACTTCTAATTTTCCATATTGCGGTGCTGTCGTCCCGATGCCGACATTACCCGAACTAGATTGCAAAGCCAGATTGCCATTACTCTGCACCGTCATAACATTGTTTGTCGTGTCGTATCCGATCTCCCCTTCATCCGCATCAGCAGTGCCAATATGCAACGTTTCTCCACCCAACCACGCATTCGCCCATCGCATTGTATCTGAGCCAAAATTGTAAGTGTCATTCGCGGACGGCAACAAATCCCCCGTCACCGTCAACGCGCCTCCTACCGTTAAAGCTCCTGTAAATCTTCCGGTACCAGTTACATCAAGTTTATACGTCGGTGCTGTCGTCCCGATACCGACGTTGCCATAGTTAAAATAGGTACTCCCAGCACCAGCCCCTCCAGCGATAAGAACGTTTGCAGTTCCAGTTGTGTCTGAAAGTTGCATATATCCACTATCAACTATTGAGCCTGCATCTCCTATATGAACTAAGTTTGTAGTACCATCAAAAATATCAATAGATCTTCCTGTTCCGCCGCTACTACTTAAATAAATGTTTCCTGCTACATCCAATGTCGCTCCTGGACCAGTTGTCCCGATGCCGACATTACCGCCATCTTTAACAACAAAAACTCCAGTGGTGTTGTCATTCAAAAGCATTAAATCATTTGCTGTTCCTCCATTACTAGCCTGAATAACTGTATTGCCAGCATTAAAAACTCCTCCTTGAGAAATCTTTAAATACGGTCCCGATGCATAATTTATAGCGACTCCATCATTTGCGCTCGCTCCAAATAGCGCGTTTCCACTAACTTCCAGTTTGTATCCCGGATTTGTCGTCCCGATGCCGACGTTGCCACGAAAATAAGCAATGGCTCCCGTCGTCCCGCCATCAGCCGCTGTTTTCAAAGAAAAGTCCGTGTTACTATTTTCATCGATAACTTTGAATTCTGTTACAGCAGTTTCATTATCTGCTCCGAAAATTGTAACTTGGGCATTAGTCGTATCAGTCCATGTTGTACCTGGAGCACTAATATATAATTGCGAAGCTGGATTCGTCGTTCCAATGCCAACGTTGCCTGAGTTGGCTTGCAGAGATAGATTGCCGTTACTTTGTATCGTCATCACGTTTGTACTCGTCGTGTACCCAATCTCTCCTTCATCTGCATCAGCGGTGCCTATGTGCAGCGTCTCCCCTCCCAACCAAGTATTGGCCCATCTGTATGAGTCAGAACCGAGGTCGTAAGTGTCATTGGCACTTGGTAGTAAATTACCTGCTATCGTTGTTGCTCCGCCCAAATAACTCGTGCCATTTACTTCTAACTTATATCCTGGATTCGTCTTCCCGATGCCGACATTACCCGTAATTCTATCTATAGAAAACGCATTAGTTACGCTCGGTCCTGTGTTATGAGTTCTTATGCTAAAAACATTTGCTATACCATCATAATATAACGATGTACCATAAGTACTACTTTCCTCAAAAAATCCTACAGTTGTAGACTCGGTGTTACCAGCTAGCATATTAAGAGCAATGTCAGCACCATATGTTCCATGACCCAGTTGGAGTAAACTGCTCGGATCCGTCGTCCCGACACCAACGTAACCGTTTGTTCTTCCTATAAACATAGATGTGGCACCAGCAGCACTGGCATTATGATATTTAAATTCAAGACCTGGTGCATCTCCGTCATAGAAAAGCCTGACTCCATAATTTTTATTTGTTTCCCAAAAGCCAAGTTCCGTATCATTATTTTCTCCACCTTGTAAAGCAATTTTTCTATTTACATTTGTAAAGTCTCCGATTGCCAAATTATCGTTTGGCGCCGTCGTCCCGATGCCGACTTGCCCGCCGGAGTTTATAACGAAGGCGGGCGTTGCCCCTCCAGTGTTTAATTGGAGAAGATTATTGGTAGTATCATAAGCAATTGTTCCCTCATCTCCCGTGGCTGTACCAATATGCAACGTTTCTCCACCCAACCACGCATTCGCCCAACGCATTGTATCTGAGCCAAAATTGTAAGTGTCATTCGCGGACGGCAACAAATCCCCCGTCACCGTCAACGCGCCTCCTACCGTTAAAGCTCCTGTAAATCTTCCGGTACCAGTTACATCAAGTTTATACGTCGGTGCTGTCGTCCCGATACCGACGTTGCCATAGTTAAAATAGGTACTCCCAGCACCAGCCCCTCCAGCGATAAGAACGTTTGCAGTTCCAGTTGTGTCTGAAAGTTGCATATATCCACTATCAACTATTGAGCCTGCATCTCCTATATGAACTAAGTTTGTAGTACCATCAAAAATATCAATAGATCTTCCTGTTCCGCCGCTACTACTTAAATAAATGTTTCCTGCTACATCCAATGTCGCCCCCGGCGCTGTCGTCCCTACCCCCACATTACCGTTTAGCATAAGAATAGATCCGCCGTTGTTTCGATTATCTAATGTTATATTTTGAGCACTGGTATTGTCCGCATTAATGTTAATGCCCCCACTATTCTCAATGTAGATATGGCTTCTACTTGATTGAATTCCTCCGCCGATTAAATACAATCCGGTACTGGAAGAATAGAGAGTATTTGAGTTAATAACCAGGTTGGCAATTTGGCCCGTGCCATTAACCACGAGTTTGTATATTGGATTCGTCGTCCCAATTCCTACATTTCCTCCCGTAAACAAAGCCGAGTAGGTGGCGTTCGAGAAAGTGGAAGTGCCAGTGAAGGTGTTGGCGGAGACGCCTGTTTGGGTGTAGGCGCCATCGTTTGCAATGCCCGATATTCCGCTTAGGTATCCCGCATTTGACACGCCCCAATCGGAAGAAGAAAGTGAAATTAAGTTAAGTCCCGAACCAATCGTGACTGTGCCGGTGGATGTTCCGGTATTAATATTCGTTGCAAAATTGGATGAAGCGTTAAGATTGATTACCGCTCCGGAAATGGTAGCGCCTAGATTAGCTGAAAGACTAGTAAAAGCGGCGGTGTTAGGCGTACTAGCACCAATGGCCGTATTATTAATGCCAGTAGCAGTAGTATTAAAATTACCGGAAGTTACTAATAGATTATTCGCTCCGGTGTTGATTGATGATTCTGCACCGGCTGTCATGACTAGGCTCTCTCCTACGCTTAAAGTGTAATCTCCCGTTGGAGTGAGCGTAAAGTGTCGACCGTCAACGGTCAGGTCCAAGCCAGCGTTGATGTTTATGTTGGCGTTACCAGTTAAGTCTAGCTCTCCTCCGTCAGAATTAATATTCATTCCTGCTCCACCGAGAGTGACTGTTGAGTCTGAATCGATAGTAACTGAACCGGTACTGTCTATATTGGTGGTACCGGTTGGTGTCAGGGTGAAGTTTATTCCATCAATCGTAATATTCGTGCCGGCGTCAATGTCTAAATTAGCTGATGATTGTAGTTTCAGTTGACCTCCATCCGTGACGAGGCTCATTGTTTGACCACCGATAGCCACCGAGCTTTCTGCATCGAGAGATATGGTGGTGTTGGCACTTACCCCAAAAGAACCTTCCGAAAAAGAGGCGTTACCTCGCACGTCCAGTTTCGCTTGAGGATTAATTGTTCCAATGCCGATACTCGCCAGAACATTAAGATTGCCCGTCATCGTGTCTCCTGTAACGTTAACATAAGTGGGGTTGAGGGCATCTTCGAATTGAGTGGAAGTGAGAATATCTCCCGTCGGACCGGAGAGCGTGTAAGTTTCATTTTGATCGAGATCACCCACATCAATAGTGCCGTAAGCCAGTCCGTTTGATTCGAGCATCTTGATTTCACTATCTTTGTCGTTGAGAACTATGTCGTAAGCCCCTGTTTGGTTCCAGTCTTTGTTTAGCTTGCTTAAATTTACGGTGTCGTTGTCGACGGAGACTCCATTGTCTCCATTTAAATTAGTGTCGGCGGAGATGTCTAGATTGGAGATTGTTTCTCCAGAGTGCGTGTGCGAATCGGCCTTGACTTCTATTTCATCGGCTGTTCCTTTGAGATCACCGTTGATGGCAAAGGTGTTGTTGTCCGCATTTTTCTCCCCTTCAGATGAAGGGGAGCCTGCCTGTCCGGTAGGCAGGTACCCGAAGGGGGAGGGGTTTGAGGAATTATTATTTGTGTTAGCCTTGTTTTCAGAACCCTCCGTCTCGTCGTCTGACTCCTCGACACCTCCCTTCATCTGAAGGGAGGAAAATAATCCCAATTCGCCGGGGGCGTCCTCTCCCATCAAACCTGCCAATCCTC
Source organism: uncultured Candidatus Saccharibacteria bacterium (assembly GCA_964602125.1). Taxonomy (GTDB): domain Bacteria; phylum Patescibacteriota; class Minisyncoccia; order CAIUEV01; family CAIUEV01; genus CAIUEV01. Next base: position 6,257 of record CAZRPR010000020.1, read on the forward strand.
TGCCTCCGTTTTTATTTTTATCGTAATCGTATAATAAGGCCGTGGAAGAAAGAAGAAGGGCGATAACCGTGGCCACCCCAGCAATGGCCGGTAGATAACGACGTTTTTCCCACGCCTCAAACCGTTTCCAAAAGGTGACAGGCGGTGGAACGATTGGGGTTATAATCCCCTCTTGAGAGGGGTCCGCCTGCAAGGCGCCTGCCTGTCCGGTAGGCAGGGGGGGTGTGTCCTCCGCATTTTTCTCCCCCTCAGTTGAGGGGGAGTCCCCTGTCAAGGGGGAGGGGGTTGTGAGTTCTTCCGTTGTCAACCCCTCTGCCTCGTCGTCGAACTCCTCAGCACCTCCCCTCATCTGAGGGGAGGAAGATACCACATCGTCGTTTTTATCATTTTCAACAGAGGCGTATGGCAATACGCCCCTACCATCATTTTCAATTTCCAATTTTCCATTCCCAATTTCCAATTCGCCGAAGGCGGGTTCTTCCTCCTCCTCCACCCCATCTTCCGCGTAAATAAATTGTTGCGGCAAAACCGGTATGAATTGAGGGTGTGTGTTCTCCTCATTTTTCTCCCCTTCTGATGAAGGGGAGTCCTCCGAAGGAGGGAGGGGTTCTGATGCCGAAGGCTCAAAGGATTCAGAACCCTCCGTCTCGTCGTGGGACTCCTCGACACCTCCCTTCATCTGAAGGGAGGAAAATGTCGCATCCTCATTTCCAATTTCCAATTCGCCGGAGGCGTGCGTCTTCACAGCGTGTCTAATCGTCTCATGTTTTTTTCCTACCAAATCGCCGATTTCTCTAAACGAAAAGCCTTTTTCCACCAGAAAAGCAAAAATCTTCGATTGGAGAGTACTAATTTCTTCCCCCTTATAAACCGTGTAACGTTTTTTAAGCAAAGAAAAAGCGGAAACACCAAAATTCTCCCGAATCATTGATTTGGCTTCCTCTTTTCTCTTCTTTTTGTAGTCTTTTGTTCTTTTTGGTCTGGCCACTCTGTTTTTTTAGTTTATTGGTTTTGATTTCATGAGAGAAAAAAATCTCATAAACCAATTTTAAAACAGAGTTTTTTAATGTCAAATTTTAGCCATTATCTAAAAACCGATAATCATCAACAGTAAGGCAAAAGCGATGAAAAACAAGATGCCTATTATGATAATCAAAAACTTGTTTAGCTTATCAGCTTTAGCATCTTCCGCCTCTCGATCTTCTCTCTCGAAAGGAAAGTAATTATACGATTCATTTAAGAAGTTATCTCCATCGGCCATCGGCTTTAAATCTTGACTTTCAATCTTCTTTTCCGTTTGCACTCGAGAAACCATATTTCTTCTGTCAAGATCGATTAATCTCTTACCATCGCCCGCCTTGACATGCGTCATTCTCTTCACAGGAATGGAGTAAAGGTCTTCCGGAGATACCTTTGATGCTTCTTCCTCCTTTTCGAGCGGAGAGGCCTCTTCCTGCACCTTGTGGGCGGTGTTAATTAGCTTCCCTAAGTCCATGATCAATTTTTCCGAGAGATCTTCCGTCTCTCTTCTTTCTTTCTCTATCAATTTCTCCGACATTCGAGACTCCTCTTTTGCCTCGTTTTTATACGCTGCAAAGCCTTTTTTAAGTTTCACTTGTTTCTCCCTAATCTCGCCTAGGACTTCCTGCAATTCTCTTTGCACTTCATCAAATAAATTGTCCTGCTTTATTTTAACTTTGAAAGAAGCTGCTTTTTTCGGGGTGACTGCCACGGCTTTCTCTCTTTCCGATTTTTCCCTATAGAGCTTCCTTAATTCATCATTTCTTTCCTTCCTAACTCTCTTTTTCTCCTCCTCAAATTCTCGCAGACTATCCAGCGTAGAATACCAATTACCTTTATATTTACGTGATTTTATTTTTCCCTGTCGAGCCATTAAAGACAGATAACCCCGTTTGTAGCTGGTTTGTTTAGCTAAATCACCGACCATCATCCACTCTTCTCGCTTGCCGGTTTGATTTTGTTTTTGGTTTTCCATCTTTGTCTTTAATCTTTAATTTTTAATTTATACCTAAATTTATAATTTCTAATCCCTAATTTATAATTTCTAATATAGTTACCAATCTTTCACACTATAAAGATAATTATCGGATAAAGATTTGTCAAATTTTTTTATTTTTTGAGGAAAATAACTTCCGCTTTGCCGTCAGTAAAGAACAAATCGCCACTTTGATTTTTTCCCAAACTGGGAGTGACTGCCTGAACGGTAATTATTTTTTCCGTCTCCCCTCTCTTCTCCAATTCCGCCTTGATTAAATCCCTCTCACTGTCAATAGCCGGATCTATGGTGTGGACGGGGAAAACAAAACTTGATTTCATGCTGATAGTCATATCGAAATGAGCCGTAGCAAACCAAACCCTGCCATCTTCTTTACCTCGTTCCTCGATGAAATAACCAGTATCCCAAAAATGAATATGATGTCTTTCCTTGACCGAGTTAGCCTCCGTCGGCTTCTCGAAAGAAATCTTGTTGGGGGTAGCGTTCCAGAGGGAAGGTACACCAGGCGCTTTTGGATAAGCAGCATTAAAAATCGTTGCCTTAATTATTTTTTGAAGCGTTTCTCTGTTTAAGGGATCGCAGGAAAACCAGCCGATGTTACTGAAGGCATCGAATAAATCGTCCTTGCTCCCGATTACGATTATATGCACCGGTTCCATTGGTTTACCGGAGATAGTCTCGCTCACTCTCGGCAATCCCAGAAAATGATTTTCCAAAAAATACGCCTCACTCACTCCCACCACTTCTCTTTTTTGAGCCTTACCAAACTCCTGCTTCTCCTCTGATTTGATTGAATAGAAAAGTAACACTGAACTAATCCAAAATAGTAACAAAATAAGAGCCGTTATCTTTATTCTAAAATCGCTTAGGTCAATCCGACTTTTCGGTCTGGGTCTGATCTTTCTTCTAATTTCGATAAAGGTTATGACTACGCTAATCCAGGCTACTCCCGAAACTAACCCCGCCAAAACATCCGACGGCCAATGCACCCCCAAATAAATTCTCGAAAGACCGATAGAAAGAATTAATGTTGTCAACAGTAAGAGCACGGGTATCCGCAGCTTTTTCTTCTTGAGACCCCTGAAAGCGAAATAACAAAGCATACCGTAGAAAGAAACGGCCACAAAAGCATGGCCGCTAGGAAAGCTAAAAGTTTTTTCTTGAAGTAAAGCCAAGTCGAGAGGCGGTCTCGGTCGTGCAATCATATTTTTCAAGATGTACGTAAAGATTTCGCCGCAAGAGATGGAAAAAACTAAACTTAATGCGTAATACCACCGTTTCAAGAGATAAAGAAGAATTGAGACGGCAATCGCCCCCACGATCACCACTTCCTTTTTAGCGAAAGAAGTAATAAAAATCATTATTTCACTCACAACGGGAGTACGAAATTCTTTTACAATATTAAGAACCCGCAAATCAGTCATTACCCAAACCTCTTGCGCGAAAAAGCCGCTCAAAGTTTTTAAGAATAAATAAATAAAGACTGAGAAAACTAATGTTCCGATGGTCAAACCCAGACCGAATTTTTCATCGGGAGTTAACCTTTTTTTCACAAAAGAAAAAGTCTTTGGGAACCGATTTTTCACTTTAATAAGCTCTTTATCGTTTTTTATCCCGTCACCGGCCGAACGAAAAACCGACTTAATCAGTCTAAATATCATCCAAGATTTTTAAGATTAATAATCGCCATTTTATTTTCCAAGATTTTTTTTAATTGGTAAAGGTTATTATTTAATAAATTGGGGATTATAGATTATTTCAGAAATTAGGGATTTTAAATTATAAATTATAAATTTCTCCATAATCCTTAATTTAAAATCTATAATTTCTAATTTCTTAAATAATCTATAATTTCTAATTTCTATAATTTCTAAAATAAACATCCATCACCCTTTCCACAATAGGCAGGGCGGTTTCGTAGCCTTCGCCTCCCTTTTCCACCATGGCAACGACCACGATTTCCGGATTTTCGACCGGGGCAAAACCAACAAACCAAGCGTGATATTTTTCCTCTTCTCCGGTTTGGGCCGTTCCCGTTTTTCCTCCAATTTTAATATTGTATTTCCCTTCCAGTTCTTTCAGGATTCGAGCCGAGCCCTTTTCCGATGCCACCGTCTCGACCATCGCCTCCTTCACTTCTTTGAGGGATTTTTCAGAAGCAATGTTTTCTCGAATGATTTCCGGTTCAATTCTTTCAATCACTTTTTCGGTTTTTTCCTTCTCCGATTCCGGATTTTCAATATAACTGGAGAGATGAGGGCGATAAAGCTTGCCACCATTAATGATGGCGCTAATATAACTGGCGATTTGGAGAGGAGTTGTCAAAAGATCGCCTTGACCGATAGATAAATGATAAGTGTCTCCGATATACCAAGGTTCGTTTTTTATTTCTTTTTTCCACGCCGGGCCGGGAACCAACCCAGCATTTTCCTGAGGAATGTCTATACCCAACTTCTCACCCATTCCAAAGAGTGTCGCATAATCTTTTATTCTGTCTTGCCCTAAACCTTTTTTATCTCCGTAGCCACCCCCAATAATGTAGAAATAGGGATTGACTGATTCGGCAATTGCCTTTTTCAAATCAGATGGCCCGTGGAATTTCCAATCTCGAAATTGCCACTGCCCCACTTGAATAGAGGCGGGACAATCTATAATTTCGTCCTTACTTATTATATTCTCATTCAAAGCCGCTACTGCCATCAAGGGTTTGAAAGTTGAGCCGGGAGGATACGTTCCGCCAATAGCTCGATTAAAGAGGGGCTGTTTGGCATCGTTAGTTATTTCTTGAAGTTTTTCTCGGCTGATTTTATTCACAAAATCGTTGTTATCAAAAGAAGGAAAATTGGCAAGAGCTAAAACACTTCCGTCCCTAGGGTCAAGAGCCACCAGCGATCCTCCATTGCCTTCCATTTCTTCATTTTTTGCTTTCAGCATATTAAAAGCTTCGTTCTGTAAGTCTAGATCCAAAGACAACACTAAGCTCTTTCCAATCTTCGGATTTTCAGTGCTTAAAAATCGCTGAGTTTCCCCCTTTGAATTAACTTCTAGCTGTCGACCACCTTTCTCGCCCTTAAGAAAGTTCTCATAAATCTGCTCCACTCCTTCCTTGCCGATAATATCACTCAAAACATGTTCCTTATTCTCCTTTAACTCCGTTTCATTAATCTTACCCGTAAAACCAAGAATGTGAGAAGTCTTTTCTCCGTTAGGATAAAGTCTTTTAGCCTTCTTCTCTAGAATAAAACCCGTCCAGTTCATAGTTTTTATTTCTGTTCGAAGAGCTTCTTCTCGACTTAAATCTTCTTTAATGGTTACGGGAATAAAGGATTCTTTTTTCTCCGCCAAATATTTATCTTCAATTTCTTTCGCATCAATATGCAAAAAATCGGCTACGCCCCTAAACTGTCTTGTTCTATCAGCTTCATTTTTTGGAACTAAAACCGGAACCAAGGACAAATCAAATTGAGGAGTGTTGGTAGCTAACACTTTATGATTTCTGTCGTAGATAATCCCTCTGGGTGCAGAAAGAGATATTTTTCTAATTCGATTATTCTCCGATTGCTTTTTATAGTGATCGTATTTAACTATTTGCAGAAAGGAAACTCGGAGGAAAAGCCCCGCTATCACTAAAAAAACTGCGAAGACCAGCCAGCCTAAGTTCTGTTTTTCTGCAATCGCCTCTTCACCTTCTCCGTGCCAACCTGTCTCAAAATAGCCGCTCAATTCTATCTCCCCGGACGATCCCTTCTTTTTTTTCTTGAATTTAGTCAAGTATGGAAATTAGAAATTAAGGATTATGAATTATAAATTTTTCTACTAAGTGAATTTTTGAACTTTGAACTTTGAACTTTGAACTTTTTTTTCTACCTAATCCTCCCCCTCGTCTCCATCCCTCTGAAATAAGCCCAGACCCAAATACCTTCGAAGAAAGAAACTATCCACATCACCACCATTTGCGATTCGATATCATATTTAAAAACGAATTTCTTAATAATAGTTTGCGTCAAGACTAGCAAAGAGAAAATAAAAAGATATCCGATTATTCCCTCCTTTAAGCGAAAAATCCACTCACTCTTTATTCTAATAAGTTCCATTATGGCCGACGAAAAAACCAAATAAGGCAAGATGGTCCAGAGACTGTAAATCATAAAGCTAAAGATACCAAAACCGAACATAATCGGCGCCCAGAAGACCAAAAGACTGGTTTTTGGTTCCTTGGAAAGAAAGTAGAACTTCAACGCCCAAAAATAGATAAATACAAAAATCGGATCGCCCAGCCAACTTGGCCAAAGAGAATTTTTAATTAAAACTAAAATAGCTAGAAACCCAGTCGCATAGATAATTATTCGAATCATTTCTTACAGTAATTAAATTATTTTATTTCATAAATAACATCTTTTCTTTCCACTACAATTTTCCAATTTTCTTTTTCCGCCCTTCTCTTCAGAGGCTTGTCCGGATTGAAAGCAATGGGGTGCTCCACCATCTTCAGAAAGCCTATATCCGAATCAGTATCGCCTACTCCATAAGAATTTTTTAGGCTGTAGCCCGTCTCTTCAAGGAATTTTTTTAGGGCTTTTTCCTTATCCACCACTGGAGCATATTCCTCTTTGCCAGTGTATATACCGTTTTTTACTTCAAAAACTGTACCGTAAGCTCGATCAAATTTTAAGTGTCGATTAAACTCCTTGACTATTTCTTCCGGCGATCCGGAGATGGCCACAGTGAAATGAGTTTTTTGTAACTTCTTAAAGATTTTTGAAGTGTAGAGAAAGAGCCGACCATGATGGAATTTTGCCACCTTCTTGGCCACCGACGAGACTTCCTTAAAAGAACACCCCTTTATATTCTTCTGATATAGCTTGACCAACATCTGTCTGTAGAGTTCGTAGCTTGACTTATTTTCAAGCCAACCACGATAATATTTTACCAATTTGTCTCTTTCCTCTCGAGGAAAAATGCCTTGCCATGAAAGCCCTTCCAGCAGTTCAAACTGAAGATTCTTACGAAAGATGGTGCCGTCAATGTCGAAAATAGCAATCGGTTTTTTAATCATTTATGTTTCTTAGGGGATTATTTTTATCAATCTTTGCTAATTCTACTATATTTTTATATCCGAGCTAATCCCCTCTTGAGAGGGGTGGCTTGCCAAAGGCAAGACGGGGTGTGTTG
>CAZRPR010000020.1:13545-16593 GCA_964602125.1 uncultured Candidatus Saccharibacteria bacterium
GTGTGTTGTTCTTTTTTCCGGGCGGACACATAGGTCCACCCCTACGGTTAATAATCCCTATAATTTATAATTTATAATTTTTCCCCTTGTTCCTTGTTCCTTGTCCCTTCATTATCAACACAATAAACGCTCCTGTTACGATTACTACGTCTGCCAAATTAAACATCGGCCAGAAAGAAAAAGGCTGCCAATAATCATGAACACAACCAAAAATTATTCTTTCCAGGAGATTACTTAATCCCCCAAAAAATATTAACAGCCAGCCTAAACGAACCTTCGAATTTTTTTCTTTTCGCCACAACCACCCTATTATGCCCAAAAAAATCAGATTGACGGGAATTATTAAACCCGATCCGCTTAAAAAACCCCAAAAAACACCCGGATTGCACATTTCCATTGAAATTTCCTTAAAATAAAAACTTCTGGCTTAGATATTATAATCAATATTTAATTCAGTTTAAACTTTTATGGAAATCATTTTTGAAGAATTTTCTCTTCAATTAGCCATTCTTTGCTTTATAGCGCTGTTTATTCTGTCAGTTAAGCAAAATCGATCCCTTTTTGTCTCCTATCTGCCGGCGATGCTTTTTTTTTACTTGGTAAAAATTTATATCCATCCGTTTTTTTGGCTGGAAAAATTAAGATTTTTTTTAAAAAATAATGATTTTTCAGTCTTTGGAGAGATCGTCAACTCCCTATTCACGCTTCCAGAAAGAAATAAAGCCGTTTTTAGGGCCGATTTTAGCAAATTTGAAGGCTGGGCCATCCCCACTAATTTACTTGAGATTTTGCTCCTGATTTTGATAATTTTCAACTTCAAAATTATTCTTCAAACCTTAAAAACTTTTTTTATCGATAAACATAAAAACCTTTTATTAATAAGTTTATCCGGCTTTTTTTTGGCTTCTTTTTTAAGCTCTTTTTGGGCCGTCAACCATGCCAATGCCTTAGGCGTGGCTAAAAGTTGGGTTATGATTCCCATTTTCATTTTTTTGCTTATTTTTCCTTTTTTAAAGTCCCAAAAATTTCAAAATAAGCTTTTTTTTGGCTTAGTTTTTTTCGGAGCAATTAATGCTCTTTCTTCCCTGCCCTTTCTTCTAAAAAATATTCTGACTTATGATTTCAGACTGGCGGGACTTTTTCTATCCCCCAATCATTTGGCCATGGTTTTGGTGCCGGGAATTTTCATCCTCATTTTAGCTTTGTTTAAATTTAAAAGTTTCTTCGGTCGAGCTACTTTGCTATTTTTGATTTTACTTTCTTCGATCGAACTCTATTTTACTTATTCTTACACCGCCTGGGTTGCTCTAGTAACAACTCTGTTCTTTTTCTTAATTATTCTTCTCTTTAAAACAAAAAATGCAGAGCTTAAAAAACATGGACGAAATATTCTCCTGTTTTTAGTCTTGGGTTGCCTTCTGCTTTTTCTTTCCGAACTGAATAACCCAAAACTCACCTCAATCATCCATGGCGATTATTATTCTTCTTTCAATTCGCGAATCATGATCTGGAAAAGTGCCCTACTAATTTCCAAGGATCATTTCCTCTTTGGCATCGGCGGAGGTAATTTCGGTCAAGTCTACCTGGACTATCAAAAATATTTTTCCGAGCCTTACGAAGAATGGGCCGTACCTGAACCTCATAATATTTTCCTAGCCTTTCACTTAAGTTTGGGCTTGCTGGGGTTAATTAGTTTTCTTCTTTTAATTTTCCTTTTTCTGGTTAGGATTTTAAAGCTCTCTACCCTTGCGCATAATCTTTCCTTTTCCAGTCTGAGCGAAAGAGTGGTAAAGACGGAAACCTTGCTGACGCTTTTCGCTTCACTTTATTTAATTTACTTTTTAATCCATGGCCTGGTCGACACCCCCTATTGGAAAAACGACCTTTCTTTGATTTTTTGGCTCTGCATTGCTATTATTTTCCGTTTTACCCGATGTTAAATTTATATTACAATAGCAAATACTGGGGATAAGTCGGGTTGAGTAAAATTTATATTACTCCTAATCTTTTTTATACTCTCCCTGCTTGGACTAACCGCTTTTTTGATTGAAAAATAAAATGTACTTACAATAAATAAAAATCCCCTTCCACAATTTATAATCTACAATCCCTAATTTCTAATTTCTAAAGCTTTGGCTAAAAAATCCAAAATCAATTTGAAAAACAAAATCTTAAAGTTTCGAACAGAGAGAAAAATTACCCAAAACGAGTTGGCTATGGTCCTGGGTGTTACCCGCCAGACTATTATCGCCTTGGAAAAACAGAAGTATTCGCCCTCTCTAATCTTAGCTATCCGACTCTCCACTTACTTCGGTAAGAAGGTGGAAGAAGTTTTCCAAATTTAAAAAATTTGCCTTCTTTTTTTTCTTGTCTAACTATAAATAGACATCTCTAAAAACTAATTAAACCCAAATGGAAGAAGAAAAAAAAGAAAGCCGTTTGAAGGCGCTCGATCTCTCCCTGATTGCCCTTATTGTTGTAGGGGTGGTTTTAGGTTTTGCTCTAAAGAAAACATTGAAACCGAAGATTACTTCCAGTCCGGAGGATCGAAAGATCTTTGCCGTAAAGCAAGATTTCGATTTTGATGCCATCCAGAAGAAACTGGATGACGAAATGGCCGAGGCCGAGGCTAACCAAGCCCCAGTCGAAGGAGCACCTATGCCGGAAGGCGCAGCTCCACAAGTAGAAGTGGAGGAAGTACCACAACCTAACTAATTGTTAATAAGTCAGTAATTTATAAACATTAAAGAAACCAAAAATGTCTAAGAAAAAAGAGAACCATGAGGAGGGGGTAGAAGAAAAAAAATCAAAGAAGAGAAAAACCGACAAGACTCGCCAAAACTATTTGGTTGCGATTTTGCTCGTTTCCGCTCTTTTGGTGGGAAGCATCTTTGTTGACGTAGCCGACCTCGTTCGAGGAGACGGTATCTCCAAGAAAAGATTGGCCGACAAAGATCTTTTCGAATACGCTGGCAAAACTTGGGTGTCCTATCCCGACCCAGCCATCGAAGTGGTTATTGTTAATGACAAAGAATGTGAGGAATGTAA
>CAZRPR010000021.1:0-9703 GCA_964602125.1 uncultured Candidatus Saccharibacteria bacterium
AGTCACTGCTCTAGGCACTCAGAAAATTTGTGAAGAATCGGGTGGCACTTGGAAAACGGAATATCCCTTGCGTAAAGTTTGTATGGCTCGTTGCGAAGCCACGGATGATAAGTGTACGGAAAGCATTCTGGCGGAGGAAATCGCCAACAAAGGTTGTGTCTGCCCGGAAGGAGCTTGCGTTACGGCCGTCGGCGATTGTTTAGCCCAAGATAGTAGCAAAAAAGATAAAGACGAAGACGAAATTCCGGACGGGACGGACAAATGTCCGAACAGTAAGGATGTTAATTCAGGAGTGAGCATGAATGAACAGAGCGAAAACTACGGTTGCACCTGCTCTGATCTGCAAGCGAGAGGCAAAATTCAGCAACGCCAATGTCCCGGCTCAGCCTGTGACGGCTCCTATATGGTCACTTACGCCCAATCTTCCGGCACCGATTCCTGTCAGACGGGTAACATCATTCCTTTCTCCTGCGTCGCCAACCGCGTCGCCGATCAGAATTGTAAAAAAATAGCGGATGATGCAAAAAAGGAAGATGAGAAGAAACAGGATGAAAATATGGATTGGATGAAAATGCTACAACAAATGATGCAAGGCGGTGGTCAGGGTGGTGGCAGTGGAGGTGGATCAGGCGGCGGCTCCGGCGGAGGTGGTGGAGGCGGAGGCCAACAACCCGGCCCTTCAGGCGAACCACCCTCAACTACACCAAAACCGCCAGCAGCACCGACAGGAAAACCACCAGCAGTGGCCCCAACCCAAACACCGACCCAAGCCCCAACTTCAAGCGAACCAATAAAAAATAGTGACGGCTCACAAAGTGTTTTAACTAGAGATCCCTCTACGGGAACAATGACACAGACAACATACAATCCAAAAACTGGAGAAGTGACAACTAAAGTAATCTCCGACCCTTCTGATCCGAATTTTATGGGAGCTAACGGAACATCGGCACCAATTTCATCTGCAACTGGTTTAGATCCAAATAAAGTTTATAGTCAGCAAGCCAAAGACGCATACGAAAGGGCTATATCAAGGGGAGACGTTGATGCGGCTAAAATAATTAGGGACAACTATCACGAAGGTGGGTCTGGGATGGATGGATGGGAAAAGACAGCTTCGACCGCCAAAATTCCTGGAAGCGGAGACCTTCCTCCGGGTTCTTACACGGATAACTATTCATCCGTAGATAGAAGTAATTTTTCAACCCTACCAAAAACCCCTTCCACACCTAAGATAGATGCTAATCCTGGGGTAAATGAAAATTTAGATAAGGCCAGATCATGGGGCGAAGATGGAGATAAATATTCAAAGGTTGCTTCGGAAGCAAAAACCTTAAGAGATCTCCATCTCGAACAGGCAAATTCAGACCTTGCTACAGCTAAGCAATTGGCATCTACAGATCCAAAAAAAGCTGCCGAGTTGGAGAAATCTGCTAATGAAAATTTTAAAAAAGCTGCAGCAGCTCAAGAAACTAATCGACTCAATAACGATATGGCAGAATCAGCTTACGATAGAGCTGCTGCTTTCAGTAAAAGCCTACAAGATTCTTCAGTAAAACAAGTTTTTAGTAGAGAAGACGTAAATAATACACTAGGATCAGAAGCAACTAAAAGCCTCTATGAGCCCCAGAGTTCACAAGATTTTTGGAGATCTTTCGACTCCAATATGGGGAAAATATCAGAAACTGGTTTGTCCGGAGATATTGTTCATAATCAAAACATAGGAGAAGCGATATTTAATCAAGGTTTAGATATGAATGCCCCTCATCTTGGCCCAGATGGGAGAATAACAACAGGCTTCCAATCGGCAGAAAGAGCAGCTGCACTCGATCGAGCCAACCCAAACCTACCCAAGCTAGCTGAACCCTTCATAGGAACACCCGTTACCGGAAGCACTGATATAGGTGGAAACCCAACAGAGTCATTATTCGGGATTGGTGATGATGATTGGGGACTGGGAGATTACTTGTCGCAAATCAAAGGAGGAAAAACAATGAAGCCAGAAGAAACAACTACATCAACAGATGAGGAGAAGAAAAAAACAGGAGGGGATCCAAAAAAAGATTATGCCGAGCAAAAACCAGATTCTGGTTCTGAAAACGCTAAATCTTAGTTTCTACATTAAAAAATTCCTAAATAAAGTACAATAATTAATTCAAAAAACTATTCGCAGCTTTAAAGATTAAAAAACCCTATCTAAATGAATTTTAATAATACTCAAAACATTTTACTTTAGTGTAAATTCTTTTAAGTATAAGCAAAAGATGCGCACAAATCTATTATTTTCAGCTGATTTCGAGGAGGGTGAAAATTTTTCCTATTTCATATTTTTATAGTATTTTGAAATTAAAGGAAAAAACAATAAATGGCAAATCAAAATTCCAAAACAAAACTCATTATTACTTTTCAAATCATCGCCATTGGGTTGATGGGTTTTTGGTTTTGGGGGCAGGGAGGTTTGAGTAGCCATAATGTTTCCGGAGCAACTGCTCCCATTCCTCGATGGACGGATGTTTTGAAGGAACAATTAACGAAGCTGCGTGATCCCAAGAATATAACCGATCCCGACTTCAAAGCCACTTTGGATTTAGATGCTGAATACAACAAATATTCCGAAAGAGCGGTCAACGATTACGTGAAAAAAAGCAACATGAATGTCAATGCCAACATTGAGGCGGCCAAAAAAATGGCCGGCGGAGAGAACGGCTCACCCAATATTCCTTATTACATAGAACCGAATCAATTTAAAAAAGTGTGCGATCAAAACAAATACGTGCTCTACACCAGCGTCGGAGGAGCTAGTGGCAGAGATATGCGTCGCCCTAAAGGAGGAGTTGGCCCAACCGCCAACGAAAATAACAATGTGAATAGTAATAGTAACAGCAACGCCCCCAAAGATGGCAACACAGGAGAGGAATCGGTTTGGCGCGTACCTACTTGCGAAGAATTGGCTCAATGTCATTGTTGCATTAACACTTGCATGGACACCGTTTTACGCACCGTCAAAATAGGCAAGAAGACTATCACTTACATTGTCTGTCTGCCTAATGTTGGTTTTGGCCCCATGGGCTGTTCACCAATGTGTAAAGCACCTATTGCTCGCACCGCCTGTTCGAGCTACTCCGCCCCAACCCACAGCGGAGCTTTCGACCGAGATTGTATGGGTCGAGCTAATGGTTGCGAATCTCCCGGAGGCTGCGAAGTCATCATTAAAGATCCCGGTAATTCTCAATTTGAATTTGCCCCACCTAATTCGGAGACGTATACTAAATCTAAGAGAGGTGACAATGCCGTTCCACCGGGAGGAAAAGTCAAAAAAACCAACGGAGCTAGCGTTTTAGATTACGGTTGGATTGGTCAGCTAAGTTCCGAACCGGGAAAGTGTTGCAAGTGCATTCAGAATCCTTAAGAAATTACGGAAATTATAAGTTAAAAATGCAAAGTTAAAAATTAAAAATCTTCCGAAAACTTTTAACTTTTAACTTTTAACTTTTAACTGGGCGTAGCCAATGAGTGACTTTATTCGAGAAAACAAAATTTTAGCCTTCGTCGTTGGAACCTTCATTTTCCTTGTCTTGACCGTGGGACTGTTTTTTCTTTTTAGCCAAAATCCCGAAGACGCTAAGAAAAACCCCCTCGTGGCCGATTCCGGTCCGACTCAAGTAACAGCCACCGGTTCTTTTGCTTCCAGTGTAGGTTATTCGACCAGTCAGAACGATGCAGGAGTTACCACTCATTCCTACATCGTCAAACCTTCCGAAGAAAACACTTTCGAACAACAAAATTCCACTGAAACCAAAAAAGACAGCGGAGAAGATCTTTTCACTTTTGAAGAAACTCCTGCCATTACTGTTTTCAAAGAATATTTCGGCGACGGGGTTTTTAATCCCGAAACCAATGAAGGGGCCGTTAACATCGCTAAAGAATTAGTCTCCAGCGGAATCAATAAGGTCAGCGCCACCGACATGAAAACCACCTTGGAAACCATGAAGCAGGAGAAAACTGCCACCTTCACCCCTTGGACTATCAGTAAGAAATACCATGAGCTGAAAAAAGAGCCTATTTATGAAAAAAGAGAGGAAAAAACAGGAGAAGTGTATCATGTTTATGACTTGGTCGATAAAAAAATAGAGATTTTGGAAACTCCCGCTATGCAAGCTTGGAATGATGCCTCCGAAAAAAACGTTTTTGATCCGGCCAACACTCCAAACGCTTTTGACGTTGCTAAAGTAATGTCCGATCAAAGCGTCTCCAAGTTGACCTATAATGAAGTTTTTGAGTTGTTGACTACCGCCAAGGAAGAAGGAGAAAACCTAGATCTATCGACCTTGATTGAGCAAGTAAATGAAGCTTTCGCCGATAATGAAAACTTACCGGAAAACATGAAACTGGCCCTGGGTCAGCTTAACTCTCTGAAAGATAATTTGGATAACGGCAATGTCAATTCATCTTCTCTCTCTGATCTTTTCGGTATCCTAGAAGAAACTACGAAAACTAGCAACTCCAATGTCGATGCCACAACTTCCAATTTACCGGCCAATCCTCTTCAAAATCTAAACACCAACGTTTCATTGCCCGATAATCCTCTTCGAAATCAGAACGCCAATGAGAATGAAGCCCTTCCCGCCAATCCATGGGGCACGGCTAATCAAACGAATGTCAATGGTCAGATTGCCAATGTGAACCAAAATTCTTATATCACCGAAGCTCCGGTGGCGGGCCAGGTGGTTAGTTCTTCCGGCGGTGAAGATAGTGGGGGTGGTGGGGAGCAGAAACAAGATCCAATGCAGATGATTCAACAAATAATGGGTATGATTGGTATGTTAAAGATGTTGCCCGAAGCCCTTTCCGGCTTACTCGGTCCACTGGAACAAATCTTGGGCGGAGGCAAGCAGGGAGGAGATGAGAAGACTTCACCTTAGAAACTTTGGGAATTGTAGATTAGGGGAGTTAGGAATTGTAGATTAGGGGAGTTAGGAATTGTAGATTAGGGGAATTATAGATTATAGATTATAGAACATCTCCTTAATAGAAAAATTTAAAATTTATAATTCCTAAAATAATTTCTAATTTCTTAAATTTTCCTTTTCCATACTTTCTCCCTATAATGCATAAAACCGTAAAAAAATAAAAAATGTCTAAAAAATTCCTCTGTTTATCGCTATTTATCCTCTTAACTGGTTTTTGGATTGTTAGCACTAAAGAAACGAAAGCGGTTTCCGCTGTCGGCATCGATAATATAGCTAATTTTGAGGCGGAAGATTTTTTAAACATTTTAAATAACAAAATCGACCTCAAAAGTTTTCTCGGTAAACCCGTCCGTATTCCTATCGGTGAAAAGGAAGTGGGTAACACCAAAGAGGATCTCGATTACCTCTATCTTTTCCCTCCTCAGTTTTATGTCGACCAGAAAACCAATAAAATTGTCGTTACCAAGTTAAAATCAATTTATTTCGCTAATGGCAAAAAGATTAGCAATGAAAAAATTAATTACATCAAAGACGGTTTAGAAAAAGAGTTGGATACTGCCCTTAAGGACAAAGACCAGCTACTTGAAATTCTGAGAGCGGTCCTCCTAAACCAAACCCTCACTCCCGAGCAAATCAAAGAAAAATTTAATGTTTCCGCGCGTAATGAAAATAATCCTTTCTGGCAACACTTGAAAAGCTTATTTATGCCTCAAGTCCAGGCGGAAGATGAAGCTTCCACTCAGACCGACGAATTGCTTAAAAACCTAGTTGGTCAAACTCAAGATTCAGCCGCTTCCAGCATTGATCTGACCGATGAAGACGCTTTAACGGAAATTATTTCTTCCGATGACACCAAGTCTCGAGAACTGCTTTCTCTGCTTCTGCTTCTTCTGATTTATAAGAATGCCGTAGCCCAAGCTGACACTACCGACAAAGCTGCCTGCTTGGCAGACGGCGGAGCTTGGCTGGAGGAAAAATGTGTTTATAACAATAATGATAATACTAACAATAAAGATGGGGAGGGGGAGGGAGAGGGAGAGGGAGAGGGAGAAACCGCTTCTCCAAGTAATAAAACCCAATGTACGGAAAGCGGAGGAGAATGGAAAACCGATTATTCGGAACGAAAAATTTGTATGGCTAGCTGTGCGGCCACCGACGACGATTGTACCGAGAAAATTTTAAATGAAGAAGTGGGCAGAGTGGGCTGTATTTGCCCAACCGATCAATGTGTCAGCGCTGCCGGCGATTGTTTACCCAAAGAGAAAAAAGATAACGACAAGGACGAGGATGAAATTCCAGACAGTCTTGACAAATGTCCCGCCACTAAAGGAGGCGGTGACGGAGTTAACCAGAATGAAACCAGTACTGATTACGGTTGTTCCTGTGCCGATCTCCAGGCCAAAGGTCGCCTTCAGCAGAAACAATGTCCCGGAGCCACTTGCGATGGGATGTATTTGGTTCAGTACAATCAAACTTCCGGCACCGATTCTTGCCAAAACGGGGTAATCTCTCCCTTCAATTGCGTCGCCAATCGT
Organism: uncultured Candidatus Saccharibacteria bacterium; assembly: GCA_964602125.1. Classification (GTDB taxonomy): domain Bacteria; phylum Patescibacteriota; class Minisyncoccia; order CAIUEV01; family CAIUEV01; genus CAIUEV01. The sequence continues at coordinate 6,503 of CAZRPR010000021.1, forward strand.
TACCCCAATCAGCAGTGCCAACAGGCGAATAATTCAAACAATAACACTAATAATAGCAACAGTAACAACAACAGTTGGCAAGATATGCTTAAGGATTTAATGAAGAATAAAGATAATGGTAACGGTGGTGGCAGTGGAGGCGGCTCCGGTGGCGGTTCGGGAGGCGGAGGCGGTGGCGACCAAAGTGGTGGCTGTCCGGATTGCGGCAAGGAAAAAACAGAACAACAAAAACAACAAACCACGCAAGATATAGAAAAATTAAAACCCATAGCTACACCTAGCGACAAAGGAGGAACTTGGACAAAAGAGCAATACGACGCTGACTCGGAAGTACAAAAAGCCTACAATGATGGCAGAATAACTGAAAAGCAAGCCGATGAAATACAACAAAAAATAGATGCGGGCAATAAAGTAGATGTGCAAGGAGAAATACAATCAGCGGTTAATACAGAAGCCGGTATAGCAAGTCCGATATTAAACGGTCCACCAAGCCAATCTGAAATAAACAATGATTTCGCCAATTCAAAAGAGCAATATATATCCGATGCTCAAGATAAAGTAACTCAGGCATGGAAAGACAAAAAAATAGATACAGAACAGGCTAAAGAGCTTAACGAAAAGCTAAATAATGGTGATATTACCCCCAATAAAATAAACGATGCTATAAAGGAGACAAACTCAATCAAAAAAGTACCAGGAAGGATGAGCGACGACGAAACTTCAAATTTTACTTCCGATAGAGACCCAATAACGGTGAATAGCCCAAGTTCTTCTTCGGTGACTGGAGATAGCGAGGGTTTTTGGGATAAATATAATCAACCAGGAATAGACTATAACAATAAAGATTTTACTGGAGATGCTTTCAATAAGGATATTTTCTTTGACGATGCTGGCATCGGCACTAATGGTAAAACTGGTTTTGACATAATGGCCGAAAAAGCAGAAGCCATGAGAAACGACCCGAATTTAACGCCTCTAGCTGATCCGTACGTCGGCGTTCCCGAAAGTCCTACAACCGGTATTGATTCTAGTTCCTCTCTCCCCTCCAATCCGGCCGATAGTGGTGGCGGCGGATCTTCTGGATTGGGTGGTTTCGGCGGTGGTGAATCGGATATGATGCAGTCAATTAGAGAAGGATTATCACAATTTTACACCCCCGAAGAGGTAGCGAAATTTATGGAAGAAATAAAAAAAGATGAAGGAAACGGAGACGGTGAGAATGCTAGTCCAAAAGAGCAAAAAGAAGCGCCAACAGGAGGAGGAGAAGAAGGGGGAGCAAAAGAAGGAAGCGCAGGAGGTACTGAATAGAAATAATTTTAATCCCAAATAACTCTTAATTTTTCCCGTGAAAAAAATTAAATTCAAAAAATCCTTGTTTTTTCTCCTTATGCCAATTTTTATTTGGCTGGGGACGAATTTTGTTTTGACTAATAGTTTTGTTTATTCCGTTTCGGCGGCCACTTCAGGAGAAAACGTCACTATTTCCGCCTCACTTTTCAATTCCTTACTTCAAAAGATTGATTCTTTGGTGGCGGAAGTGAGTACTCTGAAAAAAACCGTCTCCGATTTTATCAGTGGAAAATCAAGCACGACCAGTAATAGCACCGGGACAACCAACAGCGGGAACAACGCTACCCCTGAAAATTCTACTGGTACCAACACTCCCGCCAGTAGTAACCCTACCGGTAGCACGGGTTCGACTGAAGCTCTTGATAACCTGGTAAATTCCTTCACTGGCAGTAACACCACCAACAACAGTAGCAGTAGTAATGCCAATGCTAATTTAAACTCAAATCAAAACAGTAATAAAAGCCTAACCTCTGAAATCACTAGTTGGTTTAAGAAGATCTTGGGCTTAAATGAAAATAAAAACGCTCAATCATCCGCTCAGCAGCAACAAACCCCTCAGCCAACACCTTCGGAGCAGCCAGCGCAACAACAGCAACAAGGCGGAGGCCAGCAGGGAGGAGAAGAAAACGGCACCGGGAAAAAACCTTTCAAATTGGAACCAAATCAATTCAAGAAACTTTGCGGTCAAAACACTTACGTTCTTTACTATCGCATCGGTGGCATAGGTAAAAGAGATATGCTAAAACCGACTGAAAAAGAAGGTACGGGCGCCGGCGGAGAATCAGATACGGGTGAATACACTTTTGAACTGCCATCTTGTGCCGAATTGGCTAAATGTCATTGTTGTTGTAACACTTGTCAGATTCCAGAAACGGAATGTAAAAAGGAAGGATGGGTGTTTGCAAAAAAAGGTTGTGTTTTGGGCTGTTCTGACAAATGTGAAGCTAATTGCAAAAAAGGATGTAAGGATTGGAAAAAACCGACGCCTGCTCCAGGAGCTCCCTTCAACCGAGATTGTGACTGTCAAATGGAAGGTTGTCCAGACGGCAAAGACTGTATGATTATTATTAAAGACGAAGGCAATACTAAACTTCAATATACTACCAAAAAGGGCAAACCGGAACAATATTTCCCCGCTGCCGGTTTCGCCTACTTCATGAACGGCAACGGTCCGTCAGATGAAAAGAGTAAGATTAAAAGCGATGGTGGTAACGACACCAAAGATCAAGGCTGGATTAAAAAACTCAAAGAAGAACCAGGCATTTGTTGCAGTTGCATCCAAGACGCTCAATAGAAATGCGGGAATGCCGTGAACGGCATTAAAAGTTGAAAGTTAAAAGTGCAAAGTTAAAAGTTAAAAAGGGGAAAAATAGGGAAAAAAATATCCAGTAAGGCTTTCTTTCCTCTTTCCTCTTTCCTCTTTCCTCTTTCCCTTCAACTTTCAACTTTCATCGCTTCATAGCAAGCTTCTATTCCGGGGCGGAAAGTTTATCCAGGGCTCCCGGATCAGCTTCGATTTCTAATGTAGTTTCGTTTTCTGGTGTCACTTTGGCATTTTTAATATCTTCCAAATTGGGCACGTAATTTTCGTCAGCTGTTGCTTTTTGCTCGCTTATAGTTCTTGCTTCTTCAGTCGAGACGTTATCCTTTTGCTCTGTCTGCTTTTCAATCGAAGGAGGCAAGACAATCTTTGGCTCTTCACTCAATTTTTTAAATAAATAAACTCCCCCTATAATAAAAACAATACCGATTGGCAGGATAATTTTAAGCATCGATTTCCAATTTTCCATTTTTGTGTTTAATTTTAAAATTAACTTTTCTTTATTTTAAATTAGTTTTATAATCAAACAA
>CAZRPR010000021.1:9803-15788 GCA_964602125.1 uncultured Candidatus Saccharibacteria bacterium
TCCTTTATTGCCCCCAAGGTGGAGCCTGATATGCAAAATAAATTATCTGAGATGCTGGCCGGTAAAACAACCGCCACTGAAAATCCGGCCGAACCGAACTCAACTGTTGGTGAAATAGAGCCTGCCAAAAAGGAAGAAACCGGTTCAGAGGAAAATAACGTTCTCCCCAAAATTGACCTGGAGGAGGAAACTGCCCCAACTGAAGATAAAAATCCCATCAAAATAATGCCTGATATAGGCGGAACCGTTGATTTAAAGCCGGAAAATAAAAAAACCGACACAGACGAAGAGATGGATACCTCCACCAAAAATCCTTTTGCCTCAAAACTGGGTATGAAGCCGGGAGGAGACAAATCTCTGCTTCAGGCTGTCGAATCGGCCTTGAATTATTCCGCCCCGACTGAATATGCCGAGGAGAGAGAGAACATGGAAGATCAATTGAACACGGCAGGTGAACCGACGACAGAAAACGGAGAAAGTCCATCCGGATCAAAAAAGAACGCTCCGGTCAATGATTCCAAGAAAAAATTCCTTATTATTGGTGGCGGTGTTTTCGCCGGCGTAATAGTGCTAGTTATTGTTTTGGTTTTGGCTTTTGGTGGAAGCAGTAGTAAAACTCCGCAAGATAACGCCAATCAAAACGCCTCTGTCGCTAACAGCAATGCCAATTCTAGCGGACCGATCAGACCATTAAATAACAATTCCGCTCCCAAACCGGTGGCAACGCTGATTAAAGCGGAAAAAATTATCCCTGAAAGCAAGGAGGTGCCAATTGAGTCAAAAGAATCAGTCAATATGTTCTTAAGTAAGCTACGGGATCAGGGCAGTGTCAAAAAAATGACTCAACTGGTCTTTGTCGATTCGAACAAATCAGCCCTCTCCATTAAAGATTTAATGGATGCCACCGAAATTTCTATTCCGGAAAAAATTGTTCTGGAACCCAATAAAAAGCCGGCCTTACTGGTCGCTGACTTCTTTGCCGGCAAAACTATTTTGGGACTAGCCATAAAATCCCAAAGTGACACCGCCACTACTTTAGAAAAAATGAAAAGTTGGGAATCAACCATGGTTTTGGATTTAGGGGAATTATGGAAAGGCCTTCCTATTGATAATCCGGGAGCTTACTTCGCCGATAGCGGAGTCTTCAATAACGGTCGTTTTGCCCTGATTGATAAAAGAAGCGGACTTTCTTTGGACTATGTAGTTGAAAACGGTTATATCCTTATCGCCTGCGGAAAGGACAGTTTGACTGTTTTCAAGAGTCAGTTTATTCCCGGAGAGGAAGACCCCTCGGCTTCTCCTGCCGTCTCACCTAATCCTACACCAACGACAAGACCGGAGCCGGAGACTGAAAATAGTAATGAAAATGTTTCTATTAGCGATCCAACCCCAACACCTAAAAACTCAAATCAGAATAACTAGAAAATTCTACTGATTTCTAAAAAAATCTGAGTCGAAAATCAATTTTTTCGCCTTTTTTTGAGCTTTTTAAAAAGCTATGTTAGAAATTAATTAACTAATCAAAATAAGCCGTTTAAATTTAATTAAAATGCTAAGCAAAGAAAAGAAGAGTAAGATCATCGGCAAAACTTCATTGCACGAGAAAGACACCGGTTCGGCCGCCGTTCAGGTCGGTCTTCTGACTGAAAGAATTAACAATCTTTCCGATCATCTTAAGAAAAACAGCAAAGACAAACATTCTCGAAGAGGTTTGCTGAAAATGGTCGTTCAAAGAAAGAAAATGCTCGACTATCTAAAAAACACCCAGGAAGAGGTGTATTTGAAGATCACCAAAGAGCTCAAACTGAAGCAAAAATAGAGGTAAAAATAAAAGTAATCTTAATCTAGTCTACAATTATATGGAAAATCCGAGTGTTAACAAACCCGTTATCCGTGTTTCCGCCGAGATTGGCGGTCGAGAACTTATTTTTGAGACGGGTCGCCTGGCCAATCAAGCTAATGGTTCTCTAACCGTTACTTACGGTGAATCAGTCGTTTTGGCTACGGCCGTTATGAGCCCTAAACCCCTTTCCAGTGTTGATTTCTTCCCCTTAACAGTTGATTATGAGGAGAATTATTATGCTGCCGGTAAAGTCAGAGGCAGTCGTTTCGTCAAACGAAAAGGTCGTCCAACGGACGATGCGGTTTTAAATGGTAGAGTCATCGATCGAAGCGTCAGACCTTTCTTCCCGGACGGTATGCGCAATGAAGTGCAAATAATCATTACTGCTCTTAGCTTTGATAAAGAAAACGATCCTGAATTCTTGGGACTAGTGGGAGCTTCAGCTGCTCTCGCCATTTCCGATATTCCTTTCGAAAACATCTTGGGTGGTATCAAGATCGGATTAATCGATAATAAATTAATTGTTAATCCAAAACTGACAGAAAGCGATAATAGCCAACTTGATTTAACCGTTGCCTCAACCAAAGAGGGTAAAATCGCCATGATCGAAGCGGGAGCCAAGGAAACCACGGAAGAAAAAATTAAGGAAGCTATTGTTTTAGCCGAGCAAGAAAACCAAAAGATAATTGCCCTAATTGAGGATTTAGTGAATAAAGTCGGTAAACCTAAAAAAGAAGTGACGCTTTTCACTCTGCCTGAATCAGTTGTAGCTTTTACTAAGGAAAAAACCTTACCGGAAATAAAAAATTTACTAGCTGCTTATGAAACCAAACAAGAATTTGAAAGTCACCTCAGAGACTATAAGGAATCCGTTCTACCGGAACTAATCGAAACTTTCGAAAAACCGGAAGAGATCAGATCGGAAGACTTAAAAAATCTTTTCGGAGAGGCTGTTGACAAAGTCGTCAAACTGAGAGTTCGAGACCAGTTCAGCGAAGAAGGGAAGCGGATTGACAGTCGAGCAGTAGATCAAATCAGAAACTTACAAATCGAAATTGGCGTTTTGCCCAGAACTCACGGTTCAGCCATTTTCGCTCGAGGTTTGACTCAAGGTTTAACCACCACCACTCTCGGATCGCCGGGCAGTGCTCTTATCCTTGAGGGAATGGAGGAAGACCTGGATCAGAAAAAACATTACATGCATTTTTATAGCTTTCCCCCATTTTCGGTCGGTGAATGTCGCCCCAACAGAGGTCCCGGTCGCCGAGAAATCGGTCACGGTGCCTTAGGAGAGAGAGCTTTAGACCCCGTAATGCCTTCAAAGGACGATTTTCCTTACACTATTGTTATGCACACTGAAATAATGAGCAGTGACGGTTCGACCTCTATGGCTAGCGTCTGTGGTAGCACTTTAGCTTTGATGGATGCCGGTGTACCCATTAAAAAACCGGTGGCAGGCATCGCTATGGGCTTAATGCATGACCCCAAAACAGATAAATACACTGTTTTAAACGATCTTTGTGCCATTGAAGATTTTTCCGGTTTTATGGACTTTAAGATGGCCGGTACTCGAGATGGAGTAACCGCTATTCAAATGGACATAAAGCTCAAAGGTTTGCCTATGGAAGTTATTGTTGACGCTATTGATAAATCTAAAGTTTCTCGCATGGAAATTCTTGACGCCATGCAAGAAGTGATTGCAAAACCTAAAGAAAATCTTTCTCCTTACGCTCCTCGCGTCGTCTCTCTTCAGATTCCGATTGATAAGATTCGAGATGTTATTGGGCCAGGAGGAAAAAAGATTAATGAGATTATTGATCAAACCGGAGTTACGATTGATATTGAACAGTCCGGTTTAGTCCAAATTTCTTCAGAAAACGAAGCTTCCATCCAGGAAGCGGTAGCCATTATCAAAGACCTCACCAAAAAGATTGAAGAGGGAGAAGAATATTTGGGAGAAGTAGTTAAAATTATGGATTTTGGTGCCTTTGTTAAACTCACTTCCAGCCAAGACGGTATGGTACATATTTCTGAAATCAAAAAAGAAAGAATAGAAAACATTAGAGACCACTTGAACGAAGGGGACAAAGTGAAAGTAAAAGTGAAAAAAGTTGACCCAACCGGTCGAGTAAGCTTAACCATGCTTTTCTAGATCACAAAACTATAAGCTCTTCTCAAAAAATAGAATTTCGATGAAAAATAATCCTTCTTCTTTAAGCGATTTGGAGTCTTCGGTTTTGCAAACCCTCCTTTATTTTGAAACGGAGAAAAAGCCTCTTTGTCTTTCTGAGATTGATTTCTATCTTATCGCCCCAAATAAAACTGACACTTCTTTCTCAACTTTAAAAGAAATTTTAGCAGGCTTAGTAGCTAAAAAAATAATCAGAGAGAAAAAAGGACTTTATTTTTTGAACAAAAAGAAGCAATTTTCTTGGCTAAACTATTTGGAGAGAACCAGAGAAGCCCAAAAGAAGATTGAAATGGTTAAGAGAAAACTTTACTTAATCAAGAAAATTCCCTTTATCCGGGCAATTTACCTTTGCGGCAGTGTTGCCGGTAGAAATTGCTCCCGAAAAAGCGATATTGATTTCTTAATTCTTACCGAAACGAATCGAACTTGGACTGTTCGCTTTTTTATGACTTTAGCTTCTTGGTGGCTGGGAAAAAAAACTCGAGACGGTCGCTCAAGGAAAAATAAATTTTGCCTCAATCATTATCGAGGCCTATCTGACTTGGAACTGGAAAGGGAACTAAAAGACCTTTATTCTGCCAAGGAGTACGCTCAAATGATTGCTCTTTATACTTTTCAAAACAATTCCAATAAGGATGTTTTTCTGAAAAAAAATCGCCTCTGGTTAAAAAAATTCTTGCCAAATCATTCCTTTCAAAAACCGGCTGTAGTTTTTAATCACCTGCATAGCCAAAACATTTTTCCGATATTCATAGAACGACTGCTCGCCGGACGCCTTGGCGGTTATTTGGAAAATCTACTGAAAAATTTGCAACAAATGAAGATCAAAAAAAATCTCAAATTGGACAGAAGCAGAATTATATTGGAAAATAACATAATAATGTTTCATTTAAATCCAAAAGCTCCTCTTGTCCTTAAAAAATTTCAATTATTAAAAAATAAGCTCAGCTATTTCAAACATGGATAATTTTCCCCTTAAAGAAACTGAAGAATCTTCAATCGAAGCGGTTACTCTGCCCCTAAAAAAAACGGAAGATCGCCTTTTGGACAGCACTTTGCGCCCTCGCTCCTTTGATGAATATGTCGGTCAAGGCAAAGTCAAAGAAAGTCTTTCTATTATCATGGAGGCTACCAAACTCCGAGAGGAACCCCTGGAACATCTGCTTTTCCACGGTCCGGCCGGCTTAGGAAAGACCACTTTGGCTTACATTATCAACTACGAAATGCGCAGTAAAATCAAGGTTACCTCTGGTCCAGCTTTGGAAAGAACGGGAGATCTAGCTTCTCTTCTTACTAACTTGGAGGATGGTGATATTCTTTTCATTGATGAAATCCATCGCCTAAACCGAACCGTTGAAGAGGCTCTCTACCCGGCCATGGAAGACTTTCGTTTTGATATTGTTGTCGGCAAAGGACCGTCAGCTCAAGTCCTAGAGCTCAACTTACCCCGCTTTACTCTTATCGGTGCCACCACTCGCATTGGTCTACTGACCAACCCAATGCGCTCTCGTTTTGGCGGTCTTTTTCGTTTAGACTTGTATTCCGTTCCGGAAATTGAAGAAATAATCAAACGTTCCGCCAAATTGCTAAAAATTCCCATCGAACCGGCCGGATCAATCGCCATTGCGGAGTGTAGTCGCCATAACCCTCGAGTCGCCAATCGACTACTCAAGCGCGTCCGTGATTTTGCCGAAGTCAAAGGCAATGGCATTATCAATGAAAAAATTGCTAAAGAAGCCCTAAAAATGTTGGAAATAGACGAAATTGGCTTGGAGAAAATCGATCGAAAGATTCTTCAAGTCTTAATCGATAAATTCGACGGTGGACCCGTCGGCGTTCAAACCCTCTCGGCTGCTATTGGGGACGAGGAGGACACCTTAGTGGATGTTTATGAACCTTACCTAATGGAAATGGGCTTTCTGGCTCGCACTCCGCGAGGACGAGTAGTCAC
>CAZRPR010000022.1:0-4369 GCA_964602125.1 uncultured Candidatus Saccharibacteria bacterium
TTTCCAAGTGCCACCCGATTCTTCACAAATTTTCTGAGTGCCTAGAGCAGTGACTGTGTTGGTCTCACTGGCGGTGGTGCTATCAATGGAGCATTTTTCGTTTAGCCATTCACCACCGACAGCTAGACATTGAGCTTTAAGGTCGGTGACGGGCTCCGCCATGGCGTTCTTATAAATCAAAAGCAAAAGCAGGAGAGAGAGCATCTCTCGCGTTTTGGAATCGTCAGAGGAAATTACTTGCTCAATAGCATTATCTTCAGAAAGAGTGTTGCTGCTGGTTGGTTGATTGCTGATTTGTTGTTGTAAGTCGGAGACCAGATTAGTCAGTTCGGTAGCATCCGTTCCTTCAGCGTGAACGACTGGTAGGGAAAACACCTGGCCCCATAATCCGGCTATTTTTTCGTCGGGGGTGCTGAGCAGCCCGACGGTTTGGTAGCGTTTTGATTGTTGTTTTACAATTACCGCCTTTAAGCTTTCAATCTCAGTCTTTTTTTCTTGCAGTAATTCCGCCACTTTTTTTTGCAAATCGCTTCTTAAGTACTTTACTCGATTTTCATTGACGCTTTGACCGGAGGCGAAATATATAATTTTAGAAGGAATGACAGAGATTTTACCGGTTTTTGGAGAAAAATAGAATTCCGGCGGGTAAATATACAAAAAATCTTCATCGCCACCCGGAATGCCGTCCGGATTGTCGGAGGCGACAGGAAGACGAACGGGTTGATTCATAAAACTCTTAAGGTCAAAACGACTGTCCAGAAAGTAGGCAAAATCCTTGCCCATAAGCTCAAAATTCAGGGCTTTGTCTAAGTTGACATAGGAAGGGGCTACTGCCGGCTCCTCCGCTGTCTTTACGCTTTCTCCAGTTATTACCTCTTCCGCTGAGGCGGAATTCAGACCAAAAAGAAAAAATCCTGCCAATAAAATAAACATTACTGGAGCCAAAATACGGCTGTTTTTTTGATTTTTATTTTTCTTCTTCATCGCCAAAAATAAGGCAACTTAACAATCACTAATACGTTTTTATTTTAAGGGGAAAAAATAAAAAGAACAAAATTTTTTCTACAGCAAACAAAGAATCTGTTTCACTTCTTTCTCCTCATCCCAATGAATTGTCTTGTCGCCGACGCACATTTTTTTCTCGCCGCCTTTGCCGCAAAGAATAACCACGTCACCAGATTTGGCAATTTTTAAAGCTTTTTCCAAGGCTTTACGACGATCAACAAAGGACCAAACATTTTTTTTGAGGGTAAAGTTTTTGTTGCTTAAAACTCCAGTGAGAATTTCCTGATTGATAGCCTCCGGATCTTCATCGTAAGGGTCTTCCGTGCCAATGATTACCTTGTCGCACAATCTACTGGCTAACTCTCCCATGGCTTTTCGCTTCCAACGATCGCGTCCGCCCCCTTGTCCGCCAATGAGACAAATCAGTTTTTTCTTCGGTGGGAGAATTTCCCGACCGTAATCTAAAACGGATTTAAGACTGAGGGGTTCATGGGCGTAATCTAGAAAAATTCGAAAATCAATATTTTTAACTTTGATTTCCTGGATCCGTCCAGGAGGCAATTTTAGGCGACGAAAAAACTCTACGATTTTTTCCGCCGGTAAATCAAGCGATCGTAATCCGGCATAAGCCAGCAATATATTTAGCAAATTAAAGCGTCCCTCAATATTTGGCTTGTAGGCATGCTCGAAAATTAGTTTTTTCTGAAATTCTCCCATAATTAGCCATTCTTTTAATTCGAAGAGCCCGTCTTCGCCTGTCCGGCCCTCCACCAAATGGTTGATTTCCTCCTGATTGACCGTGTTGAAATTGGGCCTACCCTCCTCTTGATCGCGTAAAATTACGCCCCATTTAGCTTTGGCCGGATATTTGAGAAAATGTCTAACTGAAGCGTCGCCTAGATTTAAAACATGATTCTTGGAGCATTGTTTAAAAAGTTTTTCTTTTTCCTTTCGGTATTCCTTGAAACCTCCGTGTCTTTCAATGTGCTCCGGAGAGAGGTTGTTGAAAATGACAGTGTCGTAATCCAAGAATTTTTGTCGGTGTTGAGCAATGCCTTCAGAGCTGGTTTCCACCACCCCGTAAAGAGCCTGATTGCGAAGAGCTTGCTTGAGCAGCCGAGGTAAGAAAAAACGACCGGGCATGCCCATCTTGGTTAAATTGCGGTTTTTGCCCTCGCCCGTCGAGAGAAAGACAGTGGATGAAAGAGCACTTTTCAGGTTATTTTTGGTTAAAATTTGCCAAATCAAATAGGCGACAGTAGTTTTACCTTTAGTCCCTGTAACGCCAATCAAGATAAGTTTTTGGCTAGGCGAACCGTAAAGAAAATTACCCCAAAAACCTAAATTTAGATGATAAAAATCAACTAATGACGGAGGGATGGATTTTTTTAGGGTTTTTAGGAAAGACATTTAGGGAATTAGGGATTATATATTATTTCAGAAATTATAGATTATAGAAACTTTTCTTAATAAAAAAATTCATAATCCATAATTTACAATTTAAAATTTATAATTTCTAATTTTTAAAATAATTTTTAATTTTGCATTTTTAACTTTTAATTTCCTTCCCTCTTGTTTCTATTTATAATTCTCAAACACCCATTTGCCGATTTTATTGGCGTCGGAGACATTGCCGGTCTTGCTTTTAGCTCCCATTAGGGCTACGATAACATCATTTTTCTTATTTTGCCTGCTTTCCAGTCTGACAATCAGATTGTTGCCCACCTCCGGCAGATAACCCGTCTTGGCGAAAATAATGTCAAATTGTTTGTTGCTTGCGTTGATAATAGAAGAAGTGTGAATAATATTTTTAGTGCCCTTGCCGCTGTTGATTTTAAAGGCATATTTTTTCTTGCCTCCGATTTTTTGAATAGTGCTATTTTCCAAAACTTTTTTACTAATCAATGCTAGTTCTTTAGCGCTGGCTTTATTTTCCGGTGAGATTCCGCTGGCATCGACAAAATTGGTGGAGGAGGCTCCGGCCTTTTCCGCTAGCGCTTCCATTTTTTGAGTGAATTCGCTTTTGTTAAGACCGCTTAATCGGATGAGAGCGGTGGCGCTGTTATTGGCGGAGCCAATGAGGCTGGAATAAAGAAAATCTTTCGCTTTTGCAGTGGTGCCGACGGGCAGCTTAAGTCTTCCGCCACCCACCTCATCTCCCGACTCCATCTTGACTGTTCTTTTTAAGTTAGGGTTTTGGTCTAAATAAACATACGCCCCCAGAATTTTAGTGATGCTGGCTACCGGCTTCGTTTGATTTTCATTTTTACCCAAAAGCAATTCCCCTGTTGCGGCATCAACAACCGCCACGCAAGATGAGCTCAAGCTGGTTTTTTTGAAATCTTTAAAATTCTTCTTTTTTTCCAACTGCGCCTCCGCACAAAAAGGCCAAGCTAGAAGAATAATAATCAAAGTTAGGGTGATTTTATTAAACACTTTAGAAATTATAAATTAGAAATTACTTTAGGAATTATAAATTATAAATTATAAATTATAAATTTCTCCATAATTCTTAATTTAAAATTTTCAATTTCTAATTTCCTAGGTATTCCATCGGCAACTTAAACTCTCTTCCCTTCTCTATCTTGCCGGCTAGTAAGTCTTTGGCGATGGACTCTTCAATATCTTTCTCTACTACTCGACGTAGTTCTCTGGCGCCAAAAACAGGATCGAAGCCCTTTTCGGCCAGTTTCTGCTGAAAAGTCGGGTCGTAAGTAATGAGGATTTCTTTGGTTTCCAATCGTTTTTTTAATTTATCTAAGCTAAGGCCGGCAATAAAAATCAAACTTTCCAAGGTAAGGGGCTCAAAAATAACGATACCGTCAAAACGGTTTAACATTTCCGGCGAGAAAATACCGTCTTCTTGAATTTTTTGCAAGACAATTTTTTTGATATTTTCCGGTTTTTCTTTTTTCTTCACTAAATCTTGAATTAGCAACGCCTCGGCGTTTGAGGTGGCAATAATAATCGTCTCCCTGAAATTCAATTTCTGTCCCCGGCCTGTTCTCGCCATACCTTCCTCCATTACTTGAAGCAATAATTTGTGAATAGAGGTGTCCGCCTTTTCCAGTTCATCAAGCAGAATTAAATTAAAAGGATTGGCCGTTAAAATTTTATGAAAAAATCCTTCTATTTCGCCCTCGGCATCGCCCAAAATTTTATTTAAAGCAGTCGGTCCCTGATATTCTGACATATCTAGTCGGGCCATCCGATCCTCTCCCTTGAAGTAGACTTCGGCCAAAGTTTCAGCAGTGTGGGTTTTTCCCGTACCGGTTGGCCCCAAAAAGAGGAAACAGCCCGTTGGTCGATCAGGATTAGAAAGATCCAGTCTTCGGCGGAGGAGAGCCGAAACAAGAACGGAAAC
>CAZRPR010000022.1:4469-8265 GCA_964602125.1 uncultured Candidatus Saccharibacteria bacterium
TGGGCGCCAAAAGTAATTAACACTCCTAATCGATTTTCCAGCTCCTCCGTTTTTTCGAAAATAATAGGCAGACAATCTTCGAGGGCCGGTTCTTCCAGTTTGATCAATTTGAAATATTTATTCATTTCGAAGCGGTCTTTTAAGGTTTCGTGAATTTCGGCCGGTGTGGCCATGGTAATAATCTGAATGTCGGCATTAGCCAGAAAATTAACTAAAACCGCGGAAACATCCGTTCGGCCCAAGCTTTCACCCTCCTCTTTTCGATTAAGATAACTACCAAGAGAAGGAACGAAAAGGATAATATTGCCGGCAGTGACGGTCTCTAAAAAAACTTTTTCCAATAAATGGATTTTTTCCTCATCGGTCTGGGCGGAGGCGATTAAGTTATCCAAATGAAGCTCCACCAGCTTTTTCCCCCAAAGAGAAGTGGGCACTTTTCTTTGCTCCAAGTCAACGGCCAAATTCTCCACCAGTCTTCTCTTACCGGTGCCATCTTCACCCGTCAGGACAAAATTTAGCCCTTTATTTTCCGCCAAATTACCCTTTAATATTTCCAGCTCTTTTGGATGATTGTTGGCTAAATAGAGGGTTTGGTTTTTTCTGACAGGGGAACTGAAACGATTCAAATTAAAAGTCCAACCAAAAACCCAATCTTCAGTTAGGGGGCGGACGCGGAATAAATTCTCCCAGAGCCACCACGCCCGGTTCTTGAATTGAAAAATTTGGCGATTCAAAACATACTCTAAGATTTTATCAAACTCGGTGCGTGTAAGGTGAGCGGAAATCAAGATTTTTTTCATCTCATCGCTTAGCCAGGCGTTTTTCAAATCATTAGGCGCCAGGAGAAAATGATTGCAAAGAGAGAGAAACCAAGGATCACTTAAGCGGGGTTTATCTGGGCGGGGGTTTATTCGATCGGCCAAATTAAAGGCCTGTTTTAGTTTGATTTCAAACAAAAATAAGATTATGGCGAGGACGAGCAGGCCGATCGATCCGACCTCGGAAATTTCGAAACCGACAACGGAAGCACTTTTTCCGGTCAGAAGAGAAGAAGCAATAAAAAGTGAAGCGAGTATGACTAGTGGACTGAAATAGGCGAGCGGAAAGAAGATTGTGCCGACAAGTAACCAAATAATTTCCAAAAAAATCCAAAACAGAATAGCAATGCTTTTCACAAAAAATCCCATAAAACGAGCAAACAGATTAAAAAGATGTCGGTTAAACCATTCTTTCGGGTCGAAGCCGACGGTGAGAGAAGGTGTCAAATCTCTCTTCCAAGGGGAAAACAAAGTTTTGAGCAAAAGCGGTACGGCCAGCAGGTGCCCCAAAAAAAGAGTGAAACGCAAGAAAAAACGCCAGTAATCAAGGATAAAGCCTAATATGCGCCAAAGAAGGTAGCCAATAAAATTGTTCATAATTTTAAATAAAAATTCATTTAATTATAGAGCCGAAATTAAAAAAACCGAAATTGAGATGAAAAAATTTCCTAAAATCAAAAAAATAATTTACAAAACGATAATAGTTTTAAAGTACCTTAAAAATTTAGGACTTTTTTACAAACTCTTCTAAAATCGTCAAAGGAGGACTTTATGCTTAAATTCAGGGAAGATAGAGTTGCCGACACTAACGTTTACATCTACGATCCTAATTCAGTAGACATTCTAAGGGAGGATGGTTGCCGATTAATTGTGCCGATGGCGGTAATCTTTGAGTTAGACAACTTGAAGGACAAACCTAATAAGGGCATAGATGCTCGTAAGGCTTTGAGAAAAATTAGAGAAATCCAGAGAACTGGAGATGAAAGTCTGGTGATTGCCGATCATCCCAAGTCGAATTTTTTCAAAGGATTGGACAAAAACAGTCGTGATCATCAAATCATAGCCACGGCTAAAAATTTTGCTCAAAAAAACGAGAGCAAATCATTGACTTTAGTTTCCAAGGATATTGGCGTCCTTATTGTGGGCAGCCACTTAAAGCTGAAAGTTGAAGACTATACTCATGATCGGGTTGAGGTTCCTCAGTATCAAAAACCTAAAACCATCAATCTTGATGGAGACGGTGATAAACTGGAGAGTGGCAGATACGGTTCTGGCAGAAAATTTTTTGCCTATGACGCGGAAAAGCATGGAGAAGTGGCGGAAAACGAAGGAGTAGTTTGCTACTCTGAATCAATCGATAACGGTTGGAAACCATTTTTTGCTTTAAGAAAAGGCGATTTTTTCAGAAGTTTGCCAGCCAATATTAACTTGTCAGGCATCGTTCCTCGTAGCATAGAAGGTAACGGACCAAATTGGTCCCAATATTTTGGAATGGAACAGTTGCTCGATCCGGAAATAAAACTAATTTTTTTCCAGGGTGGAGCCGGTACGGGCAAGACATTGTTGGCGATTGCCAGTGCTATAGCTCAGAGGACTTGTTTTCGCCAAATTATCGTGGCTCATCCCATGACACATCTTGAGGATAAGGATAATCTCGGTTATCTCCCCGGAGGGCTAGAGGAGAAAATGGCTCCTTGGCGTAGACCTTTAGAGCACGCTTTAGAGGTGATAAGTAAAGCCAGTGGGCGCAATGTTTACTTACCCGCGCCTAAGAGTAAAAAGAACGGCAAAAACGATGTTGTCGAGCAGGTTTATGATTGTCGTGGTAATGAAATTCATCCTTCGAAGGGTAAGAAAAACGGTAAAGATAAAGACAAAGATAATGTAGTGGGAAAAGTTCTAAGCAATGACGGTAAGCTTTCTTTCGAGCCTATAGACTACATTAGAGGTGTTACTTTTACTGACACCATTATAATTGTCGAAGAGGCGCAAAATTTAACTCCGCACCAGGTAAAAACCATTATTACTCGAGTGGGAGAAGGAACAAAAATGATTTTTACCGGAGACTTGGGTCAGATTGACACCAAGACTCGGATAGAGCCAAAGTCTAGCGGATTAGCTTATGGTATGGCCCGAATGTCCAACAAGAGATTGGTCGGTGTTACTAACTTCAATGACACAGTTCGCTCAGAGCTAGCACGTTTAGCGGAAGAGTGTATGTAGAATCTCAATAAAAATTCAATAAAATTTTAAAACCATAGCGGTTGTAAAACTATTTTTACAACCGCTTTTTTATTTCCCGAAAATTATTTTCTAATCAACTCGTCTTTGCGGATAATACCGCCAGCGAAAGTGACAGAATCGGTGAGATTACGAAAACCGCTTTTGGTGATAGTCAGATTGTAGCGAGCATTGAGAAAGGCTTTAGCCGGGTCGGCAATCTGAGGAAAGTAAACGTAGCCGTTGGCATCGGTCAGAGCCTCCTGGAAGAGCACACCAGAGTTATCTTTAACGTTCACCAAGGCGCCGACGATAGGTGCCCCACCGGTACGGTTTTTAACGCGGATAACCAAAATATTTCTCGTCTTTTCGCCCAGAGTTAAATTGACGGCACTGGTACTGTCCGGTGCCAGCGACCAAGGGGAGAGTAAATCGGTGATGATAACTTCATGAGTGGGGCTAGTGGTGAAGGTGTAAGCGTACGGTCCCTTACTTAGGCCTCCAAACTGCCAAACGCCGTTGGCGTCGGACGTTAAACCAGTTTCGTTGTAGTCGTAGACCGGTTTAGGGGAGGCGGCCACGGTGGTGCCGATAACTCGACCGCCTGTCAGTGAAAAAGTAGATCCTACGACATTGGCTCCTAGTGTGTCTTTGAAATTTAGTGTTAGGGTGCCTGTTTTGTCAATGACAAAAGTTTTGCTGGTAATCTTCCCTTCCGCCACGGTAATGTGGGCGTCTATTGGATTAAAGGTTGAAGT
>CAZRPR010000022.1:8365-10785 GCA_964602125.1 uncultured Candidatus Saccharibacteria bacterium
CGCACCTCCACTTTTTTGTAGTCCGAAGGGGCGGTGTCGGTCGGAAAAAGGTCGTCGTAAGGATCGTCGACATAAACAATAGTGACGTTGGTCACGAAGGTGGTTTTATCGACTGTTTCGTTTTCTCGAGTTGGCACGTGACCGTTAGGGATATTGCCGGCCGTACCGATGTCTTCGTAGTCCATGGCTTTGATCGATTCAACTTTTTTCTCCGCCACTGCTGTGGCCTGAATGCGCAGACGATTTTGAGTGGAGATTTTAACGCCGAAAGCGTACGAACCGTAAACTCCTAAAGAAATAATGGCCAGCAAAAAAACTCCGATTAAGGTCTCAACCAAGGTGAATCCACCACTTTTTCGAACTTTATTTTTGGGCTTCATGGGAAAATCTATTTTTATTTTAATTTAGATTTTATAAGATTTTAATCTTTTTTTATTAAAATCCAAGAATAATTGGCTAATTGCAAAATTATGCTTGGTCGTTTTCTTTTTAAAACAATATTTCGGCTAATTATTATTCTCATCATAATCGTTTTTTTTCTAAAATACGAAGATTTGGTTAGCTGCCCAGTCGATAATATTTGCTCTCTGGCCGACGAGGAAGTTTCTTTGAGGGGAAAAATAGTCTCTTGGCCGGCCAAAAGGCTGGAAAAAACTTTTTTGGAAATCGAGATTATTTCCGTGGAGGAAGAAAAATCGAAGGTGGGTGGAAAGACGGGTCGCCTGATACTAATCTTGCCCCACAGCGAATTCGATTTTTCTTACCAAAGCCAAATCGTTTTTCGTGGAAAAATAAAAATTCCTAAGACGGAGGAGGGCGAACACTTTTCATATCCGCTCTATCTAGCCGGCCAGGGCATTTACGCTTTGATGTACGATCCGGAAATCAGCGAAATTTTGCCGGCGGAAAATTTGAATCTTAAAGATCGCTTTTTCAGGACAGTGGCTGATTGGAGAGAAGAAATGAGATGGGCGGTGGACCGAAAATTAACGGAACCGGCAGGTTCTTTGCTCAAAGCGATTGTGTTGGGTGATCAAGGCGAAATTCCGGAACAAACCCGCAATGAATTGGGAAAAACGGGCTTGGTCCACATTCTTTCCATTAGTGGCTCCCATATTACTTTTTTAGTTCTGATTTTAGGCAGTATTTGCCTTGAAATCGGTCTTTCCAAAAAGCGATCTTTCGTGCTGGTTCTAATTGTGATTTTGGCCTACTTAATTCTTTCCGGCGCCCCCGCCTGTGCCAAACGATCGGGAATTATGGGCTTGGTGGCGATGTTTGCCTTTTTCCGCGGTCGCCTGCCTGACATGAAAGCCTTGTTTTTTCTCTCCATGCTTATTTTGATGATTGAAAATCCGCTGGCTCCCCTTTCTGACATCGGCTTTCAGCTTTCCTATCTGGCCGTCTTTGCTATGATTTTTGTTTTTCCGTGGCTGAATAAAATTTTCTTTTGGGGGCGAGAGGGTGGGCTGGTAAGTGGGGCTCAAATTTTGCTTTTTTCGGCGACGGTCGGGCTGTTCACTCTCCCGCTCACCGCTTACTATTTCGGAATTATGGCTTGGATCTCCCCGTTCTCCAATTTGATTCTGGCCCCGCTCATCTCCCTGTTTTTGCCTATCGGTATTCTATTTTTTGCTTTTGTTTCGGTTGAATCGGCGATCGGTTATGCCGGTTACGGTTTTTCCGACTTGATGGCTTTGTCTCTTCATTTTCTTTGGCGTTTGGTTGACTTGATTAACGAGCTTTTTTTAAAGGTCCCCTTTGCTTTTGAGGAAAAAATTCTGAGTGGCAAAATGAATTTTTTTATATACTTTATCTTGGGCGTTACTTTGATTTTTATGAGAAACTGGTTTTTAAAGAAAGGCCTCAAAAAACGTCTAGCCTATTTCAAAAGTCCACTTTTTTTGGAGAAAAAAAAGAGCCATCTCCAAATTGCTTACGGCAAAATAAGGCGGAAAATCAATTTTTTAGAAAAAATAAAAACTCGAGAACAATATTTCTATTGGTCGGTGGTCATTGGTTGCTGCGCTCTTCTTTTTCTGGTCGGTTTTTATTTTTATCACGATCGGCTGGGGCCGAGAGTCGTTTTTCTTGATGTGGGTCAAGGGGATGCGATTCTAATTGATTTTCCGCCTTATCATTTACAGTTTTTGATTGATGGCGGTCCGGGCCGACGAGTGATGGCGGAATTAGGAGAGGTTTTGCCCTTTTACGATCGAAAAATTGAATTTATGTTCTTGACTCACTACCATCAAGACCATCTGGAAGGATTAATTAGTGTTTTAAATCGATATCGAGTGGAAACTATTTTTTTGCCTTACCTAAAAACGGGTGAGGATTATTCGTTGGATAAAATTTTCTTGGAGCGATTGCAGCGGGAGACCAACGTAAAAATAATTTTAGCCAGAGCCGGTCAGTCC
>CAZRPR010000022.1:10885-13403 GCA_964602125.1 uncultured Candidatus Saccharibacteria bacterium
TAAAAAATCGTTCAGTTGAGACAAAAAGGACGGACGAAGAGAAAGAAATTATAAATTTTAAATTATAGATTATGGAAAAAAAGAATTTGATTCAACAAAGAAGTTTTAATTTTAGTTTAAAAGCAATGGAGCTCTATAAAATCTTAATTTATCAAAAAGAATTTGTGATATCAAAACAGTTTTTAAAAAGTGCTACTAGTATAGGAGCTAATATAGAAGAGGCATTAGCGGGGGAGAGCAGAAAGGATTTTCTACATAAAATGGCGATATCTTTAAAAGAATCTAGAGAGGCTAGGTATTGGCTAAGAATTTTAGAGGAAAGCCAAATAATAGAAAAAGATTATTCCGTTTATTTAAAAGAAATTGAAATAATTATAAATATTTTAACAAAGATAGTTAAGACGACATCACATAATCTATAATCTATAATTTAGAATCCCCAATTTCTAATTTCTAGAATCCATTACTCTCTCGATATAAATAATCTCTGACGGCGTTGATTTCGCGCATCAAAGTTTCATCGCGTTTAACGGCATCTTTGATTTTGTTGTAAGAATGCATAATGGTGGAATGGTCTTTTTTGAAAAAATCGCCAATGGAAGGATAGGAAAAATTACCTTCTTTGCGCATTAAATAAATAGCAATTTGGCGAGGACGAACAATTTCACTGCGTCGGCTGGAGCCCATCAGGTCTTCGATTTTTAAATCAAAAAACTTAGCCACTTTTTTGCTAATGTGTTGAGGGGTGATTGCCTTTTTCTGCGAAGCGCTCATCATCTCAGCCAGCACCGCTTTGGCGTTTTTAAGATTAAAATCCAAGTCTTGCAGTTGGCAAGTGGCGATATATTTGTTAAGAGCTCCTTCCAGCTCTCGAATATTATTTTGGACGCGAGAGGCGATATAACCAAGAACCTCGTTGTCTAGTTCGAGATTTTTCTCTCGGGCTTTGGTGTCGAGAATGGCAATGCGGGTCTCAAGGTCGGGCTGAGAAATGTCAGCCATCATGCCGCCTTCAAAGCGGGAGCAAAGTCTTTCTTGCAGAGTGGTGATTTCTCGAGGTGGTCGATCGCTACAAATAACGATTTGTTTTCCGGCCTGGTAAAGATAATTAAATAGATGGAAAAACTCCTCCTGTGTTTTCTCCTTGCCCCCGATGAATTGAATATCATCTATCAAAAGAACGTCCGTCAAGCGATATTTTTCTTTAAATTCGGCCACCAAGCGCTTCCTAATTGAGTTTATTAGATCGGTGGCAAAGCTTTCCGCATTAACGTATCTCACTCGATTACCCGTCTTGCGATTAAGGATTTCATTACCAATGGCTTGGATCAAATGGGTTTTTCCCAGGCCCACTCCACCGTAAATAAAGAGCGGATTATATTTCTGGCCGGGCTCGTCACCTACGGCCTTCGAAGCAGCTTCCGCCAAGGCATTGTTGCCGCCGACAATGAAGGAATCGAAAGTGTAGCGGGCGTTAATGCCCGTTCTTTCCTGCACCGAATAGGGATGAATTTTAAAATTTCTTTCCAGATGCAATCCCGATTTTTTACTTAGAGGATTTTTTCGGGTTTCTTTTTTCTTAACACAACTAGTTTTCTCCGTTTTTTCAATTTTTTTAGCTCCGATAATATAGCGGACTTCCTTAACTTGGCTACAGAATTTTTTTAAAGAATTGAGAATTTCTTTTTTGTACTTCCCTTCCAACCATTCTTTAATAAAAGCGCTTGGTACCCTGATAACGGCCTCTTCATCCTCAAGAGAAATCAGGCCGGTATTCTTCAGCCAAGTGGAAAAGTTAGCTTTTCCCACCAAAAGCTCCATTTCTCCTAAGACGGCTTGCCACACTTTGTCCAGGGTTGATTTTTCAGGCATTTTGTAAGATTATTTTCAATTGTTAATTACTATTTTCTAATACTTCTCCAATCACCGTACTTTATTTTTTTCAATTTGGCGGAAGCTTCCTTAAAAGTATCTTCCCAGCGTCGTTTGACAATTCTCTTTTCCATCTGTTCTCCCTTGTGACATCTCAGTTCAAATTGAAAGCGTTTTAATCTTTTAGAAATCAGATTGAGCTTGATTTTTAAGTCTCGCTCCTCGTTTTCCAGCAAATCGACTTCTTTTTCTTCATTACGAACCTTGTTTTCCAATGAACTTAATTCTTCACTGACAATGCGCAACTCTCTCTCGGAATGTTTCGCTTCAGCATCGTAGTAGTTTAGGAGATTCTCTCTTTTGACTCGATCCTCTCTTCTCTCTTGGTTTCTCTCTTCCGGACTGTAACGGTCATTCTGCTCCGTTTCTAGTCTTTGAGTCGTCTGGAGGGGTCCTGAATTGACAATCTTGCTGTAATCCGTCTCCTGCCGTTGAATGGGCTTGAAGTTTTTATTAGGATCAAAGAAACTGTTAGGACTAGCACTGTTTTGGTTTTCCATATTGTTTTTAATTTTTGTCTAAAATTTTAGACCTTAGAATTTTAAAGGGAAAAAACAGGAAACGCAAAGTTTTCCACAGTCTCTAT
>CAZRPR010000023.1:0-5367 GCA_964602125.1 uncultured Candidatus Saccharibacteria bacterium
CTCTTTAACCTCCTCCTCTACCCCCTCTGTTTTTTCAGCCGAAAGACCTTGCCATTTATCAAAATAGCTATCTAAAATCAAAATTAAACCAATCAAAAAAATAGTTGCCAAAAGAACCGTACCACCCCAAAATCCAAGATAGCTGGCCAAATAGCCAATCAAAAGACCGACGTAGCCTCCCGCTTCCTTCATAGCGGAAACATCCGCTTTTCCCCCATTATAACCCGTTGTCAAGGAGAAAATTCCCAAACTAACCGCGTAAGAGACAATCAGACCGATAATACGATAATGGGGATTTTCCAAATGTTTATAGCGAACCAAAAAGTAACCGACAAAAATCAAGACGGGAGAAATAGCCAATTTGCCCCAACCAAAAAAATTAGCAATAACCAAAGCTATATATTTGCCCAGTAGTCCCGCCTGGCCGAAAAGACTGAGTAGAATGAGAATTCCCACTCCCCAAAGAATAACTGCCATTAACCAACGCTCCGCCAAACCGGAAATGCGCCGACCTCTCTCCTCGGAAAGATCTTCCTCCACTTTCTTTTTATCTTTTTTCTTGCCCATTATCTTTAAAATTTTTAAAACTTATTTTTTTCTAAAAATCATACCGAAATGGTAGTTACCGGCTGGAAAGCTTTCTACCAGAGAAAATCCCCGGCCCTTAGTCAAATCCATTAAGTCATTCTGACTCAAGCGATCTTCGTTGGCCGGTCCAAAATTTTTAATAACCATCCCTTGATAACGCTTCACCCACTCAACCACTATTAGTCGGCCGCCTTTGGCCAAAATTCGATCGGCCTCCTCAATTAAGCGACTTTTATTTTTCATAGTGTAAAGCACGCTAGCCAGAATAACCACTGAGCATTCTCCATTTTTGATTTCTTTCTTTAGGGAATTTTTTTTATCTAAATCACCCTTAATTGTTTTTACATTGTCCAGTCTCTCCATGAAGGCTCGACTGCGCACCGACTCAAGGGAAGATTCCCTCACGTCAACCGCATAAACTTTTCCTTCGTCAGCTACCGCCTTAGCTAAAGCCAAAGAGAAATAGCCCCCGCCACAGCCCAAATCAGCCACTGTTTCCCCTCGACTAATCTCCCAGGCGGAAACAATCAATTCCGGATTAATAAAACCGCTAAAGATAGTATGAAGCGATCGAGTAACCTGGCTAGGAGCTAAAGTTTGCTCATTAATCATTTTTGTTTTTTAAGTAAATTATTTATTTTTGTTCCGCATTCATTAGAATATTAACTTCTTTTACCTTCTGTTCATAATAAGACTGATTAAACTTTACCTCAAATTCATTGAGGGCATCTTCATTAAAGTATAACCTACCCATTTTTTGATGCCAATAGTAACCAGGTAAAAATACTTTTACTTTAAATTCTTTTTTTTGTTCCTCCAGCCAAGTACTAAAGGGTTTTTTCGCTAATAAAATATGTCTGATTTCTACCCGAGGAGAACCGTTTTCCACGGATTTTTTTTCTAATTTAACAAAATGCCAGCCTTCATCCGTTTCAAAAGGATCGCCGATCTTTCCGACCGACCAATCAAAAATCGGCTTTAACTCCGGAAATGGCATTTCATCCAAAGAGAAAGAAGGCAGGAGCCCACCGGAACGTTTACTGGGCGAATCACTAAAATCCTCAGCCAGTTTTGAAAAATCCACGCCCTCAGCTAATCGACTCTTAATGGTTGCGAGTTTGTCTTTCGTCTCTAGATCAAGGAAGCCGCCTTCTTTGACTACCTCTTCCAATTTTTCTCTGTAAAGCAAAGGCAAAACCACTTTTTCGGAAAAATCATCGCTCTGCCAACCGTATAACATATTCATTGAAACCATGTTCTCCTCTTTTTTGTTATCTCGATTAATGATTTGAAGGGCAACCGTTTTCGCCTGATCGGGAGTAAAACGAATTCCCTTCTCTTCCGCCAAAATTTGAATGATTTTATTCTCGATTAATTCTCCCATCACACTCTTCTTGACCACAGCCAGACGCTTCAAACCGTCATCGCTGGCAAAATCAAAACTTTTATCTCCCGAAGCAGCCTCTTTGTTTTCCAGAAAACGACGGATGGCTTTATTGTTATGATTGTATTCGTCCAAATAGACCATCTTTTTCCCATTGATAGAAGCAATAGGAAAAGGCACGACCGAAGAGACTGTCTCCACCAAAGAATTTTGCCAACTACCAAAATAAACTCCGTAAATCATCGCTCCCGCAATTGACAGTATAATAGTCAGAATGATCAGACCAATCCGCAATATTTGTCGAAAAAAAATATCTTTCTCCTCAACCGCTTCTTTTTTGATTTTTACCGGTTTTTTAGTCACATTCGTCTTTATATCTATTGCCATATTTTTATTTCTTAATTATATTAGCTTTACACACACCCCGCCTCGCCTTTGGCGAGCCACCCCTCTCCAGAGGGGATTCCATAATCTATAATTTATAATTTCCAATTTCCATAACTTATTTTAGCTTTTTAAATAAATTTTAACAAATAATTTATTTGACAATATCTTTTAATCCTAGATTTAATAGTTATTGTTAGTATTTTAAATTAATTATCATGCCAAACAAATTAAATGCCAAGAAATATCTGAAAGTTTCTCGGAAGAACAAAGCCCGTAATTTGATTTTCAAAAAGAAAATCAAGGAATCGGTTAAGGCGGTAAAAACAGCCTTGGAAAGTAAGAAACCGAAAGAAGAAGTGACTGAAGCCGTTAAAAAAGCAGAAAAGATTCTAGACAGAGCGGCTCAGAAAAAAATCATTAAGAAGAACACTTCCTCCAGAAAGAAAAGCCGACTTTTCAAAAAATTAAAAACCGCTTTCAGTAAATAAGCAAAATATTTTCACTCAAATTTTCAGAGCAAAGACCTTCGCATGGAGGTCTTTTGCTTTTTGATCGTCCAATTCCTTATAGGAAACATTTAGGGTGTAGCGAATTTTCTTACCCAAAGAAAAAACATCCTTAATCTCTAAATTCCAAAGATACTTCTTCCCTATCTTGCGACGAATTTCCGTCAAAACTTCTTTTACCTGCTTTTCTCGATCAAGTTCAATATTAACGTCAAGCACCACTAGCTTATCTTTAAATTCATAAGTTGAACGGTCTTTCGTCGTTAAAGTCATTTTCGCCACTTGATTTAAATCTACTTCCGCCAAATAAACCGGTGGGTGATTCTCTTTGGGTAGTAGTTTGTAGATTATACCCAGCAAACGTCCTTCGGCCAGAACATCAAAGCAGGCTTCCGGGTTAGCAATTTCGGGTGCCACCTTTGAGGGTAAGTAGGAAAAATTACTGATTTTCAAGTGACCTAACACTTTCTCTAAAGTCTTTCGCATCTCCTCCAGCGAGAAAACATCTTCCTGGTCGCCCCAAAGCAGTCCCAAAGACTCATGCTCTTCATATTTTTTGCCTTTTCTACTAAAAACTTTGCCAATTTCAAAAAAGCGTAAATATTTCAAATTCTTCTTTCGCCATTCTTTCATTTGATTAAGCAATCCCGAGGCCAAAGATAATCTCAACTCCGGATACTCTTCATTAACGGAATTCAAAATTCTAATCGGCTCCTTCGAAAGGTAACTTGACTGCCTGTTCTCCTCCTCGCCTACCAAGGGGCAAGCTAGAGTTTCATCGAAACCGAAAGCGGAAAGCGTTTCTCTCAGTTTATCGCTTAAAACGACAACGCGAGGAGTAATATTTCCCGTAACAGCCATTTTAGGCACCTCGTCAACGGGAATTTTTTCAAAACCCTTCAAGCGAACCACCTCTTCAATCAAATCCTCTTCCTGTTTAACATCCATGCGACCGATCGGTGCTGTTACCCAAAAATTATGCCCACTGGCCTTTTTGAGATTAAAACCCAAAGCTTCCAAAAATTTCCGACTTTCCATAGCCGTTATTTCTATACCGGCATATTTTTTCGGTTTTTCCGGATTAAAAATAATCTTGGCGGGACAATATTTCTTAGGATAGTAAGAAAATCGACTGACTTTTGTTTCCGCATTACCCCCATATTCTAAAATCAAGGCCAATAGCCAATTCGTAGCCAAATCGAGACCATTAGGATCGAGATGTTTACTTAGACGATTACCCGCTTCCGTGTTCACTTTAAGTTCAGAAGCATTTTGTCTAACTACTCCGGCATCATAAACGGCCATTTCCGCAATAATGGTTTCGGTTTTTTCATCAATTTCCGCCTTTTGTCCACCGACTAAACCGGCCAAGGCCAGAATTTTTTCCTCATCTCTCAAGATAATTTCGTTTTTCTTTTTTAAAGGAATTTCCGTTCCATCCAGAGTAATAATTTTATCAAAATCCTGATTGACATCCCAAGTTAAATCTCCCTTTAGCTTTTTTTCGTCCAGTAAATGTGAGGGATAACCGGTTAAAATCATTACGTAGTTCGAGAGATCAACTAAGAGACTCTTGCTGTTCATGCCGTAAAGGGCTAAATATTCTTTTAGCCAAGCAGGGGTTTTGCTATTTTTGACTCCCTCAATTTTATAGGCCACCACTCGCTTGACAAAACGACCGTCTTTCACTTTAATGCCCGTCGCTTTTTTTATTTCTTTAGCTAATTTCAGTTCCGGTAAGACTAGCTTTTTCCCCCATTTTCCTGCCACTTCTCCCGCCACGCCCATAACCGAAAGACAATCGGGTCGATTATGTCTTACTTCCAGACCAAGCAACCAGTCTTTCTTGTTTTGATATTTCACCGCTTCTAAGCTTTCCGTCATGAAACCGGCCATAGTCAAAAAATCACTTACTTTATTGACGTCAACCTTCAAGCCGGGCACAAATTTTTTGATTTCACTAAAAAGAATTTTCATTTTCGTAATATTTATAACCTAAATTACCACTTAAAAGCGTTCTTACATCCGTAATGTTGTGATGAGCCATCGCCCAACGATCAAGCCCCAATCCAAAAGCAAAACCCATCCACTTATTACGGTCAATACCGGCCATTTGGAGAACATTTGGATGAATAATGCCCGCTCCACCCATCTCAATCCAGCCCACCCCTTTACAGAGCCGACAACCCTTGCCTTTACAATTGAAACACTGCATGTCCGGCCCAACGCCCGGCTCCACTTCAGGATAATATTTATTGCGATACCTGACTTTGACTTCGGGGCCGTACAATCTTTTAAAAAGAGCGTTGAAGGTGCCAAAAAGATCCTTAAGACTTACTTCCGGCAACACTACCACTCCTTGATACTGATGAAAAATAAAATGATTACTTTTATTCACTTTTTCATTGCGATAAACTCGACCGGGAAAAGCTACCTTAAAAGGCGGTTTAAAGTTTTCTAAAATCCTTGATTCGATGGAAGAAGTTTGGGTGCGCAGCAAGT
>CAZRPR010000023.1:5467-13327 GCA_964602125.1 uncultured Candidatus Saccharibacteria bacterium
TTAAAGTTTTCTAAAATCCTTGATTCGATGGAAGAAGTTTGGGTGCGCAGCAAGTAATTCGGCTCCTCAATGTACATCGTATCTTGCATATCTCGAGCCGGATGATCCAAAGGAACGTTCAATCGTTGGAGACAGTATTCGTCCGTCTCCACTTCCGGTCCTTCCATAATACTAAAGCCTTGCTCTCGAAAAAAATCATTAATCAATTTTATGGTCTGAGTCAACGGATGCAGATGCCCGATTTTCGGCGAAGCCAAACCGATACTTTCCGCCTCCAAACTTAAATTTTTCTGGAAACTTTGCGCCACCAGTTCTTGCTCCTTCTTTTGAAGCAATTCCAATGCCTCTTTCTGTAATTTTTGAATCTTGATAGCCGCTTCTTTTCTTTTTTCCTTAGGCACCGTGCCCAGCTTGGAAAGTTCTTTTTTAACTACCCCCTCCTTGCCGAAATAATCTCGCCAAAGCTTTTCCCGACTTTTTTCATCTTTAACGACTTTCAGTTTTTCTTTTAATTTTTTAATGATTTCCGCGTAATTCATAGTAAAAAAATTTAAACATTCATCTCTAAATTAAACTAAGACACTTTTTCTTTTCGGCAAATTAATCGTTAAATTCTTTGATTAAACGATTATACTGGCTCACTTTTTGATTATAAAGATTGACTTTACTGTTGTAAGTGGCCGTTTCCACCCGATAATCTTCCACCGCTTTATTGTAGGCGGGCACCGCGTCATTGTAAGCTTCATATTTTTTATCTTTTTTGAGATCGTTCATGTCTTTCTTCAATTTTTCTATTTCCGCTCCATCTCGCTCTACCTTGTCTTTTAGTGGATTTAATTCTTGCTTCAAGGTTGCAATTTCACCTTCCAGCCCGTCTATTTTACTTTGAGTTTTGATGGTGTAAAGAATGCCCGTATAGATTCGGCCATCTTCCTGCTGAAACATTTTCGCCACTCCCAGTTTTTTTGATTCTGGAAGAGTCTCTCCGCCCTCCTCGAAGTTTTGAATTTCTTTTTTGAGAATGGCCACGTTGCTCTCCTTGCCGAAATCCGGTATCACGCCAATTCGATGGCCCGGTTGAGTGGTTTCGGTGTAGCAATAACCTGAATCGTAGCTGGAATATTCCGGCGGACATTTCACTCCCACCGCAATATGCTTTGCCTCTTTGTACTCAAAAAGGACTGTTCCGTAGCCCAAATCTCGAAGCAACGCTGTTAATAGAAAACTTTTCTCTGAGCAAACTCCTTTCTGATCATATAAAATTTCATAGGGATAAACAGGCTTAATATCCTCCGAGCCACCCTCAATCAGCTGGGACTTGGCGTCGTCGTAAGGAATATTTTGGACAAAGGCCGTTACCAATTCTGCAATCTGATCTTCCGACAATCGATTTTTTTTGCCCAAATCCTGAATGGCCGCCGCTAGATCGGGAACGGTAGGGTCGATTGGGTTATGCTTAATAAACATACCGTAATAATCGTTCTCCCAATTTTCCGGCAGTTCTCCGTAGTAAACGTAATCCTTCGGGCTGGAACGATAAAAATCGTAAACTGACTGATAGAGCGTCATTTTTATGATATATTCTTTGCCATTGTAAACCCATTTGTATTCCAGATCTTTCGGATCTTGCAGTTCAGGAAATTTACGCACTGGCTGACTGGCCATCCCGCTAGGCTCCTCCGAATTAACGTTCGAATTGACCGTTTTTTTAAGAGGAGAAATCTCCTTGACTTGGCTTAAAAAACCGATATACCAGCCAATGGCAGCGGAGGCAATCACGAAAAGCAAAAAACGTAACATTTTTTTAAAAAAACTCATGCGTTTTTTTCTAAAATTAAATACTTATGTTAAGTTTATTTCAAGTTTATGTTTCTGTTTAATTTTTTCGATCCCGTAGTTCAACTGGATAGAACACAGGCTTGCGGAGCCTGCGGTTGGAGGTTCGAGCCCTCCCGGGATCACTTTTATTTTAAGGAAAACCAGTCGAGCGGCGTCAAAACCCTTGGCCGGTTGTCGGTGATAGCCACCGTCCACTCGAAATGGGCACTCAAAGCCCCA
Source organism: uncultured Candidatus Saccharibacteria bacterium (assembly GCA_964602125.1). Taxonomy (GTDB): domain Bacteria; phylum Patescibacteriota; class Minisyncoccia; order CAIUEV01; family CAIUEV01; genus CAIUEV01. Next base: position 7,526 of record CAZRPR010000023.1, read on the forward strand.
TCCTTAGTTTTATACGCCCAGCCACTCTTTTTATCTAAAATCACTTTTTCTGTTCCCATATTAAGCATCGGCTCAATAGCCAAAACCATGCCCGAAACTAATTTCATGCCTTGACCGCGTCGGCCGTAGTTCGGGATGAAAGGATCTTCATGTACCGCGTGCCCCACTCCATGGCCAACCAGCACCCGAACGACCGAATAGCCTTCCTTTTCTGCCCCATTTTGGATGGCAAAACCTAAATCACCCAGTTGAAAGCCGGGGCGACAAAATTCAAGAGACGCTCTGAGACATCCCAGAGTTGTCTTCAGCAGCTTTCGCTTGGCTTCATTTTCACTACTTGATACGTTTGTCGACTCATCGGTCGCAATGAAAGTAATGGAAGCGTCGGTAAAAAGATTTTTATATTTAATGCCCAAATCCAAGCTGACCAAATCGCCCGCCCGCACAATTTTACCTTGAGGAAAACCGTGAACCACCTCATCATTAAGCGAAAAACAAAGATTAAAGGGAAAACCTTGATAGCCCCTAAAGGAACATTCCGCCCCTCGAGCCTCCGCCAGTTGCCCCGCTAAAAGATCTATCTCCTCGCCCCTGACTCCGGGACGCACTTTTTCCTGCAAAATTCTCAGCATTTCCGCCAAAATTTTACCGCCCTCAGCCAGCTTTTCAATCTCCTCTCGACTCTTAAGTCGAATTTTCTTCTCTCCCATGGAAGCGATTTAAATTAATTATAGACTATTAATGGTACTTTTTATTTTTTCTGCGAAAGAAAGATAGCTCTCATTTTTCGGATTCGGTTCAGTAGAAAACAGAATTTCCGAATTAAAAAGTTCTCCTCCGAAATTATTCATTATTTTTTGACTTTCCAATTTCTCCTTTTCCATTTTAAAAAGGAATAAGTTCATCTGCAGAGTCTTTTCACCTTCTTTTTCAACCTCTTCGTCCCAGAGCAAGAATAACTTTCTGTTGCCCAAATCCAAATAGTTTTTCAATCGCCCGAAAAATCGCTTAACGACCATCTTGGGAAAATCAAAACTTTCCAGCTCCTCTTTCGTCAAATAGGACCAAACAAATTTATCGTCTTCTTCCAATCTCTGTAACATTTTACCCCAAAGTTTTAAAGAGTAAAGTGATTCGGTTTCGTAAAGGGCGTTAACAATTTTCTGATGATCACCGCCATTTTCCATTAGAAAAGAGGCGATTTCAAAAGTTTTAGGCGTCACTTTAAGGCTCTTAAAGTTGTCGGTAGCCTCGACCAAAGCGGTCAGAAGACATTCCGCCACTTCGCCCTTCACCGCTTCCGGATTCATCTTAATCATCAAATCGGCTGACAATTCGGCCACCGAGTTAAAAACGGGATCAACTAGATTAAGCTGAGCGTAATTTTCATTGCCGGGGTCGTTATCCAAATTAATGATAGGTAACTCAAAGAAAAGATCGCTGTTTTTTTCATAAGTCTCGCCCAGCGAACCAAAATCCGTCGCCCCCAAAACAAAAAGTAAATCGTAAGAAAATTTGGCCGGTAAAAAAGAAAAGTCTTTCGGATCGACTGAACCGCGATCGGGAGTAATAATAATATCCAAATGACCGTTTTCTTTTCGCCAACGCACGTCTTTAATGTCGTTATTGTCCGTGTTAAAGGAAAGAATAAAATCTCTCACTCCACTAATTTTAGAAATGGCCCGACTATACTCCGGCAAAAAATGATACAATTTTTTCAGCTCTTCGTAGCGAGGCAGAAATAAAGCCGGATAGTTTTTACCGTCCAGCCGACCCAGGAAAAATCCCCACGCCAAAAGACTGCCAAAAAGATCGCCATTAATTTCGTCTTTGGTTAGGAGCAGTTTGCTCTTGTGATTTTTGATAAACTGAGAGAATTGTTCTTCCTTGCTTAACATCATGACTTCAACATCAAAAACGGTTTAAACGATTAATTTAAAAAAATATTAATCTATTTAAACTAAACCCTTTTTAAAAAATTGCAAAAATAATCCAAAATATCCACAATTTTCAGTTTCTAATTTTTAATTTTTAATTTTCCTCCTTGTCTTTTCTTTAAAAATAAGCTTGAATAATAGAGTGAAAATAGCTTTAGCTACCAACATAAATTAAACTGCAGAATGGAAAATATTATTAATCGTTACTTTACTCGCCACCTAAAAGAAACTCTTTCCCTGGCTCAGAAACTGGCTGAGCTACGTAAAGACGACCCCAAGAATATTCACTCCATTGACTTGCTTCAAGCCATAACTTTGCGAAATGGCAGCGTAGGCAGTAATTTGCTCCTGAGCATTAAATTTTTTCAAAATTTTAGAGAACGTTATCTGAAAGATAAACTTCCGGAACCGGAAAAGATTACTCCCGCCCTCAATCTCTCTTTTTCTAAAGAGGCGTATAAATCACTCGTTGGAGCCCTGCGTTTTGCTCAACAATTCAAATTTCCCTACGTCGGCACCGAGCATTTGCTTTTTTCCATCTTGGGCGATCCGGACGAATCGATTGGCAAAATCATTGATAAAGACAAAGATGAGTTTCAAAGAGTTTTTACTCAGTTGGAACAACTTTTAAGTCGAACTTTTGAAGAAAGTGAGCCGTCAGTCCGTGTGGTAGGACCGAAAGAAACTATTTTTGATTCAACAAATCCCCTTGGCTTATTTTCTTCCTTAATCAATAATAACAATCATGCTTTGGGAGGAAAAAATTCCTTTTCCGTGCCACCACCGCAGATTGCCGGTCGAAAATTTCGACCATCCTTCGGATTGATTAATTTCGCCAATAATGGCCATCTCGAATTTCTGGAACACTTCGCTCGCAACTTAAATCAAGAAGTTTTGGCGGAAAAAGTTGATCCTGTTATCGGTCGCGAGGAAGAAACGGAAAATTTGATTCGGATTTTAATGCGCAAATTTAAAAATAATCCTGTCCTAGTGGGCGATCCGGGAGTGGGCAAAACCGCTTTGGTTTCCGCCTTGGCTTCTAAAATAATTAATCGTGAAGTTCCCCCCGCTCTTTCTAACTGCGTTATTTACAGTCTTGATTTAGGTCTTTTGGTGGCGGGAACCACTTTTCGCGGAGAGTTTGAGGAACGTTTCAAAAACGTAATTGAAGAAGCGGAAAAAAACCCTAATGTCATTCTTTTTATTGACGAGATTCACAACTTAATCGGTGCCGGCAGCGCTCAAGGCAGCCTAGACGCCGCCAACATTATAAAACCGGCCCTCGCTCGTGGACTGATTCGCTGTATTGGTGCCACCACCTCTGAAGAATACCACAAATACATAGAAAAGGACGGGGCACTGGAAAGACGCTTTCAGCCTATCTGGGTCAAGGAACCTAGTCTCAAAAAAACTGAGCTTATTCTTGAAGGCGTTAAGAAATATTACGAGAAATTTCATCGCGTTAAAATTGCCCCCGAAGCCATCAAAAAAGCCGTTTTTTTGGCCAATCGTTTTATTCCCGATCGCTTTATGCCCGATAAAGCCTTGGATCTAATCGACGAAACCGCCTCCTTCGTCGTCATGGACGAATATCGAAAAAGCAGCGCCAAGCAATTTCAAAGATTGACTTTACAGAAAGAAAAGATTGAAAAAATGAAAAATAAGATTGTGCAAAACAACGATTTAGACTTAGCAGAAGCCCTGCTTAAGAATGAAAGGGATCTTAAATTACTCATGACTAGAGTAGCGAAAAAAGTGAAGCAGGAGAAAAAATTTCTGCCCATTGTCTCGGAAAAAGATGTTATTACCATTTTAGCTAAAAAACTAAATTTACCGCCCGAACTTCTGGCGGAAACTACCGACGAGAGAGTAGACCACCTGCCTCAAGCCTTGAAAGAGAAGATCAAGGGTCAAAATGAAGCCGTGAAGACTATCGTCTCTACGCTAAAAAGATCATTAACGGGCATTGCCGATCCACTTAGACCTTCAGTTTCCCTTCTTTTCGTCGGACCCACCGGCGTTGGTAAGACCTATCTAGCTAAAGTTTTAGCTAAAAAAATATTTCTCCGTTCCGACGCTCTAATCCGAGTGGATATGAGTGAATTCGGAGAAAAACATACTGCCTCCAAACTGCTTGGCTCTCCTCCCGGCTATGTCGGCTACGGAGAGAGAAGTGATTTTATGGAAAAAGTAAGAAAAAATCCTTACAGTTTACTCCTTTTCGATGAAATCGAAAAAGCTCATCCGGAAATCTTCAATCTCTTCTTGCAAATCCTAGAGGATGGTCACCTAACTGACGCTACCGGCAAGAAAATCAATTTCAAAAACACTTTAATAGTTTTCACCTCCAATTTGATTGGTTCTGAATTCACCAAAAAAACCTTAGGTTTTGGTGGGAAAAAAGGATCTCTAAAAAAACAAACTATCCCCGAGACTGTCATTCGCCGAAGATTGGAAGAATTTTTAAAACCTGAGTTTATTAACCGTTTAACGGAAATTATCCCCTTCAATCCATTAGGTAAAAAAGAGTTAAAAGCCATTGCCAAACTGGAAATTGAAAAACTGCAAAAGAGACTGCGAAAAAAGAAAAATCTCATTTTAGAAGTTGACCCCAAGACTGAAGATTGGCTAGCGAACAAAAGTTTAGATAACAAGGAGGGTGTGAGATTGCTCCGAAAATCCATTCAGCGGGATTTGGAAGAAAAAATCGCCGCCCATCTTACCGGCAAAAAAATCAAAAAGAACAGACTACAAGTGACTGTTTCTGACCAACAAATAAAAGTCTCTTAAATTAAAAAATATTTATGGCTATCGACCTTATCGCAGAAAAAATTGTAAAACTTCGCCAAGAAATCGAACGCATGCGCTATCGTTATCACGTTTTAAATGATCCTTCCGCTGGCGATGAAATCTACACTTCCTTGCGTAAAAAACTGCTCGAGTTAGAGAAGGCCTATCCGCAATATAAAGTTCCCAACTCCGAAACGGAGCGAATTGCCGGCAAACCCTTGGATAAATTTGAAAAGACAACCCATCTTTTCCGACAGTGGAGCCTGGATGACCTCTTCAGTTTTTCCGACCTAGAAGAATTCGAGACGAAAAATAGCAAAATCATTGAAAAAGCCAATGGAAAAAAACCGGTTTTTAACTATTTAACGGAAGCAAAAATTGACGGTCTGCACATTGTTTTAACGTACAAAAAAGGGTTACTCCAAACGGGTGCCACTCGAGGAGATGGCCAAATCGGAGAAAACGCCACCCAAAACATCAAAACTATCGAAAGTATTCCCCTGAAGCTCAGTGAGGCCTTAGATATTGTGGTAGAAGGAGAATGCTGGCTCTCCTTTGCGGAGCTGGAACGCATTAACGCCGAGAGATTAGCTAAGGGAGAAATCCCTTTTGCCAACGCCCGCAACGCCGCCGCCGGTTCGATTCGTCAGTTAGATCCGGAAGTGGCCCGCTCTCGCAAGCTGGATTGCTTTATTTATCAACTCCATCCCATTGATCAAGGCAACTTTCCCTATCAACTAAAAACCCAAACCGAAAAGCTACTTTTACTCAAAAAATTGGGCTTTAAAATAAACGACTACTGGCAAACTTGCGAAAACCTCGAAGTGGTTTCCGCTTTCTACCAAAAACTGGACCAGGAAAGAAAAAAACTACCTTACGGAGTAGATGGTATGGTTATTAAAATCGACTCCCTCGCCAATCAAGAAATTCTCGGTTTCACCGGTAAATCCCCTCGCTGGGGAGCAGCATACAAATTCCCGGCCGAAACTACCGCCAGCCAAATTCTCGATATTATTGTTCAAATCGGACGAACCGGCGCCCTCACTCCCGTCGCCGTGCTGGAACCTGTCTCCCT
>CAZRPR010000024.1:0-6059 GCA_964602125.1 uncultured Candidatus Saccharibacteria bacterium
CTATTGTTAAAAAAGAAGGACGGGTTTTTTCCGCTCTGGAATACGGTTGTATTCTTACTAAAGCCGGCACTGAGCCGGGCGCTCGTTTAGTGAAGATTGAGGCGGGGTTGAGTCAAATTATTGAAAAACACCATCCAGACGAAGTGGCGGTGGAAAAGCTTTTTTTTCTGAAAAATCTAAAAACGGGCATTGAAGTGGCTCAAGCTCGCGGGGTGATTATTTTTTCTTTGGCTAAGGCGGGCATTAAGACTTTTGGTTACACGCCCTTGGAAGTGAAATCATCCGTTACGGGTTACGGCCAAGCACCTAAGCTGCAAGTCCAGAAGATGGTGAAACAAATTTTGGGGTTAGAGGCCATGCCTAAGCCGGACGATGCGGCCGACGCTTTGGCCATTGCTATCTGTCACGGCTGCCGAATGAGATTCTAGTTTTTTTGACACGCCTCAATTGTTTGGCTAATAATGATATATAAGCACGGAAAAAAGCCGCGGTGCTGAAATTGGTAGACAGGCTAGCTTGAGGGGCTAGTGCTCTTCGGAGCGTAGGAGTTCGACTCTCCTCCGCGGTACTTCAGAAATTAGAAATTGGGAATTATTTAAAAAATTATAAATTTTAAATTATGAATTATGGAAAAATCTATAATCTATAATCTATAATTCCCACAATCTATAATCTATAATCTATAATTTCTGTAATTTTTAATTTCAAAACCATGTTTCGTTTTTTTGTCCAAATCGTGATTAATGCCATTGCCATCCTAGTCGCCGCTTATTTGGTGCCGGGTATTGACTTTAATGGAGATATTTGGAAGCTGTTGATAGCAGGAGGCGTTTTAGGTCTGGCTAACGCTTGGATTAAACCTTTGTTGAACTTAATCTCACTGCCGTTGGTGATAATTACTTTCGGTCTTTTCACTTTGATTATTAATGTGGCCATTCTTTCTTTTACTGCTCTTCTGATACCGGAACTTTCCATTCAGGGTTGGGCCAGTGCTTTCTGGGGATTTGTGGTTATTAGTTTCACCAATTACGCTTTAGGCTTTTTATTGGAAAAGGAATAGTCAGCTTTCAATTTCTAATTTCTAATTTCTAATTTTCAAACAATGTCTTAATTTCTCAATTTTCAATGATTGAAAATTGTTTAAAAATTGAAAATTAAAAATTGAAAATTTCTACTTATGTATAAAAAAATATTTACAAAAAAAAATTTGATATTCTTAGCTGCAATATTATTCATTGTTGGCGGGTATTGGTTTTTTTACCAGCTATTTCCTGCTGAAAAAGGAGAGTGGAATAAAAAAATGATGGACGATTTCAGCAAGGAATCGGTTTTAAATTTTGGATTGAAAAATAACGATTTTTGGTGGGTGAGCGATTTTCCTGGTGAGCAAAATGTTTGTCTTGAAATCCAGTTGAATAAAAATTCAGTGGAAGCAATCAAAAATTTGCCCATCAAACAAACAGTTTCAGTTGCGGAACTGCCGGAGGGCGGTAGTTTTATTGATTTGGTTAATCAAAATTCAGTCGATTTGGCTAAAGAAAAAATTCTCAATGGCAATGGCTATCTGTTAACTAATTTGGAAAAGAGTATCTCCAGAGAGGGAAAAAATCTTTTTCTTGTGGCCGGTTCGGATAAGTTTCTTTTTCCGACGGTGAATATTTTCAACTATTATTTTCCGAGCAGAGAAATTCCCGAAAGTAGCAGTGTTAACCAAGAGATAGCTTATTCCAACAAGTTGATTCATTTTCCTGACGGAATCTTGCTTTCTCGAGGCGAGGGGGCTTTCACGGTTTCAGGAGGTAAGCTTATCCTAATTCGTTCGCCTGAAATTTTTGAGGCCATGGGATATAATTGGGCGGAAGTGAAGGGGATGACCAATTTCGAAAAAAAGATGAATGCGGTATCAAACGATAAAACTTTAGGTTTTGATTTTATCCACCCCAATGGGACTATTGTTAAAAAGGAAAATGGTCTGTTTCTGGTTTGGGAGGAAAAACTTTTTAAAATTACTGAAGAGGAAAGGGACGCTAATTTTCTTTTCCAACCGATCGTAGAGGCGAAAGAATTAACTTCGAAAGCCGAGTGTGCTGTTGTTGGGAATAAGGTTAACTGTTGTGTAAATAATTTCGATCCTCGTTTGAACGCTCCCGCTAACTTTCCTTTCTCCAATACGCTTTTTTGGAATCTAGAGTCAATCTCGCCAATGGGGATAGAAAAAATCGGTTGGTCGTCGGAAATAGTGCTTAATGAGGAAAATATAATGAAAAGGTTAATTTCTTTCCAAAACTACTTTTTGTACACGACGGGCATTAAAAAATAGCAATTATTTTACCCTTTTATTTTTTAAGTTTAGGCTCAAGAGAAGAGTCTTTAGGTTTTGAATTTTTTAAAGATAAATTATTTTCAAAGAGATGCTACCTATTATAAAATTGCGCAAGGTCTGGTTTACGTTCTCTATTATCCTCACAACCCTTAGCTTTCTAGCCCTTATTTTCTGGGGCATTAAACTGAGTGCCGACTTCACGGGCGGTTCGGTTTTTTCTTTTGAGTTTAAAGATAAAAAGGTGAATGTGACGGCCATAGAAAAAACTTTGAACGAAGGAGGGTTTAAAGACTTCACTCTTCAAAAGACGGGTGAAAAAAGTTTCTCTTTTAAGTCGGGAGAGATGAGCGAGGGAGACCATCAAAAACTGGCCGATCTTTTTAAAGATCAAGGAGAGGAGAAAGATTTTGAATCTCGCGGACCTTCAGTTGGTCAAGAGTTGAGAAAAAATACTCTTTACGCAATTTTTATCTCTATTGTGCTTATAGTTCTTTATGTCAGTTGGTCTTTTAGAAAAGTGACTCAGTTCGGTAAAATTAACGCTTGGACTTACGGGGTTACTACGGTCGTGGCTCTGGCTCACGATTTAATTATTCTCCTTGGATCATTTTCTCTATTTGGCTATATTTTCAACATAGAAATCGACGTAGCTTTTGTGGCCGCCATGCTCACCACTCTAGGTTATTCGGTTAATGATACCATTGTGGCCTTTGACCGTATTCGAGAAAATCTTATTAGGGGCAAAAAAGAGGAAACTTTTGAGGAAGTGGCGGAAAGAAGTGTTAGTGAGACGGTATCTCGATCCTTCGGTACTTCTTTCACTTCGCTTTTGACGTTGTTTGCTATTTATTTATTTGGTGGGGAAACGATTCGTTATTTTGTTTTAGCTTTGATTGTCGGTATTGGTTTTGGAACTTACTCTTCGATTTTTATTGCGAGCCCACTTTTAGTTTATTGGGAGAAGAGAATGCGAGAAAAAAAATAATTAATTTAAATTTTTCAATTAAAAAATGTTTAATTTAGCTTCATCTTTTTCTCTCCGAATTCACGGTTATGGGGGGCAGGGAGTAAAAACCTTAGCTTCGGTTTTGGCTGAAGCGTCAATCAATCACGGTCTTTACGCGCAGGCTTTTCCTGAATTCGGGCCGGAAAGAAGAGGGGCGCCCGTTAAGGCCTTTGTGCGTTTTTCTTCCGAACCGATTCTTTCCAGAGCTTCGATTGAAAAACCGGACTTTGTGATCGTGCTGGATCTAAACGTATTTCGACTGGAAGAAACTAAAGAAGGACTAACCGAAGAGACAACTTTTTTGTTAAATAGTGATGAAGACCCTAAAACAATTAAGAAAACCTTAGGCTTAAAGGCGGAATATCATCGTATCAACACTTTAAACATCGATAGCTTTCTTGAGGGAGAAAAAGCGGTAGTGCATCGAAGCATTCCTGTCTTAGGCAGATTTATAAGAATCACGGAGGCGGTGCCCTTGGAAGAAGTGAGAGACGTTTTACGAAAAAAATTCTTAAGTAAAATTGGAGAGAAAAAGATGAGTTTGACGGACCGAGTCTTAGAGGAAAGTTACCATACACTTTAAATAATTTAAGCTTACACAGTCATGCTACGAAAAATTAAAAAGGCGATTTCAGGAGGAAACAGCAAAAAAGTTTGGAGAATTTTATCGGTAATGATTTTATTTCTAGTATTTTTTGTCATTTCCCTTCCCGGGTTGCCGTATTTCAAAATAGGCAGTTGGGAGATTGGTCGGAAGATTAGTGAACTGAAAATTAATCTCGGTCCCGATCTTCAGGGAGGAACTTATTTGGTCTATAAAGCTGATTTGTCTCAACTAGAATCATCCCAATATACCGACAGTCTTGAGGGAGTAAGAGACGTTATTGAAAGAAGAGTGAATGCTTTCGGCATTGCCGAACCGATTATTTACACCAGCCACACGGGAGAAGACTATAAAATCAATATTGAGCTGGCAGGCATTAAAGACGTGAATGAAGCCATTAAAATGATTGGCGAAACGCCCATTTTGGAATTTAAAGAAATCAAAGACAAGGAAGAAGCGAGGTGGAGTGAGGAGGAGGCGCAAAAAATTAAGGCCATTAACCAAGGAAAAATGGATTTGGCCAAAAAAACCTTAGAGGAAGCCAAAAGTGGTAAAAAAGATTTTAGTGAATTAGCCAAAGAATTTTCTGAAGACCCGAGTGCTAAAGAGAATGGTGGGGTTTTGGATTTTTTCAAGAAAGGCATGATGGTGCCTGCCTTTGACGAAGTGGCTTTTAAAGACGATTTTAAAAAAGGCGACGTTTATTCGGAACTAGTTAAGAGTGATTTTGGCTATCATATAATTAAAAAGATTGATGAGCGAGGTGAGGGAGAGGAAAAGGAAGTCAAGGCGATGCACATTCTTTTTACCACGGAAGACGAAGAATACAATCAGCAATTGCTTTACGCTGAGCCTTTCAAACAAACCGGTCTGACGGGTAAGCAACTGGATCGAGCGGACGTGAATTTCGACCAAAATACGGGTGAGCCTCAAGTCAGCCTGACTTTTGACAGTGAGGGCAGGGAACTCTTCAGACAGATAACAGAAAGAAACTTGCACAAAACAGCTCCCATTTTCTTAGACGGAGAAATTATCACTAATCCTACCGTTCAATCGGTAATTGCTGACGGTCGCGCTGTCATCACAGGTAATTTTTCTCTGGATGAGGCCAAAAAATTAGCTCGAAGACTAAACGAAGGGGCTTTGCCGGTACCCGTCACCTTAATTCACCAAAAAACTATTGGAGCCAGCTTGGGACAAGATTCATTGGACAAAAGTTTGATGGCGGGATTGATAGGCTTTATTATCGTCGCTTTGTTTATGATTTTTATTTATCGAACATCTGGCTTAATCGCTGTTTTCGCTCTAGCTCTTTACTCTTTGATTCTAGTCGGACTCTTTAAAATTATTGGCATTACCTTGACCTTGTCCGGTATCGCCGGTTTAATTCTGTCGATCGGTATGGCAGTGGATGCTAATATTTTAATTTTTGAAAGAATTAGGGAGGAATTTCTCGTTAAAAAGAGAAAAGAGGTGGCTATCGCTGAAGGGTTTCGGCGGGCTTGGCCTTCCATTCGAGACGGTAACGTTTCGACCATTATTACTTGTTTGGTTTTGATGTTTGTCAGTACCGGTATGGTTCGAGGCTTTGCTACCGCTCTTTTGATTGGTGTTTTACTTAGTATGTTTACGGCTATTTTTGTGACTCGAGTTTTGCTCGAAGTCTTCAATCGTCGAGACAGAAGTTTTTAATTTTTTAATAATTTGAATTTAGATGAACAAACTGCTTAAAAATTTGGGAGCGATATTTTTGGTTTTTTTAATTCTTTCCTCTATCTTTGCTCTTTATAACGCAGATCAGAATGGAAGCAAAGCGGAATCGATTTCAATTGGTAAGCTGGCGGAAGAGGTGAACAAAGAGGAAGTGAAAACAATCGTGGTTTCAGGAGAGAAGGTAGAAATCGAGAAAAAAGATGGTACTAAACAATTTTTTACCAAAGAAAGAGAATCTTCTCTTTCTGATACGCTTAAAAATTACGGAGTTGAACAGAATAAACTGCAAACGGTGGAAATGCAAATTAAAGGGGAAAGCGGAGTGAACTTTTGGTTGGGTAGTATCTTACCGATCCTCCTACCTTTCGTTTTTATTGCCGCTATATTTTGGTTTATGCTCCGTCAAGCTCAAA
>CAZRPR010000024.1:6159-13132 GCA_964602125.1 uncultured Candidatus Saccharibacteria bacterium
CTACCTTTCGTTTTTATTGCCGCTATATTTTGGTTTATGCTCCGTCAAGCTCAAAAAGGTAATTCTCAAGCCATGTCATTTGGGATGTCTCGGGCGAAATGGGAAGATCCCAAAAAAAAGAAGAACGTAACCACCTTTAAGGATGTGGCGGGAGCGAATGAAGCTAAAGAAGAATTAAAAGAAGTGGTGGAGTTTCTGAAAGAACCCAAAAAATTTCATAAATTAGGGGCGAAAATTCCTCGTGGAGTTTTGCTGCTAGGTCCTCCCGGTTGCGGGAAGACTCTTCTGGCTAAAGCTACTTCCGGTGAAGCGAACGTACCATTTTTTCATATTTCCGGTTCAGAATTTGTGGAGATGTTTGTGGGAGTGGGCGCCAGTCGAGTGAGAGATCTATTCAACCAAGCGAAGAAAAGCAAACCTTCCATTGTTTTTATTGATGAGATTGATGCCGTTGGTCGACATCGAGGAGCCGGTTTGGGTGGAGGTCACGACGAAAGAGAGCAAACCCTAAACCAAATTCTAGTGGAAATGGACGGCTTTGATCCGCGAGAAAGTGTTATCGTTATTGCGGCTACTAATCGACCGGATGTTTTGGATCCGGCCTTACTACGCCCGGGAAGATTTGACCGACGAGTGGTCATTGACTTGCCCGACATAAAAGATCGAACGGCAATTCTCAAGGTGCATGCTTTCAAAAAACCGATGGCGAAAGATGTAAAACTAAAAACTATTGCCCAAAGAACCCCCGGTTTTTCCGGAGCTGATTTGGCTAATTTGATCAACGAAGCGGCTATTCTAGCAGCCAGAAAAGACCAGACTAAAATCACGATGGACAATCTGCTCAACTCAATTGAAAAAGTTATTTTAGGGCCCGAAAGAAAGGGTCGAGTTATTCAACCGGACGAAAAGAAAATTGTGGCTATTCATGAAGCGGGTCACGCCGTGACCGCCTTTTTCTTGCCTAACGCAGATCCGGTTCACAAAATATCCGTTATTTCCAGAGGTAACGCCGGTGGCTACACCATTAACCTGCCAACCGAAGACCGACATTTTTACAGCAAGGAAGACTTTATAGATCGCATGGTTATGTATTTGGGAGGATTTGTGGCGGAGGAAGTAGCTCTAGGGGAAGTGACGACGGGAGCCTCCAACGATTTAAAGCAAGTAACTCGCTTGGCTAGAGAAATGGTAACCAAATATGGAATGAGCGAACTGGGGCCGATTTCTCTTTCTTCCAGCGAGGAATGGGTTTTCTTGGGAAAAGATATTCACGAAGCCAAGCCCTACTCCGAGGAGACAGCTAGCCGAATTGACAAACTGACCGAAAAATATATTAATGAATCGCTAAATAAAGCCAGAGAAATTTTAAAGAAACAAAAAGCGAAACTGGAGGAAGTGGCCGAAAAACTGATGGAAAAAGAGACCCTGGAAAGAGAAGAATTCGAAGCGTTGATGAAGGGTGAGAAAGAAATTGAAAAAGAGAAGCCACAAGAAGAAATAAAAGAAGGAAAATAAAAATAGATTATTTCGTTTATTTTGTGTTTTTGCTATGACTGAAAGCGTATTAATCATGCTGGTTTTTGGCTTTGGTGAAAAAAATCTATTTTTAATTTAATAAAAATTTAATAAAAAATTTATCACTCTGATTTATAAATTAAGTTAAGATTTTTAACTTAATTTTATGCGACAGAAAAAGACAATTAGGGTAGGTGCTTTTATTTGCGCACTGCTATTGATTTTTTTCACCACTTTAATCAAAAAAACTTTGGCCTCAGAAAAAACGGTTTTTATTGCGGAAACTATGGCTAATCCGGAAGGAACAGACACAAAAGAAAACGAGTATATCGTCTTGAAAAATAGAACTGAATCTGAACAGGATTTGTCGGGCTATAAAATCTGTAACATTAAAAACTATTGTTTCACGCTTAATCTCAAGATTGAATCGCTCGGCTGCGCTAAGATTCCCCGATCCGTTTTTCTTTTTACTTTATACAACGATGAAGAAAAGATCAGTTTATTTGATTCGGTAAGTAATTTAATTGACGAAGTGTACTTTAAGTCGGCTCTTTCCGGGAAACCGTGGGTGTGTGATGGGGTGAATTGTGATTTTAACCAGCCGATCAATAATTGTGAATATACCAATATTTTTGAGTTGGAAGAAGACAATGCTAACTCTAATACAAACGCTTATTTATCGGTCGAGACGAAAAGTGGAGTTAGTAAAAATTCCAATTCCAACAGTAGTCTGAACCTTGCGAAGGCTGAAGACGACTCTTTGCTGGAGATAGAAACCAAAAAAGATTTCGAGAGAGCTAAAAAAATAATTCTTGAAACCAAGGAAAGCCTGCCGGTGAATATTTCCGCTCAAGCGGTCATTCCTAAAGATGTTTTGACTAAAAGTTCTTTTTATTTGGTTAAAGATGGGGAATGGATTCGGGGACAAACATATCTTTCTTTCTGCAAAATTAATGATTGTGATGATTTGGACGTTCTTTTGCGACAAAGAAGTTTTTTGAGGATAGGCAACGGTTACATTAACTGGGACGGAACGGTTTTTTCTTTGAGCTTGGGCAAAGAAAGCACTGTTTTTCGAGAGCCTTTTTTGAAGGATGAAACGATTGATTGGAAGACCAAGGAAAAGCCAATTAAATTGACCAAAAAAATTGGTCGGAAAGTCAGAGCAGAAGGCAGCGTCACTATGAAGAAGGGCAATTATTTTTTTGTGGCCAGCGGTGGCGAGGAGTTGACCTTTTACGTGCCGACCAAAGTGCTAACTGATTGGTTGGCAGAAGAAAAGGAGTTGATTAAAAAAACCTTTCTTTCCTATCAGGAAGAAAAAGATTGGCCCCAGCTAATCTATAAAGAGGCTTTTTTTGAGGCGGAAGGGGTGGTGGAATCGAGAAAGGGTAGCTATCGAATCGTGGTCGCTTCTTCTGAGGATTTGAAAATTGATTTTGCCACTCCAAAAGCGAAAAAGAAGATTACTAATAATTCAAACAACAACAAGAGTATTAGTAACACTAATAAGGAGGCTCAATCGAAAAATGAGAATCAAAATGTATCCGTCGAAAAAGCTGTCTTCGCAGAGGAGAAAGATATTGATTTGAAAACTTTTTTAGCGGAAAAGCTGTCTTGGCGGAACTTGTTTCGAATTTTTGGTCAAAAAGTGCTAGGAGTCCTATAAGTGCTGAATTTTCCCAACTTCTTCCAGTTTTTTTACTACATCGGCGACCAGTTGAGCTTTGTTTTTATCGCAAACCAGGATGGCATCTTCCGTTTCAACAATAATTAAATTCTTAACGGCGATAGTGGCAATCAATTTGCTGGAGCCGTAAACCATGAGATTTTCCCCGCCAAAATTGATATGTTCACCTTTGACAAAATTATCTTTTTTGTTGGTGGTGAGAGCATTCTTGAGGGCGGTCCAGGAACCCACGTCGTTCCATTCTAGAGCAAGGGGAATAACTAAGACGTCGGGATCGTTTTCCATCACGCTGTAGTCAATACTGATTTTATCCATCTCGGGGAATTCCCTCTCTAGCACCTGATCAAAATTTTTGGTGTTATACGCCCGACTGATTTTTGTTAGCCTTTGATAAATGTCGGGAGTGTACTTGGCTAATTTCTCAATTATAGTGCTGGTTTTCCAGACAAACATGCCACTGTTCCAGAGAAAGTTGCCGTTTTTTAGGTATTCTTTGGCTTTTTCGTAGTTTGGTTTTTCAACGAATTTTTTGGCTTTGAAAATTTTGAAGTCCCCATCTTTTTTAATTAACTTACCTTTTTCGATATAGCCGTAGCCGGTTTCGGGTGCTGAGGGATTGATGCCAAAAGTAATTAGATGTTTATCGTTTTTGGCCAAGAATTTTTCAGCTTGGAGCAGGGCTTTGGTTAAAACTTCAGGGTTTTCAATGAAATGGTCAGCGGCAAAAACACCCATGACTTCGTCCCCACTTTTTTTGGCAATAACGGCCGCGGCCAGAGCAACACTAGGAGCAGTGCCTCTGCCGGTCGGTTCAGCTAAGATATTCTTTTTGGGAAATTCAAGTAATTCTTTTTCTACTTCACTTACGTATTCTTTGTTGGTAACAATATAAATATCTTCAGGAGAAGCTATTTCCCTCATTCGTAAGTAAGTTTCTTGGAGCATCGTTTTGTTTGAAGTGAGGCTTTGAAATTGTTTGGGCTTTCCTTTTCGACTAATTGGCCAAAGTCTGGTACCTTTTCCTCCCGCCAAAATAACAATTTTCATTTTTTTGAGTTAAAGTTTAACTAGACAACAATAAAGTTTAGTTTAAATAATATAAATAAGCAAAAAAATATTAAAAAATGATCGTACCAACAATAAAAATTTTTCCTCAAGTCCAAAAAGGAGTCTCCGGTTTGTCGGGGTCTCGGGTTTTTTGGAGAATGATTAAACCTGACCTAGGTCAGGAGCTACATTTGATTTTAGAAGTGGAAGGTCGGACCGAAGAAGAGACTAAATATTTATCGGGGGAGCTTTGGTCGTTGGCCGCCGGTTATTTAAGTGAAGTTTCATTAAATGAAGCTGAGGTGAGGTTTTTGAATCCGGAACTGATTTGTGAGCGAATTTTGAAAAGATTTAACGAATATTTGGTTTCTTGGGCGGAAAAAAATTCATTGCAAGATTGGCATTTACTAAGTATCTTTTTGGGAGTTATGAATCCCAATGCCTTTTATTTCGCCAAAATAGGCGAGGTGAGAGCTCTAATGCTTCGGAATAAAAAGATTATTGGAGTGGATGAGAATCTAAACGTTCCCCGTTCTCCCAGTTTTTCGCCCCCCTTCCCTGAGATTGCCGGCGGAAAAATTCAAGGAGGAGACAGAATCTTATTAGCCTCTTCAGAATTTTTACGAGTTATTGCTATAGAAAGAATTCCTTCGTTGCTTGATTTACAAACTTTTGAGGTGGCCTTAAGTAATATTCAAAGAAGTCTGCAGGGAAGTATTGATCAAAGTAAGGGATTAGCTTTTATTTTGGGAGAAGTAACCCTAAAAGAGGAGACGGCGGAATATTTTTCTGAAGAAGAGACTAATAATGGTTTTAGTTTTTCTCGAGTGAAAAATATTTCCTTTTGGGAGTTTAACCCGCTTAAAGAAACAATTGTTCCTTCGGTAGAGAAGCAGGAAGGTTTTATGCCGGTTAAGGAGACAGCGGAAGCTTTCAAGGAGAAGGTAGCTTCTCCAATACTGAAATTACCTATGAGATTTTTGGGCTATCTATCTTCCTTTTTTGAAAAACTTTCCTTGGCGAGAAGAATTATTTTGAGTGCGGTTTTTCTAATATTAGTTTTTCTTGCTGGCTATTGGCATTATTCACTTTCTCAAAAATCAGCGGATAGCGAAAGGCTTAATCGAGTCTTTGCTGATAAGAGCTACGACTATGAAAAGATTTTCGCAGCAGTTGACAGACTGAAGGGAGAGTCGGAGAGCGCCCTGATCTACAAAGACGAAGAGAAGGCGAAAAAAAGTCTATTTGAAGCAACAGAACTGCTGGCAAAGATTACTGACTCTGGCGATTACGGCATCAAAGCTCTAAAAATAAAAAAAGAAATAGAGGAGAAGATGTCCTCTCTAGAGAAGGACGATATTTTTGTAGAGACGACCGTACTTTGGCAAGCATCGGCCGGTGAGAATCTAAAAGGATTGGCTTTGAGTGGAACGGAGAGCCTTCTGGCTTTAACTGAAAATAAGCTTTATCAAATAAGTAAAAAAGAGAAAACAGAAGGTGGAAAAATTGAGGGTGATTTTGCTTTAGGTGGAACTCCCGGATTTTTATTGAGAGCGAAGATTGATACATTACTTTTTTCGGGAGAGGAAAGGAATTTTTGGATTTTTGATCCGGCTAAAAAACAATTATCTTCCAAAAAAGATGTTAAAGAAGAGAGTTTTAAGCGGTCTTTGCCGGCCGGTTCCTTTGAGGATTATCTTTATTTCTGGAATTCAGAAAACAGACAAATAAAGCAATATACTTATCAAAATGGCGAGGCGATTTTTTATCGAGATTGGGTGAAGGAAGATCTTGCTCCGATTTTGGGTGACAGTAAAGTGGTAGATTTGGCAGTCGATGGAAATATTTTCTTAATTTCCGACAAGGGAAAAATTTGGCGTTTGTCCGGTGGAAAAAAGACTGATTGGAACAGTGAAACTCCCGCTCGACCGTTGATCTCGGAAAATCTGAGAATGTACACCGAAGGGACATTCAGTTATCTTTATGTGTTGGATGCTTCCAAGCAAAGAATCGCTGTTTTTGAAAAGGAGACAGGTAAGCTCAAAGGACAAATTAAAAACACCGAATTGGCTGGAGCTCTTGATTTTAAAGTGGACGAGAGTAAAAAAGAGATTTACTTTAACAAGCTAACAGAGGTTCGGAAAATTGTTTTTGAACTGAAGAAGGAAGAATAAGATTTTTGATTTTAATTTACATGCAATATTTAGTTTCAGTGTTTGAATGGAAAGAGGAGCGAAAAATGGAATCGCCCCTTAGCTTAAAAAAGGGTGATTTTATTGTTTTGGATTTGACTTTCGGTAAGCACTTAGGAGAAGTCATTGAAAAGATTGAAGAAAGTTGCCCAAAGGGAAAAAAATGTGAAGATTGTTTCCAGAAAGAAGGTTCAATTCTTAGAAAAGCGACAGCTGCCGAGAAGGATAAGCTTGATTTGGATGCTCCCAAAAAAGCCCAGCTGATAAAAGATTGCCGAGCTTTGATTAAAAAATACGTTTTACCGATGAAGTTAGTGGGGGCGGATTTAGCGGTTGATGGTGGAGGGGTAATATTTGGTTTTACAGCTGAAGAAAGAGTTGACTTTCGCCTGTTGGTGAGAGAGCTGGCCGCTAAGTTCCAGAAATCAGTACGTCTTCAACAAATCGGATCGAGAGACGAAGCCCGAATGAAGGGTGGGGTTGGTCCTTGTGGTCGGGAACTTTGTTGCTTATCTAGAAATATTGCTAT
>CAZRPR010000025.1:0-1409 GCA_964602125.1 uncultured Candidatus Saccharibacteria bacterium
GGCAACGTCGGCATCGGAACGACAGGACCAGGTTCTAAGCTTGATGTTTATAGTGCTGCAAATCCTGCTGGTGTTGCAGATCCTGTGTTGAGACTTCAAGCGTATACAGATACGGCAGGAGAAGGTCCGTCAATAGATTTTATTTCCAACTGGACAGCGACCTATCCTAATTGGAGAGTGGCTCGTATCGCTGGAGTATATGATAGCTCAGCTTCGAATGGCGGAGCTCTTGCATTCTACACGCAAAGCGGACCAAATGCGGATGCAAGCGCTACAGAGAAAGTTAGAATAAAGCCCAATGGCAACGTCGGCATTGGAACGACGGCACCAGGGGCGAAGTTGGATGTTATGGGATCAATAAGAGCTTATGATCAAACTGCGATAACCGGTATATCGACACTGACTGTTAAGGCTGGGGCTGGTCAAGGTTCAAACTATCTTTTAAATGTCTTGAGTAATAATTCTAGTTCTTCTCTTGATAAGTTACTCACAGTTGATGCAAGCGGAACTGTTGCTGGTTGGATAGCAGGACAAGGTAGCGAAGCTTATGAGATGCGTGTACACAATAGCAACGCATGGAATGGAGGAGTTGCTTTTGCTACTAATAACAATGGAACCATGACGGAAGCAATGAGAATCGGTAACACAGGATGGGTTAGTATGGCAAGTACGCTTACTGTTTCAGGAGCAGGCGCTTCTTCAATAGCTGGCAACGTCGGCATCGGGACGACGGGGCCGAGTATGAAATTACACGTAATCTCATCAAATAGTGGAGATGTTGTGGGATCGTTCATTGCAGGTGCGGCGGACAATACAGGGAAGACTGGAAAAATACAAATTGGAGGTAATGCGACTAGCTATTATGGTGCTGTTAATATTGTAGGGGGACATACAACAGACGGAACAGCTGGCAACTCTTTTATGGCTTTTGAAACAAGAAATGCCGGAAATTACACAGAGTGGATGAGAATTCTAAACTCCGGCAACGTGGGGATTGGGACGACGAGTCCAGGGGCGAAGTTGGATACGCTTGGAAGTACTAATAGTTGGTTGGGTTCCTTTAGGGATGGCACTAATGGAATACTCCTGCAGACATACTCTGGTCTTGCGGGTATTCTTGGATATAATACAGGCGCCTCAGCATATAATCCTATAGAATTACGAGCTCAAACTGGAACACAATTATATCTATCAACCAGTGGAAATGTGGGGATCGGGACGACGGCGCCAGTCGGACTTTTACACGTAAAAACACCTGCATCGACTTTATCTGCTACGGGCGGAACAATTACCTCTTCGGGGGGCTATACTGTTCATACTTTTACTTCTAATGGAACATTTACACCAACAAGTGGCTCTGGCAGGGTGGAAGTACTTGTGGTTGCTGGCGGTGGAAGTGGTGGTGGCGC
>CAZRPR010000025.1:1509-7817 GCA_964602125.1 uncultured Candidatus Saccharibacteria bacterium
GGTGGCGCGGGAACAAGCGGTGGATCTGCCTCAGGAAACCTTTCAGGTAATGGTGGCAACGGAATGCAAAGCAACATAGACGGTAATAATTATTATTATGGTGGTGGAGGTGGTGGTGGATCACAAACCTCGGGACAAATTTCAGGTAATGGGGGCTTAGGTGGTGGAGGTGGTGGCGCTAACTATAGTAGTGGAACTGCTGGCACGGGCGGAGGATCAGCAAGAAATTCGGGCGGAAATGGTCAACAAACTAATTCCTATCCTCCTTGTGATGGAGGTGCTGGAGGAGCTAACACGGGAGGCGGAGGAGGAGGAATGGGTATTAGCGTTTCCAATGGTGGCGCCGGTGGATCAGGTATCGTTATAGTTCGCTACATTACTACGGGGACAGCATCAGATGCTCTTGTTGTGAATTCTTCTGGTAATGTCGGCATTGGTACAACAAACCCCTCCTTTCAATTACAACTTTCCGCTAACTCTGCAGCCAAGCCTGGAGGTGGTTCCTGGGCAGACTCTTCTGATTCTCGTCTCAAGAAAGACGTCACACCAGTCACCGACGCCACCAGTAAGATTATGTCTCTTAATCCCGTCCAATACAAATGGATTAATCCAACCGAACATGGCAATCAAACAGGAGTACAAGGAGGATTTATTGCTCAAGAATTAAAACAAATCTTCCCTAATTGGGTCAATGAAATAGATCCTCAAGGCAAAGACAAAGAACTAATCCAAGGAGGAAAAGCCATGGCGATACAGTTGCCGTTTGAGTTTGATGCACTGTTGGTTCAGGGACTTAAAGAAATTAATATAAAAGTAGAAGCACTTACGACCGAAGTTGAAAGTGAAAAGTTAAAAGTGGAAAGATTAGCGGTGGACGTAGAAAGTGAAAAATTAAAAGTCATCGGTCTCGACACTCGTCTTGCCAGCGTTGAAACGACAACTGAAGCCAATAGTACCAGTATAGAGGAGTTGGAGAGGAGATTGGCGGAGATAGAACAAATGGAGGTAGGGGCGGGTCTTGTGCCCGCCCAAGACGAGACGGAGGGTTCTGAACCCCTTGAGCCTTCGGCATCAGAACCCCTCCCTCCTTCGGAGGACTCCCCTTCATCTGAAGGGGAGAAAATCGACGGCCTTATCGCCCTGTCGTTGTCCGATCAATTGCAGGGGGAAGTGATTGCCAATTTGAACGTGAAGAATTTGACGGTGGTGGAAAATGTGATTGTGGCGGGAGATTTGAAGGTTGAGGGGCACATTGTGGCGGGAGAGGATACGGCGGGAGAATTGATAATTGAACCGGGAGTTTATGAAACGCAAAAAGATCCAATCACGGGATTGGACATATTGGACGACTTCGGCCAACCGATGCTTAAACTGGACGAATTCGGACAAAAAATTCCGGTGCTTTACAAAAAAATTGAATTCAAAAAACCGTACACCGGAACGCCCGTAATTGGTCTGACCCCGATTGGCGAGGTGGGACTGAATCCGGAATTCAGATATGCCATTACCGAAAAGTCCCAATTCGGTTTCACCGTCAAAATTAACCGGGCCTTCACCACCGATGTAAAATTCGATTGGCAGGTGATGGAACGAGGGGAAATTAGAAATTAGAAATTATAAATTATAAATTATGAAAATTTCTCCCGAACTATAAAAAAATTGCCAAAATATTATACTTCGGTATAATATTTACGTAATAATTAATTGATTATTTCAATGATTAAGAAAAGATACTTACACTCATCCATTGAGGAAGATCTCAAAAACAAAATGGTTTTTTTGGGAGGGCCAAGACAGGTGGGTAAGACAACTCTTT
Source organism: uncultured Candidatus Saccharibacteria bacterium (assembly GCA_964602125.1). GTDB lineage: Bacteria > Patescibacteriota > Minisyncoccia > CAIUEV01 > CAIUEV01 > CAIUEV01. The sequence goes on from CAZRPR010000025.1 coordinate 3,326, forward strand.
CAAAAGAAATAGGGAAAGAAAGCTTTGAGAGTTTTAGCTATTTTAATTGGGATAACAGACAGGACAGGGAAAGTATAATGAAAAATCAATTTCCGTCAGAATCAAAGTTGCTAATTTTTGATGAAATTCATAAATATAAAAACTGGAAAAACTATTTAAAGGGTGAGTTCGATAAAAACAAGGAAAAATATTCTATTCTAGCGACTGGCAGTGCCAGATTAAACGTTTATAGAAAAGGAGGGGACTCTCTGATGGGCAGATATCACTACTATAGGCTACATCCTTTTTCTTTAAGAGAGCTGTTGACTGAAGATAAAATTTCTTTGAAAGCCGGAAAAGAGCCGGTTTTTCTTGAGAAAAAAAAGAGCGCAGTGATTTTAAAGGATCTTTTCGCTTTTGGAGGCTTCCCGGAACCTCTCTTCAAGAAGAATCGAAGAACTTTGAGGCGCTTTCATAATGAGAGGATGGATCTGCTGGTGAAGGAGGATATCCGTGACATGGAGGGAGTTAGAGATTTATCCGCCTTGCAAATTCTGGTTGAAATTTTACCAGAAAAGGTTGGCTCTTTATTTTCTGTAAATTCGATCAAAGAAGATTTGAATGTTACTCACAAAACAGCTGCTTCCTGGGTGGATATACTGGAAAGATTTTATTATCATTTTAGAATATATCCTTTTGCGACGAACAAAATTCGTTCTTTGCGTAAAGAGCCGAAGCTTTATCTTTGGGATTGGTCTCAGGTTGAAGACGAGGGCAAAAGATTCGAAAATTTAGTTGCTTCGCATTTACTCAAAGCTGCTGATTATTTTTATGACCGAGAAGGACTGAAAACAGAAGTTTTTTTCTTGAGAGACATGGATCAAAGAGAAGTTGATTTATTGATTTCGATTGATAAAAAACCGTGGATGGCTGTTGAAACAAAAACTTCTTTTGATGGAAATATCTCAAAAAACCTACTTTATTTCGCTAAAAAGATTGGAATTCCTCTTCTGTACCAAGTGGTGAAGGAAGAGGGCGTTGATGTCACGAGAAATGGCGTGCGTGTTTTAAGTGCAAGTAAGTTTTTAAGTGGTTTAGTTTAAAAAAATGTTTTATTTCATTCCTTATTTTGAATTGAAAACACTAAATTTGTTGGGCTATCCGGTCGAGAGCTGGAAGTTGCTGCTTTGGACGGGCTTGGCGCTAAGCTTGATTTTTTTGTTTGCCCAAGCCCGCGAAATGAAAATAGAGAAGGCAAAAATATTTTTTATTTTTGTTTTACAACTTTTTTTGATGTATTTTTTCGCTAAATTATTCTTTTTTATTTCACACGATTTTTTGCATAATGATGGGGCTAATTTCAAAATCACGGAATTTTGGCGGGCGGGGAGAGTCTACGCCGGGACGCTTTTTGGTTTTGTCTTGGCAGTGTTTTTGGGTAGTGTTTTTTTTAAAGAAAAAAAGCAGTTTTTGGTTTATTTAGATTTGTTTTTATGGGCTCACTTGATTGTGTTGTTTTTTTATCGTTTGGGAAACGTGCTCTATCACTCGCATATTGGCAAGATTACCACTATGCCTTGGGGTATGGAGATTCGAGGAGAGATTCGACACGAAACTTCAATTTACGAAGCGGTTAGTCTTTTTATTCTATTTTGGGCAGTCTTTTGGTTAAGAAAAAAGACCAGAAATTCAGTTGGAGTAACGACTTTTTTTATTTTGGGTTGGATGTCGCTCTCTCGAGTGATTACCGATTTTTTTCGCAGTGACGACCTGCCGATTTCAAATTTTCATTTTCAAAACGGGCTTACGCTCAATCAGGTTTTTTATTTTATGGTTTTTGTGGGGGCGATAGGGTATCTAGTTAAAAGTTTAAAGTTCAAAGTTAAAAGAGGAAAGGAACAAGGGGAGAAATTGTAGATTAGAAATTATAAATTACGGAAAATGTGGGGATTGACAAGAAATAAAAAACATCGATAAAACTTTACAAAACATATAAAATTGATAGACTGCACGGACGATTTAATCTGGTAAAAGTCGATGAAAATGGAAATAATTAACAAAACGAAAAGTCTTTGTGCGGTTTGTGGAAAGCTGATTTCGGCGGAAGTGTACGAAGACAATGGTCGGGTTTTTATGCGAGGGATATGCAAAGAGCACGGAGAGCAAATCTCAGACCACGTTTGGGATGATCCGGAAATCTATCGAGCGATGTTGGATATCAAATATAATCCCGGTGGAGCCAGACAGATAATCGTAGATTTGACCAAAAAGTGCAATCTGAACTGCTCGGTCTGTTTTGCTAATGCCAATCATTATGAGGAAAATCATTTTTTATTGAAAGACGTTGAAAGACTGAGCGAATACAAACAAATTTTTCTTTCTGGCGGAGAACCAACGATGAAGAAGGGGCTTTTTAAAATTATTCGAAAAATCAGACAGAACAATCAGAGCCCTATTCTTTTTACCAATGGCATAAAACTGGCTAACAGAGATTTCGTGCGTAAACTGGCGGAAGCGGGGCTTCGCTCCGTGCTTTTACAGTTTGATACTTTGAAAAAAGAAGACTCAGAATACATCAGGGGAGGGAACTACATTGAAATTAAGAAAAAAGCTCTCAAAAATTTAGCTTACTATAAAATCCCCACGTCAATTTGGACAGTGATGGTGAATAATAGAAATTTAAATGACATAAAAGCGCTTCATCAATTCTTTTTTCGTTTTCCGAACGTGAAAACCGTTTCAGCTATACCGATTTGGAGGGTAGGGAGGTACCGGGAAGAAGATTTTGTCCCGCCATCAAAGATTATTGAAAAACTGAATGAAATTTATGGTCTTAAAAAATCAGATTTCGCTTCGGCCACTCGTTTGGTTTGTAATTTGGATCGCCTTTTTGCTATTGGTAATCCTAAAAAAAGTCGACTTTTCGGCAAGTGTATGGTGAAGGCCTTAGCCTTAAAATACAAAGGTAAATACGTTTCCATAAATAACGTTTTTAATTTGAAAAAAATAAATAAAAAAGTCGATGCGATATTTGAAAAAAAATCAAAAACCCTCTCCCTGATTGGCTTTTCGCTTTATTTTCTGCTGGATCAACTGCTTTGGAATTTTATCAAAAATAAATATTTCAGAGCGGCGGTCTACCGACTGGTGAGAAACTTAAAACACCTACCCAGCCGTAAATATTTGTTGCTCAGCCCCTTTAATTTTATTACGGTTGGCATTTTCCCCAATGCGAAAAATATCGATTTGAATTTTATTGAGCCGTGTAATTCGTACGCTCTAGATATGAACGACTACTCGTTTTTGCCGGCTTGTCTGCGATACATTTACAATGATAAAAAGATAAAACAGGAAACTCGAAATGATTAAAAAATATTTTTTACTGTCAGCTTGGTCTGTTCTGCTGCTAAAAATTTTTCTGGCCGGCCTGGCCTTTACTTATATATTGAGGACGGACCAACGGCTCTTTTGGGTCTTCGGACTGTTTATTCTGCTGGATTTGCTGGATGGAAGAGTAATTAGAGATGCCGGTTATCGTCTTTGGGACACGGTGGGCGACCGGTTTTTTACGTACGCTTGCTTTGTGGCTTTTCTTTTTTCACCAATACAGCAATATCCTCTGATATTGTTTATTCTAGCCTTTTTGCTAAGAGATTTACTGGTGGTGGTTTTTGCCTTTAAAAAACGTATAAAGGCTTTAAAATCTAATCTATCCGACAGGCTGGTTCTTCTAACGTCGGCGATTTTCTTTCTGTTGGCAACGACTGAAAAAATTAATTTTAGTCATCGTTGGGCGATGATAGGGGGCATTATATTACCGGTCGGGGTGTTGATGTATGGGATATTAAAAGTGGGAAGAAACCTAAAAAAATAAAATAAATAATATTGTGGAAAAGTTGTGGATAAAAAATAGCCTTTGGGAATCATAAAATAAATAGCCGATTTTTTCTTTTAATAAAGCGAGTTTTAAAAAGTTTTCCACAATTTTAAGAGTACTTTTCCAGAGCTTTTCCTGAAAATTTGTCAAAGAAAAAAAAATTAATATAATTCAACCCGTAAGCTAAAATAAAAATCAAAAAGAAAAGGTTTTCAAAAAAGACCAAAGTACCTTAAAGAAAAAAGACAAATCAAAAAAATCGAAAATTTAGGCAAAGTCAAAATGAGAGGATCTTTTACTTCAAATCTAAGTAAAATTATCCTCTCGCTTTGGCGAGAAGGAGAGGCCATAGGGCTTCGAAAAAACAAAAAGAGCAAAAAGCACCTTACTAATAATTAAAAAAATTTCATTAAGGAGGATGAAATTAAGCGTTCCAAAACTTTTCAAATTTTACCAAAAAATAAAGTCGTAAAATTTGAAGGTGTTTTTTTGAATCCCCCGGACTGGAGGGCACCAAAAGCAATAGAACCGAACTGTCTATTTCTTTTGAAGCCTTCTGTCTGGGGGAAGCACCCCCCCAGCTCACAAATTATTTTTTTAGGGGCATTGGCGGGGGTGTTTTTTATTTGGAAAAGA
>CAZRPR010000025.1:7917-9980 GCA_964602125.1 uncultured Candidatus Saccharibacteria bacterium
AGTAATTGATTTGATAAACGATTATAGAAAAGAAAATAAACTGACTGAACTTAAGCCGACCAAATCAGTTCAGGCGGCGGCGGAATATATGGCGGAGGATTTTGCCAATCATCCCGACGATCCAAATTTACACATCCATATTGACAGTACCGGGCGAGCACCGGAGGAAAGAAGTCAGGACTACGGTTTCTATTTCTTGACGGAAAATATCGGTTGGGGATATGACACGGCACAGGGGATTTTTGATGCGTGGAAGGCTTCTGAAGGGCATAGGGAGAACATGCTGACCTCAGGCGCCAGAACTATTGGTTTGGGCAGGTTCTATAAACAGGGAGGGACGAAGGATGGGGCATTAGCTGAGTGGTATTGGATAATGGACACTAGCGATGAAGGGGTAGAAAGGTTGAAGGGAAACACTCTTAAAAGCGATGAGTTTGCGGACGGTAAAAACTATAAAAAGTTAAGCGTTAGAGTTACTAAGGTCAAAAGTGGCAAGGTAAAAAATTCTAAAGGATCATTGGTTAAAGTTTACGATGCCAATTCTGGTCGATTGATAGATATGGACTTGACTGACAAAAAAGGGAAGGCGAATTTGTACACTGCTCTAAGCCCGGGAAAAGTCAAAATCAGAGTGTATAAATATAAATGGAGTAAAAAACCTTCCACCACCACTAAAAAATTTACTTGGAAGAAAGGCTTGAGTAAGAAGATTGGAATATAGAAATTATAGATTATAAATTATAAATTAAGGAAAAACTTAAAATTTATAATTTCCAATTCCCAATTTCTATAATTTAAAATTTCTAATTTATAATTTCTATACTTCCTGTTATTTTTCGTAATTTGGCAATTGAAGTAGCTAAGATCTTGACTGTTCGGTCAAGGTCTTTTTTAGTTGTCTGGGTGCCTAAAGAGAAGCGAAGACTACTGTGGGCTTCGGGATGAGTGCAGCCGATAGAAAGCAGGGTGTGGGAAGGCTCGAGAGACTCACTGGAACAGGCGGAACCGGTGGAGCAATAAACACCCGCTTCGGACAGAAGTAGGAGCAGACTTTCGCCTTCGACAGCGGCAAAACTTAAGTTTAAATTATTAGCGATTCTTCTCTTTACAGAGCCATTTATCTGGAAGTTTTTTATCTCTTGACTGATTTTTTTTAGAAAATAATCGCGTAATTCTTTGATTTTCCGGCCTTCTCCCGTTCTACTTTTAGAGACCTCATTAATGGCTGAAGCCAAACCGATAATCCCTGTTAAATTGTGGGTTCCTGCCCTTAAATTAAATTCTTGATCACCGCCTTGCTGAATCTTTTCAATGAGAATGTTTTTCTTGACGCCGAGAGCTCCGACGCCCTTGGGACCGTAAATTTTGTGGCCAGAAAAGGAGAATAAATCAAGATTAAACTTTTTGGCGTTACACTCGAGATAATTTACGCCTTGAGTGATATCGCTGTGAAAATAGATAGGCAGAGCTTCTTTGTCAGCAATGCCCGCTTTTTCTTTGCGTCGGAGAAAGGTTTTGGAAATTAGCTTGCCGATAGTCTCAAGATCATTCACTGTGCCGATTTCATTGTTGACGTACATGACCGAGACCAGAATCGTATTGTCTTTAATGGCTTTGGTTATACTCTCTGGCGAAATCAGACCCTCTTTGTCTGGCTGAATAAAAGTTACTTCCGCTAAGCCGTCTCTTTCCAATTCTCTAACTGAATCCAGCAGGCAGTGATGTTCGTAGGCGGTGGTGATAATGTGAGGGATAAAATTTTGGGGCAAGGAAAATCGTGAAGAATATCTTTTGATATAGCGGATTATCGCTTTAGTGACACCCTTGACGGCTAAATTATTGCTTTCGGTGGCACCGGAAGTGAAAATAATTTCTTCGTCGGCCACATTAAAATAAGCAGCGATATTGTGTCGGGCCAGTTCCACTTCCTGTCGGGCTTGACGACCGACGGAGTGAAGAGACATAGGGTTGCCGAAATTGTCAGACCAAAAAGGATCCATTGCCTTTTTGACCTTGGGCGACAGGGGAGTGGTAGCAGCGTAATCGAGATAAATAAATGACAT
>CAZRPR010000025.1:10080-12673 GCA_964602125.1 uncultured Candidatus Saccharibacteria bacterium
TACAAAAGCCCCCTGAATAAATATCCAAGGGGCTTTTGTTCTCTGCCAATTTACGTTGAAATTGACTAGAGGAGATATGAAAAAAACTAATGTGCTAAAAACAAACTTCCGAAACTTAAAACGGATTTAGGTTTAAAGGTCGGAAACTCTGACACTGTACTGCTTAAGATTGTTCAATTGATCAGGGCTTAAGCTTTTGGCTTTGGTCAGCGCGTCGGCGATAAGTTGATCTCCAAATACCCTGACATCACCTTCTTTGACTTTACCGGTAGCTACGTTCTTACGAAGGTAGTCCTCCAAATAAATCTTGTGTTCTTTCGTGATCGTGGCGTCGGGATTTTGGGCCAAGTATTCGCGGACGGCTTTTCTAGCCAAGTGAGTGAGGCCATCGCCTTTGGCGGCGGTGACGTGGAGACCTTCGATGTTCTTTTCGACTTTAGCTTCGACTTTCGGCTCGGCGGTTTTGGTTTCAGGAGCGACTTCGGGAGCTTTAGGGGCTTCGGGAGTCTCAACTTCGGCCTTCTTTTCCGTTACGACTGGTTCTTCAGTGGCTTCGGGAGTCTCAACTTTGACTTCGCCTTCCTTGCCTTCCTCTTTGACTACGACTTCGCTGCCATCTTCCTTCTCAGTGACGTTGATTTCCTCTGTTGGAGCTTCTTCCTCTTCCAGAACAACCTGGTCTTCGCCGATTAAAGCGTCGATACGACTTTGGTCTTCGTTGGTCGGTTTGCTGGAGTAGTTGTAGATTCCAACGGCGATCAGCACAACGATGATAACGGAGAGGACCACTCGGAGATTCTCTTGAAACCATTCTTTGGCGCTTTCCCAAGTGTTAGCTTCCTCGTTATATTCTTCGTCGTCTTCAACGAAAAGATCTTCGTCTTCCTCATACTCTTCGACTTCGTCTTCGCGACCTTTGTTTTGTTCCGCTTCTTGTTCGGAGGTGTTTTTCTTTTCTTCTTCCATGTTTGCACCTCCTCTCTAGAATAATTAATTTTTAAAGGGCAGAACGAATCTTGGTGGATTCATTCTTTTTCGACCGTTATGTAATCCTAAAGACAAGATCTCTTTTTGTCAAAAAAAGAATATCGGAGGGGAGAAAAAGTCCAAAAAGGGCAAAACCCTGATTAATAGCGTGAATCGGGAAATGAAGTTTTCCCGAGATTTTCACAGGTTTTTAGAAAAAGAAGAATTTTGGGAAACCGGATTAAAAATTTAAGAATATGGATTTTAGAGTTAAGAAAGACTCCACGACATCAAAAATTTATTGAGTAAAAACATCGATGAATAGAGAGGGTTAAGAAATTTTTTTAAAAATCTATAAATAATTTAATTTAGATTTTAAAAGTTTTTTATCAGGCTGTTTTATGAATAATTTGTAACCAAATTAGGGATAAATTTTAATTTTGAAAATGAAAAAAATTCATCAAATTTTTGGGGATGTCTTAAGAGGTAAAAAAAATAAAATTGAGGGCAGGGAAGTGGTCCTGATTTTTTTGAGTTTTATTTTTTTAGTGATTTTTGGATTTTTTAAATTAGCGGGGGCGGAGAAAAAATCAGAGTCGGTTAATTGGAGGAGTGAGAAGGTTCAGACCGAGAAGAGCGAGTGGATGAGGATCAGTAGGGGCGGGTTGAAACCCGCCCGATTGAAGATCGTGGATGAGGGATCTTTTTCCTCCCTTCAGATGAAGGGAGGTGCTGAGGAGTTAGACGACGAGGCGGAGGGTTCTGAAAATCCCGAGCCTTCGGCATCAGAACCCCTCCCCCCTTCGGGGTACTCCCCTTCATCTGAAGGGGAGAAAATCGATAATACAAACGAAAACACGAATACGAACGATAATGTCACCGTAGAAAATGAAAATATCAACCAGAACGAAAACACCAATACAAACGATGATGATAACAATAATAACGACAATACCAACACCAACGACAATACCAAAGAGGAATTGCCGGAGTCGGATATGTCCATTGAGGTGAGCATTGTTGGCCCGAAGAAAATAAAGGCGGGGGAAGAATTTGAAATCGAGGCGGAGTTGTCAAAGGAGACGTCGGAGGAGTGGGTCTTCCGTTGGGATTTAGACAATAATGATTCACGAGATTACTCATCATATAGCGGTAAAAAGCTCATTTACCAACAGCGTAAACCGGGAGAATTTAAGGTTCTTTTGGAGGCTTCAAACGACAGGGGGAGAATAGAAGAAAAGGAATTTTTAATCACCGTAGAGAACCCTATTCTAAATGGACAAGTGAAAATAGCGGAAGCCTTGCCCGATCCGGTCGGTTCTGACAGCGCCTCAATGCCTGATGGAGAGTGGGTAAAGCTGTATAACGATAGTGAAAACTGGGTGGATCTGGCGGGGTGGGTTTTGTACGATACTGAAAACACTCACGAATTGTTTATTACCCAAGAAAATATTTTGCCAATTCAAGAAGATCTATTAATCGAACCGAGAAAATATTTGATTGTCTTTCGAAATGAAGACTCCGATTTTTCGCTTAATAACGGGGGAGATAAGATAAGGTTATGCTCAGGACCGATTGAGATGGAAGGGTTGATTCAATCGGAAATGGAATACGGTTCGGTGAGAGA
>CAZRPR010000026.1:0-11531 GCA_964602125.1 uncultured Candidatus Saccharibacteria bacterium
ATAAAATGAACTGAAGCCATTATTACTCAAATATACTACCTGAGGAAATATTCTTTTCCCTATTGACTTAACCGAAAGACTGTTCTGATAATAGCTAACTTAGCAGATCTTTAACAAAAGGAGGAAAAAATGTTTGAAAAATTTTTTTCAGCGGAGAAGGATCCGAAACTTTTCTTGCGCTATAGTTTAGAGAATTGTTTGGAAGCTTTCCAGGAGAAAGGGATTTCCAGAAAGGAAAAGGAAAATATTTTAAGCGTGATTTGGCTTTTATTATTTTCTGAGAATGAGGAAAGAGTGGACAAAACAATAGAAGAAATAAAAGAAAATTCACTCTATTCTGTTTGGGCTGATTTTAGCGGAAATCGAGATCAAATGGTAGCAATGCTTTTAAGATCGAGAGGTTTCGGTCTTAACGATTTAGAAAAAATCTTCACCAACTATCTTTTGGAAATATTTGAGCTGGAGGAAAAAGGAGCAGCTTACGGCAAAGCTTTGGAGCAAAGTGACAAGGGCGCAGAAAAAATCGTAAAAAAGCTTAGAGAGTATGAAGAAAGAAGAAAAAGTCAAATGGCTTCCACGTTAGAGGCGAATCATTTGGGAGCTTTCTTTTGGTCGATTGAGGGTCAAAAATATGATAGAATAAAAAATATTTTGGCCGATTTGATCCCGGTAGTTTTTTCAAACAAAGGCGATTTTGATGCGGCCGTGTGCAGTCTAAAGAGAAGAGCTTCTCAAAGATCAACTCACAGGAAGACACTTTCCAGAGCAATTAGTTTCTTGAAAGAATCTTTAGAAACTAGAAACTAGAAAGAAGAATAAACAAAACCATTCAACGGGAATACGATTAATTCGTCTTCCCGTTTTTTTATCGACTTTAGTCTTTTATTTTGGTAAAATACAAAATAATCTAAAAATAATTTTTTCTTATGAAAAAAATCGTTTTGATTTTGGGGCATACTTACGATCAGGGCTTTTGCGGTAGTATTTTTGAAGCTTACGTAAAAGGGGCACAGGAAGCCGGACATGAAATTAGAAAAATAAAATTAGGCGAATTAAAATTTGATCCGATTTTACATAAAGGTTATCGAGAAATCCAGGAGCTCGAGCCGGACTTGAAATCAGCACAGGCTGATATGCTTTGGGCGGATCATTGGGTCTTTATTTTTCCCACTTGGTGGTCCAGCTTTCCGGCAATTCTGAAAGGATTTTTCGATCGGATAATTTTGCCCGGTTTCGGTTTTAAATTTCAGGAGGGAAAACTTCTACAGCAAAAACTATTAGCTGGAAAAACGGCTCGTTTGATTACGACGATGGACGGACCAGCTTTGGCTTATCGTTTTTGGTTCGGTGCTCCCGGAATAAAAATTATCAAAACAGGAGTGCTCAATTTTTGTGGAATTTCTCCCGTCAAAACTACAATTATTGGCAGTCTTAAATTTCTTGCGGAAGAAAAAAAGAGCAAAAAATTAGAAGCAATAAAAAAAATAGCTATTTCAGGAAATTAGAAACAATGTTTTTATGATAGCGATGGTTATAGCTTGGCAAATTGTATAGAAATTTATTCCCTTCCCCCTATTGACTTAACCGAAAGACTGTTCCAATAATAACTAACTTAACAGATCTTTAACAAAGGAAGGAGAGAACAAAAAATGATTACACCAAAAGCGTATTGCCGTGCTCTAAAATTTATTAATCCGATTTCCTTTCAGGAGATTTTTGAAAACTGGAAAGAACTGGAAGCCTGGCAAGATTCTTGGAAAAAACATTGGGAAGACAGGGGTTATTCTTCTTGGGAAGAATGGCGCAATGACTATGTGAAACCGTTAGATCCTCTAGATCTAGAGTGGTTTTTGTATTCCATTAAAGACCCCATAAAATTTTTACCTGAAATTTATGGTGTTCCCTCTCGGACTTGGACAGAGCTGGTTTACAAAGGTGCTGAACCTAAACAATTGAAGGATGTTTTGGATCATCCGATTGTGACCGAAAACCCAAAAATTATTGCAATCAAGAATAGTTTTCCTAAAAAAACAATGCTAACAGGAATAATTCACGCCAACAAAATTTTCTTAGTTGAAGGAATGCATCGAGCGTGTGCTTTAGCCGGATGGGATAAGGATAAATGTTTTGAAGGAGAAGTGACGATAGCATTGGCTTTATTCTGTCGGGATAAGCTACCAATTCTTGGTGGAAATTCAAAGAAATAAATAGATTGTCAGTATAATTCAGAGGGGGTTAGCGTGGAAGACAAAAGAGATAAAAAGGAGCTAAAAATTGCTTTGGTTCTGACAGCTGGAAGCTTGAAGGAGGTTTACAATCGGAGAGAGAGAAGGCTTCCCTTTTGGCTTCATTGGCCACTCTTTAAAGGAAGAGTCAAGAAATTAGAGCATAAAGAAGAGATTAAGATTGTTTATAGAGAAGAGCTTAAAGGAGAAACGATCGCTCGGTTGGATAAGGTTTTAAGATTATTTACTTCGTGTGAGATTGATCTGATTGCCTGTACGGGAGGCTATTCTCCAAAAAGGAAAAGACTGAAGCTAAAAGATTCGGTTGAAATGATGAATCATTGGCTGTCTTTCCGTGGCGTAGGCAAAGAGACAATTTTAGGAGGAGAAGCTACATCGGTAGATACCGGAACAAATATCCGAGAATTTTTGGAACGTTTGAAGAGAATCGAATCGCCTCAAAAAATAACCATTTATTTGGTTACAAGTTGGTACCATCTTTTTAGGGGCAAGATTGAGTTAAAAAAAGCATTAATAAGGGCAGGAATCAAAGCAACTATTTTTTGTATTCCCGTTTTTCCTAAGTGGGAGGCTGAAACTTTAAAATATGAATATGTTTGGAATATTTTGACGGAGCCCCTAAAATTGTTTAGCCTTCCATTTCCCACAATAAAATATTGGTGGGAAAAGAGAGAGTTGGAAATGAGAAAGTAAAAAATTCTCAATAAAAGTTAACCAACGGGAATACGATCAATTCGTCTTCCCGTTTTTTATTTACCGGAAGAAAAAAAGAGGATATCATTAAAAAAGATTATAAAAATTAAAAAAATAAAAATGACAGAAGAAAAAAAGGACAATGTCGAAAATATTAATTCGGAACCGGTGCCGACCTCCACTCAAAATTCAAGCTTAGGCAATCAGCCTGGAGATTTAGGTTTTGGTAAGCTGGGTAGCTCTGGCGATAATTTTTTTTCCGGCGGGTCCACTCCTAAAATAGCAGAATCTCCGATCGAGCCGATTCAGGGGCAACCGGTTTTTGATATGAATTCTTCTAACATTAACCCTTCTAATACTAATGTGATGGATAACGTTACTGAAATGCCCGTAGGGAAAGTTGAGACCTTGGAGCAAAAGGAAGCTGAAGTAGATAAAAATAATTGTGGATCAAAACTTTTTTTGGGAATAGTTATTGGCTTTCTTTTAGCTTTGGTCGGAGCTGCCGGCGCTTGGTTTTTTTTGCAATCTAAAAACGTCGCTGTTCCAGTTTTGCCTCAATCCATTCCAGCTCAATCATATCAACCGCTCCAGACACCTCAACCATCCCAGCCGCCAATAGACGTTCCAACGGTAGAGAAGGTCGGGACTGGATTAGTCGAAAATGCCAATCAAAATATGGAAGAAGCAAATGTGAATTCTAATCAGAATATTGACACTGTAAATTCTAATCTGAATGATAACTTGCCAATCCCAACTCCATCAACACAAATCGAAGCTAAAAAAGAGATTCCTGAAGTGACACCCTAATAGACAGAATATTGTCTTAGCTTCTTTTTTTCATCTCTTCCATGATTAATCTAGAAATCAAATAAGATACGGTGGACTCAGCTCCTTGGTTGAGGTTGACTTCTTTTTCTTTGAGGCCGTCGTAGCAACCACCCGTTCCGCAATCATAAATAAATTGGCCTAAATGATTTTCGCCTAAAAACCAATGGAAAGCTGTCTTCATTTTGCGTAAATAGATTTTTTTATCAGTAATGTCGTACAATATCTTAGTAAGCTCAATCATAGCGCCCACCTCTTCCGGCTGTTGGTCGAAATTTTTCTTCTCTCCGCCTCGATGAAACCAACCGTCTTGCCCAACGGGAGAGAATCTATCAGAGGCGAAACTATTTTTAATTAGAAAGTTTGAACAAAGAAGTCCTGTTTTTTTGTATTTTTTCTTTCTCGTTATTTTATAGGTTAGAAGAAGAGCCTCGGGGATAGTGCCGTTAGAATAGGCCAGGAAACTTTCCGGCCAATGCCAACCAGGAGAACGACTTTCATTGAATTTTGAGATCAGACGATCCCCTTCACTTTCCAATCTTTCTTGGTAAGTATTATTTTTTTCAGCCGTTAAAAAGTAACAAAGAGCTTTAATAAGAAAGGCAATGGAACGGGGGTATTCAAAAGAAGGATTTTTTTCTAAGCTTTTAGAGAAAATAAGCTTAGCCTTTTTTCTTATTCCGAGAGGCAGTTTTTTTTCGGCAAAAACTCGAGCCAGAGCATAAATAGCTCTGGAAGTTGGATCCTCGGGACTTTCTTTTCGGTTTCTTTTGGTGATAAATTTTCTATTTTTATCAACGTAATTTAAAAAATAACCTTTTTTACCGAGAGTAAAATCTAAAAATTCAAGATAGATTTTTAAATAGCGAAGCACACTTTTATCACCCGTTTTACTATAATATAGAGAAAGAGAAATCAGGGCTCTGGCGTTATCATCAACTGTGTAGCCGCTTTCTTTGTCCGGTTCGGAAAGTTTGGCAAATTGGATAATGCCAAAATCAGTAGTCAGCTTTAAAATATGGGAGATTGAGACTGGAGGCAGAGCTTCCGCTTCCGGTAAATTTTTTAAATAGCGAGAAAAAATTCGAAGATAGGCCAGGGCCACGTTTTGCCAAGTCATTTTTCGAGTTTCAAAATAGGCCTTTTGAGAAATCAGCTCTCTTTTTCTCGGTGATTTTAGAAGTTTTAAAATGGCGGCTGAATATTCCGCTGGGTTTTTTATGCTCACCAGAATACCGTTTTCTTTTGAAAGAGTGCTTCTAGCACCGGCAAAATCGGTTGAGACCACCGGCCTCCCCGTTCCTAGGGCGTAGGAAAAAGTGCCGGAAACAGCCTGATTTTTATCTAAGGAAGTTGAGATGTAGATGTCGCAAGACTTAAGGTAGAGCAATAAATTGGTGACCGACTGAAAACCGTCAACAAACTTAACATGTTTGCTTAATTTAAGCTCAGAAACTTTTTGCTTGAGAAAATTTCTGTATTTTTCTCCTTCGTTTTTCTTGAGGACCGGATGAGTTTCTCCTACGACTAGATAAAGAATATTGTGAACTTTCTTTACGATTGGAGGCAGGGATTCAAGCACGTATTCTATGCCTTTGTTGGGGCTTAAAAAACCGAAAGTGAGCAGGATTTTCTTGTCAGTTAATTTAAGTTTATTTTTTCCTCTGACAGAATTTTCGTAGGGAAAGGAGTGGATACCATGAGGAATAACTACTATTTTTTGAGAGGTAATTTGATAGTCTCTTTCAAGGATTTTCTTTGAATCATCAGTCATGACTATAATTTTTTTGACTGTCTGAGCGATTCTTTTAGTCACTGTCAACATCTCTTGCGGTGGCTTGGGCACAACTGAATGAAAAGTCACTACGGCCGGCTTTTTAAGTAATTCCAAAAAACTTAAAAGATGAGATCCAAATTCGCCTCCGAAAATGCCAAATTCGTGCTGAACATTCACTAAGGCAATATTTTTTTCCAGATTAATTCTTTTGGCGCAGTCTTTATAGCTTTTTAAATCGTCTCTTTTTATGGAGCAAAAAACTCTTTTATCTTTGGTTTTTGGCTCCCCTTCGCGCTTCATGGCGATGATTTTGAAATCGAAGTTTTGGAAGAACAGGGAGCGAAAGGTGTTTGACAGGTCTTCGGTGAAGGTGGCAATCCCGCATTTAGTGGGAGGAAAGGTGGCCAAAAAAAGAATGACAGGTTTTTTACTCAAGGATTCTAATTAAAAATTAAAAGGAGATAGGTTTTTTTATTTCGGAAAGAAGCTCCTCTAAATAAAAAGATTTAGCGGCGATTACTTCGTCGGCCGCTCCGTAATATACGGTAACAACGCCGGCATTCTCGACGACTCCCGTTGGGAAAACTACATTTGATACTATTCCTTCTTTTTCCCAGGGGGAGGAAGGTGAGAATAGAGGATAAGGTAGGCGACCAATAACTTTTTGAGGATTATCTCTGTCCAGGAGGGCCGCAGCGGCGTGATAGACTTTTCCCTTGCCGGTGTCTTCGACTGCATGATACACTAACAGCCAGCCTTCCTTGGTGAGCAACGGAACGGCTCCTCCTCCGATATTTCTAATTTCAAACCAGTTGCGAGGGTCGAGGATTATATTTTCACCTAATTTTTTTAAGTAGTTTCTCCAATAGTCGTCCGTTAAGTCTTTAAAATCTTTAAAGTAAATTGCTTGGATTCCCGGTAGAATTCGATGAAAAAGCATGAACTGACCATTTATTTTTTGAGGCAGGAGAAAAGAGTCTTTTTCCCAAAGCAGAATATCTTTACCGTGTTTTTCTTTATAGTAAGACTCGAAAAGAAAGTATTTTTCCTGCAAGTCGGGTGACTGTCTGAAGATATCCTCAGCCTCGTCGTAAGTAATAGTCGGAGAAACTACTCCCTTTTTTTCAAAATTAATCAAGTCTTTGCTTTGCGCATAGGCAATGCGAGCGTTTTTGCCATCGTAAGCGGTGTAAAAAAGATAGTAGATGCCATCTATTTTGGTAATTCGAGGATCTTCGATGCCGTGGCTTTCATAATCAAACTCGGGATAGAGAACCGGATGGTCTAGTCGCTTGATGACCTGATTACTCTTTAACTCGCAATAGCCGACGCTGGAAAAATTGCCTTTTTTAACGGCTCGATAGAACATATGGACGATATCTCCGTTTTGAATACAAGTTGGATTAAGAACGGAGTCATTTTCGAACTCAAAATCGGTTTTTTTAAGAATAATTCCTTCGTCTTTGACTTCGAGCATTTTGGTCTTTTTAAAATTTAGAGTGATTCTAGGGCTTGTTCTTGCTGAGCTTGCTTTTGATGACTTCAAATATTCCCGGTGCGATAGAAATAATAATTATTCCCATTATAACGATGGAAAAGTTGTCTTTTACCAAAGGGATGTTGCCAAAAAAATAACCTGCTAAGGTTAATCCACCGATCCAGCAGGTAGCACCGATAAAACTGTAGGTTACAAATTTTTGATATTTCATTTTTCCGATTCCGGCTACAAACGGGGCAAAGGTGCGAAAAATCGGCATAAAGCGGGCGAGAAAAATTGTTTTTCCGCCATGTTTTTGGTAAAACTCCTCCGTCTTATCAATATGCTCCTGATTGATGGGAACATATTTATTCTTGACGATTTTTTTGCCAAAGAAATAGCCAATCCAATAGTTAGTATTATCCCCGCCGAAGGCAGCTAGCCAAAGAATTACAATGACGTAGACAATATTCAGAGCTTCGGTGGCGGAGAACATGCCACTGGCAAAAAGCAACGAATCTCCTGGCAGAAAAGGAGTGAAGACAAAACCTGTTTCAGCAAAGACGATGCCAAAGAGAATGGCGTAAGTCAGTTTACCGTATTCAAGGATAATTTCACCGAGATGAGTGTCGATATGCAAGATAAAATCAATCAAAAACATAGCTCAGATAAATTATTTTAGTTATTAAATTAAGATTAACATAAATTTTTAGAAATTCGAAATTATCGATTTTTTTTCATGTTATAATAAAAAATATTTTTAATTTAAACAATTGTTTCTAATTTTGATTTTTCTGTTGGGATTAGTATTGCGGTTAAAAGATATAATAAAAAGAGATTTTTGGTACGATGAAGCTTTTACCGGAATAGCGATTAAGGAGAATTTTTTTGGGCTTTTACAGATGATTCGACAGGACGTTCATCCACCACTTTATTATTTCAGTTTAAAAATTTTTGCCTGGTTTTTCGATTATAGTGTTTTTGGAATTCGTTTGTTTTCCTTGATTTTTGGCATGGCCAGCATAGTGGTGGTTTATTTTTTGGCTAAGAAATTATTTGGGATTCGAGCGGGATTGTTTGCCTCTCTAATAGTGGCCGTCTCTCCCTTTGCGATTCAATATTCGGCTGAAGGTAGAATGTATTCAATGTTTGTTTTCTTAATTTTAGTTGCTACCTATTTTTTTGTTTTGACTTTGGAGAATAAAACTAAAAAAATAAATTTTTTGTTGCTGGGTTTTTTTGTCGGCCTTTCTTCCCTCACCCATTACATGGGCTTAGTCATGTTGCCGATTTTTTATTTAAGCTATCTCGGTTGGAAAAATATAGAGCAAAAAAATCTGGATAATGCTTTTAATATTGATAATTTAAAAAAATTATTTGTAACTTTTATCCCTCATAAATTTTATTTTTTATCACTCACGATTTTCATTTTAATTTTTTCTTTCTGGATTCCCAATTTTATTTTTCATCTAGGTCAATCAAAAAACAGTAATTTAGATTGGATAAAACCGGCCAGCTTTGGAGATATTCCCGTTAATGTTCAAATGTTTATTTTTGGTACGCCCTTGGGCGAAATGTCAGCCGGTATGCCTTCAACGAAAGAAATAGAAGGTATCGATTGGCTAAGTCTCAGTGTCCTTTTTGTAATTTTCTTAACTTTATTAGTTGTTTGGGTGACAAAAATCAAAGAAAAAAGAAAAGAAATATTCTTGGTGCTTATGTTCTCTTTTGGTTTTATGTTGGAGATTCTATTGCTCTCTCTTCTGGGTAAGAATTTTTTTGTAGCCAGATATTTAATGTCGGCCGGTTTTTTTATTTTTATTTTGCTTGGTTTTTGGCTATCAAGATTGAGGCCTATTTATCTCTTCCTCACCGTAATAATCTATTTGTTGTTATCTTTTTTGACGGTTGACAGGGGTTATTCCAAAGGCTGGAACCAGTTTATTTTAGATAAAGATCGATACGCTCAAAACGAATTTTATATCTTAAATTCTTTTGACTACGTGATTGCTAAATATTATTTGGGAGCCGATCAACTAACTCTCTATAATTTAGATTGGCCTCAATATAATTCTGATTATTGGGCGGCTATCGGAAAAAGTTTAAAAAGAACGGAAAAATTTTCTGATTTGAAAAATAACTCTAGGGTGCTGATAATTTCCAATGGTCCCCTGCCCCATCAAGAAAAAATGGATAAAGAATATTATTATGCTGATTGGGAAGTGGTCTCTCAATACGAAAATATTTTTATTTATCAGCTAAAGCGTTAATATTTTTCTGTAATAAAAAAACCGAACTTTATTTAAAGTTCGGTTAAAATAGCTTTAACGATAAATCGCTATATTTTAAGGTAAATTTGGCCAAAGGGGGCCCATTTTTTTGAATTTTTTTAGCCAGGAAGAAATAATTGAAGATCCTCCAAGCGATATTTTCGCTTTACGAAAAGATCTCTTTGCTGACTGCCAAGCTAAACTGGAAGTTTTTTTGAAAGAAAAGTAAAAGAAGTGGCGAATTTTTAAATTCAAAAGCCAAATGAAAGGCATGGCAATAGTGATAAGGCCGAAACGGATGGAATTTAGGACTAAAGAGATGCGACCGAAACGCCAGAAAAAATTAAATGAATAAAATTTTCTCATCAACTTGATCGATTCTTCTTGCAATTCTCTTGGGTCGATTCCTTCGTCCGGCACAAAAACCAGATGAGTGCCATCGTAGAATTCCCAGCTTAAGTCTTTTCTTAATCGATTATTCTCTTCCAGAAAAGCATAGTCAGGGGTGCCGATTATCGGTGTATAGAGAAGCACTTGCAAAGAATCGGGTTTGGCTGTTCGAATAAAATCCCAAAATTTTTTCGTTTTTTCCTTGATACTGATTGAATTCATTTTTTCGACAATTTCAGGGTCGGCGCAAGTGGAAAGTGGATAGCCAAAAATCATCATGGCGTGAACGTAAAGTCCGTTGTTCTTAAAAGTTTTTGTCCACTCAACCATTTTCTGTGGGTTGATTGGTTTTCGCATGGCTTTTAGTTCTTCTGGAATGGGTGATTCAAAGCCAATAGCCACTGTTCGAATGCCCGCCTCTCTCATTAAGGCAAGAACCTCCGGTTTCTCTGCTAGAGAAAGACGATTCTGACTGGTGAATTCTAGGCGTAAAGATTTCTGTTTTCGCAAACTAACTAAACCAAGCAAGACCTTTTTGAAACCTTCCAGATCTTCCTCTGAACGATCATCTATTAAGAAAAACTTTTTTGCTCCCTTGCTGGCCACTGTCTCAACTTGCCGAATAAATTTTTCAGGCGATATTGACCGAGGCTCCGTTCTTACTCGACAAAAACGACATCTTCCACTGCAACCGCGAGTTCTTCCCATGGGAAAAAGCTTGATTTTTGCAAAACAAACCAGTCCAAAATCAGGACAAGGCAGGTTTTCTAAATCTTCTTCCGTTAAAGAAATAAATCCAGGTAAGTTGTCTTTCTGCTCTTTACGATGAAGATAAGAAATGCCAGGAAGATTTTTTAAGGATAAATTTCTTTTGAGAGTGTTCAGCAAAGGAGAGATTAACTTTTCTGCCTCTCCCCTAACAACAACATTCGCTCCAGCTCTTAAAAATTCCATCGGTGAATCACCGGCGTGCCAACCACCCACAATAATTGCTTTTGGCTGAAGGTTTTCCGGCAGATGCTTGTAGTCTTTGATTATTTTCAAAGCACGAGGAACGGCGTTGGTCATGCTCGCTGAGATCCCAATGTACTCAGCTTTTCTGTCTCGTTGCAAATCAAAGTGAGAAAGAATTCCATCTTGGTTGAGCGGGGCTCCTAATTTTTTTCGGCAATTGTTTTCATTGATAATCTCAACTTCGATCCAAGGTAGATTTTTGTTGGCGACTGTGCCAACCATCACCGGCCCCAGAGAGACCGTTCTTCTAGCCTGCATTTTGTAGATGTTGTTTTCTCCAAAAAGCGGGTCAATGATGCGAAAAAGTTCTTTCATTTCCTTCCATTCCTTTCCTGTCTTTTTAAAAAAAGCTTACTTTGAACAGTAAGCTTCGGTTGATTTAGCTAAATTCGGCACAGTTTTTGCAGGAAAAACCTACCCAGCCTAAGATGGCGGCTCGATTGAGACAGCGTTCATAGCTGGAGCAATCAATCTTTTTGAAATTTTCAATTAAACTAGGGTCAAAAATTTCTTGTTTCATGTAGGTTAGAGTTTTCTTTTCGAAAGAGAAAACTTTTTCCAGGAAAGTGTTATTTCCCATTTTTTTTCGACAAACTTTGCCTTCGATTTTTTTTCTGAAAAGAAATTTTTTCCTCTGAATTTCCTTCTCTGCTGAAGTTGGTTCGAGCCTCTTGTTTTCCTTTAGAATTTCTCGCCAATTAGGATCTAAGCTTCTCAGCTTTTTTATAATTTCCTCCGAATTACCACGGTTGTCGTCAAGCAAACTAAAAATCGCTTTGATTTTTTTCCTTAACTCCAAATCTTCCGTTTCATTTTTCATAAAAAATCCCTCCCAA
>CAZRPR010000027.1:0-10861 GCA_964602125.1 uncultured Candidatus Saccharibacteria bacterium
CACTGTTATAATAAGCATCCGCTGCCGCTTTTTTAACGTTACAGGCGTTAATCGCGGTCAATTCCGCGTCGCTTACTGAAAAATATTTATTGATATCTTTGGGAGTAGCGGGAATAATGCCTCCATTAGGCACAAAACCACTCAATTTAGAAGTAACATTTGAGCCCGTTTTAGTCTCAGTGTAAGCAGAAGAACTTAGCGGTGTCAGAAAAATAACCAGAGACAGTATCAACAAAACATAATTCATTTTTTTCCAATTATTTCTTATATATTTTTACTTTAATAAAAACGGCTAGCATCAAAATCAACAGAGCACCAAGAATGATCGTCCAAGTCAACTGACTATTTGAAGTTAAGCCTTTAACTGTCGATTTTTCAAGCTGTTTTTTTGCCTGCAGATCACTGCAACTCGGAAAGACCTCCTTTTCATCAACTATTTTGCCGGATTTATCTGTAATCGTGCCCTTTATCATTAAGCAATTATTCTTATCTAAATTCGACAAATTTTTATCTTTTAAGACAAAACACACTCCATCTCTCGCCTCCATCACCCCTTCTTCAGACCATTCAGCTAATTTATTTTTGCCCGTTTGATCAAAAAAATCCAATTTCAATTTACCTTCAAATTCTCCTTGCCATTGAGCGTTTCGCAGACAGAAAAAAGGCCAAGAATCACCTCTTCCATCTTGTGATATTCCTAAAAATCTAATTACCCCTCGATTTTTACCGGCTAAAGCAAAGTGAACATTTGTCATCGATTTAGCTCCAGCCGTTTCCAAAACTAATTGCAAATTGCCAAAGCTGTCTAGTTCCTCAGCCGTAAATTCGAAGGTAAAAACTCTTTCCCCGGACGCCTCCAAAGTAAAGCCCTCTTCTTCACTAGCTAAAATATCCTTCGGGTCTTCTTCAGTCCATTTTTGCAAAGTGTAAGCAATCTTTCCATCAGCTCTGTCATCGCCTAAATTCTTCACTGGCACTTCAAATTTAACCTTGCCCCCAACTTCCTTAACCAAGGGTGGAGGCAATACGGCCGAGTAATCTTGACCGTTAATTTTTATATTGTCTTTATCAATTAAGACTGTTTTTGAAACCGGCTTGCCCTCTCCCGCCACGTCAAAATCGAATCGAACCAGGGGAGCAAAAACGTTAACGGGATAATTAAAAAGGGTAAAACTTTTGTACTGATTCACAAAAAAAGAGGCGTAATATTGACCGGGAGCCAAATTCTCAACCAAAGGTCTTTTGATTTCAAAACCTTTTTCTTCTCCCGATTTCAATGTCAGGTTCTCTGCGCCGTAAAACTCATCAACCAGATAATCTCCCTTTTTGCTAGCCTTTGCCTTGTCAGGATCCGCTCGCCAAACCTGCACCAGAATAGAGACATTGGACATTTCCGGAAAAGAGTAGGTCGGCATCAGTTGGCACATTAAATTTCTCTGCTCCTCCGCTCGGTCCTTTTGACTCGCCAAGCAATCATCTCTCATTTTTTTTACTTCCTTGGAAACTTTTTCTGAAGAATAAAGAATTTTCCCCTTAAGAGAAAAGTTGTTTTCCACATCAAAAAACTTCTTGCCGTTTGAATCGAAAGTAATTTTAAAATCAGCAAAAGGCGGGGTGTAAAAAGGCATAACCCGCTCCATTTTGGAACTCTCATAATTGGAATAGAAAGGCCCGATCGCCATAGGGGGAGCGATATCGATCTGCTTATCAGGCAGCTTGACGCTTGGTTTATTGTATTTACTTATATTTTCCTTTGCCCACAAATTGGTAAAAAAGAAAATAAACAGCAAAAAAGAGCTTAATGTGAAGAAAACTGTCTTTTTTCGATTAACCATTTTTTTGTTTTTTTTAAAATAAAAATTATTTCTTTTTATTTTATAGGGATTTTAAATAATTTCCAATTTCTAATTTCTAATTTCTAATTTCTGTTGTGCCGTAGGGGGGAGTCGAACCCCCAATCCCAATAAAGGGAACCAGGTCCTAAGCCTGGCGCGTCTACCAGTTCCGCCACCACGGCCTATTCGACCGCCTTTTTCTTCTTACGTCGAAGCATCTCCTTAAGCAACTTCAATTCTTTCGCTCCGATTTCTCCCCCAAGGTATAACAAAAATAAATAAAAAGCCAGACAGAGTGGAGCTAGAAGCAAAAATATCCAGCCAGTGGTCGGCAAAAAGCGAGTAATTATTAACAAGACAAGAAAAGCCCCCACGATTTTCAGTAAGCTTTTTAGACTGAAAAGATAGCCGAAATGTTTTTTGACGTA
Organism: uncultured Candidatus Saccharibacteria bacterium; assembly: GCA_964602125.1. Taxonomy (GTDB): domain Bacteria; phylum Patescibacteriota; class Minisyncoccia; order CAIUEV01; family CAIUEV01; genus CAIUEV01. The sequence goes on from CAZRPR010000027.1 coordinate 2,264, forward strand.
AGTCAAAGAGATGACCATTACCACTAAAGACGTAATAGTGGTGCCCCAAGCAGCGCCCATTAGCGCGTATTTTTGGATGAGAAAATAAGTCAAAACCACGTTGACCGCTAGACCGATTAGAGAGATTATCATTGGCACTTTGACCTTGCCGGCACCGTTTAAGATGAAAGTGGCCACGTAAAAGATGGTTAAGAAGCCGACCCCGAAAACAAAGACTTGCATTGGTGGGACAGCTTCGATAAATTTCTGACTGTAAAAAATCCGCACAATTGGTTCGGCGAAAACAGACATCAAAAGACAAATGGGGAGAAGTGAGATGACCAGCATACGAAAAGATTCGCTCACTAATCTTTCTGTCTTCTCATGATCCTTGTCAGCCGTAGCCTTGGAAATGGCCGGCAAAATGAGAATGGTCAGGGCGTAGAAAAGATAATAGGGAATACGCCCCACCGTAATGGCGGCGTTATAAATCCCAGTTAGATAGTCGCTCCCCAAAAGGGCTTTAACCAAATAAAGATCGATAGTCACCAGAAATTCATAAGCTACCAGAAAGAAAGTAACGGGCCAAGCGTAGTGGAAGAGTTTATTTATATCAAAATCTCCTTTCGCTTGCGTCTTACGAAAAGGATCGAAAAATTGAGCGCCTAGAAAAACGATAAACGGTGCCAGGGCGTAGCCAACAATCGCCCCTTCAATAGCCTGACCGGAAGATTTATAAAGCCACGCTAAGCCGATAATAAAAACCATGCGAGCGACCGAACGCAAAATCTTCAAAAAAGACTGCACCTTGAACTCGTGAATACCTGTGTAGTAATAGAAATAAAAAGAAGCCATGGCAAAAGTGGGGATGATCAAACTGGAAAGTCGGAAAAGATCAGCCAATCCCGGATCGCCTAAAATGCCGGCGATGACGGGTGACAGGAGAAAAAAAGCCACCGCCACGGACAAAATCAGAAAAAACTGCAATTTTTTCGCTTGATTTTTAATGACGGGTACTTTACCGGGATTTTTCTCAAACACTTCACTTAAATATTTACTCATCGCTGTCGGGATGCCGTTGCCAATCAGAATAATAATCATCGTCGTGAGAGTAATAACCACCGCATAACGACCGTAGTCGGTCGGACCCAAAATCCTACCCATCCCACTATGAATCACATAGCCGGAAAGGTTATAAAGCACTTCACTGATTAGTAGGAAAAAAAACGATCTCGCAAGCATGAACTTAGTTAAAAGTTAAAAGTTAAAAGTTAAAAGTGAAGGAATATTACTTTCTGCTTTATAACTTTCAACTTTATAACTTTAAACTTTGAACTTTGAACTTTGAACTAACCTCTCTCCCACCCTAAAACCATCGCCTGCGCCCATAGTCACTAAAATTCTCGGGCGGGAAAACGCTTCTTGCCTGAGACTTTTTAAAGCCTCCTCATGACTCTCAAAATAGACGGCTTTTTTGCTTTTGGGAATAAGCTTCACTAAATCAGCCCCGCTAATTTCGCCCTTTTGTTCCCGAGCGGAACTATAAATCACCAGCACGCCAACGCGATCAGCCTTCGCCAAAGCGATAGCAAACTCCTTTAAGAAAGTTTCCGTTCGAGAGTAGGTGTGTGGTTGGAAGATAACGTAAAGTTCATGGCGAGGAAAAATCTTTTTAATCGCCTTTAAAGTTACTTCTATTTCCTTCGGATGATGGGCGTAATCATCAAAAATCCAAGTTTTTTTCACCTTACCCTTGAATTGCAGTCGGCGTTCCGTGCCAGCAAAATTAAGTAGCCCAGACTCGATGACTGTCAGCAAACGCCCCAGCCATTTGTTCTCCGCCGCCCTGTTTTCGGGCAAAGGTTCTTTCGCCCAGAACGCTAAAGCTTTATTTTTCGAATCAAGTTTGTTTTTAATTCTTCGACTCAAAATAAAATCCATTAAAAAGGCGATAACCGCCAAGGCATTAAAAGCATTATGCTCTCCGATCAAAGACACTTTCACTTTGCCAAAGAAAGCCCTTTTCATGGCAACGGGCAGAATGGCCGGATCGATTTTGGCCCTAAAGGAAAGTTGAGAAACAAAACCCGAATTTTTTTCCACTTTGCCTTCCACTTTTTTAAGTTCAAAGTCAGCACTTTTTGACTTCCCGTAAGTTAAAATTTTTCGATCTTTAATCTTAGCTTTAAGTTTTCGGCTCTTGACGTCATCTTGATTCATTACCACCAAAAGATCAGCCGATTCGCCTTTAATCTTTTTAGTTAAAAAATCCTCAAAAGCCTTAGAATATGCTTCCTCGGTAGTGTAGAAATCGGGATGATCATACTCCACGTTAGTGAGAATGATGGAATGAGGATTGTAGTAACGTAATTTGTTTTGATGTTCATCCGCCTCAATCACAAACAGATTGCTTTCGCCAAAAAGAGAGTTTCCACTCCAATTTTTAACCTTGCTGCCGACCACCGCACTGGGAGAAAAACCTAAGAAACGTAGCGTCTCTGAAAGCAAAGCAGAAGTGGTTGTCTTGCCGTGAGTACCGGCTACGGCAATGCCCTCCGCTTCATTAAAAAAACCGGCTAAAGCTTCCGGATACGTTAAAATTTTCAAACCTCTTTTCTCCGCTTCTTTAATTTCCGGATTAGTTGCCGGCAAAAAAGCGGTGGAGTGAATTAAAACTTCGGCCGATTTGGGCAGATTCCCCACTCGAAAACCCTCCTTAAATTTAATGCCTAGTTTCTTTAGGATTTCATCTGTAAAAAACTTTTCCTCCGTGTCAGAACCGGTAATCTTTTTGCCTTTACGTAACAAATATTCCGTCAGAGCCGTCATGCCCTGACCTTTGATGCCAACTAGATGAAAATGGGTTGGAGAATTCATGAAAAAATTATTAGGGAATTTGATTATTTTTCCCCATTCCCCTCTTGAGAGGGGTGGCTCACCGAAGGTGAGACGGGGTGTGTTAACCTCTTGAGAGGGGTGGCTCACCGAAGGTGAGACGGGGTGTGTGTCTTCTTTTCGACACACCCCGCCCTCACTATCGTTCGGGCACCCCTCTCAAGAGGGGAATTTTATGATCTCTTTCAACTTTTAACTTTTAACTTTAAACTTTAAACTTTAAACTTTGAACTCCCCCCGGGGTTACTCTTTCTTCTTCCCCACGTCAATAATAAACGACCGTAAGCTTTTGCGGCCGATAATGACTGGATAGCGAAGATGTTTGCGTTTCACGATAGTCGCCTTAGTGGCAATGGAAGTTTGATCAAGAATAATTCGCGTTTCAATAACGGGTCGAATACTAATACCATTGGAAGAATAGATAGGCTTAATATTTTTAATTAGACCACCTGATTTCTCAATAATTTCTTCCATGTGCTCATCTCGAATTCTTTTAATGGCCTCGAATTGGTATTCTATAGTTTGATCGGGAAAAATTTGAGAACCGTGATAGTAAGGAAAATACTCTTTAAAAACCGCCAGCGCTTCCCCGTAACCGAGTTCGATAGCTAAATCCTCATCAATAGAAACATAATAAGCTCCCGTGTCCAGTTTGGCATCAACCATCATTTCTCCTCTGGGACCATAGATTTTTATTTTTTTGAAAATGCCTACCATCGTTTTACCAGTCGCTCCTTCCACTTCCTCCTCAATTTCTCCGCCAAAAAGATCTTGACCAAGACGCACCGCCTTTTTAGTAGTGGAAATTTTAAGTCCCTTCACTCGCTCCAATCTATCCCGAAGTGGGGCTTGATTAGCATTTTGAATGGAAAGTCCGGGTCTGACATTAATTTCCGCCACTACCGGTCCACGATCTCGATCCGTCATAATGTCCACCCCTAGAAAACCCAGGCCACTGGCCTCCTGACATTCAACAGCAATTTTTAATGATTCCTGCCAATAAGGAATCCGAATGCCGGCCAAGGGCAGCCGGGTGCCGGGTACAAAATCCAAATGATAATCTTGCTGAGTAGCTAAATTACGAGAAATAGCATGAGTGGTCACGCCCGTCGCCATATCTATCCCGACGCAGATCCCTCCCAAATGAAGGTTGGCCCGACCGCCGGAGGCTTCAGTCGGTAAGCGCAGCATGGCCATAATAGGCACTCGATTAAAGACAATGATACGTAGGTCGGGAATACCTCTATAGCTATACGGTTTGAAAATACGTGCCAACTTTACCCGTTCCTCAAAAAAGGCTTTGTCCGGCTGATTGGAAAGTGAATACGTGCCTTCAAAAATGTTACGAATATGCATGCGGAGGTCCTCTACTGTCACTTCTCGCTTGTCCGCCTTCACCCAATTACCCGTCTTCTTGTTGCGGCCATAAATTACGATGATACCCTCACCTCCCAGACCCCGATTAGGCTTCAAAACGAAACTGTACGGCAATTGATCCCAATCGAAATTGTCCAAATCTTTAAGACTGCGAATACGAGCAATCAAATGAGGCACCGGCAAATCAAATTTCATCAAAGCTTTTTTGGAAAGCATTTTATCGTCCGCGACTTTTCTCGCTTCTTTTGGATTGTAGGGGCGAACATAGAGCAGATTGCGGGCGTTCATCCCGAGCACTAATCTACTTTTTTCGAGGTAATTCAACATTTTTTATAACGTCACGAAATCTTAAATATTCATAAAGTCTAAGTCCTTGCCAACGTCCAATAAAGATGTTTAGGAGCACGATCAGTAAAACCGTTACCGGATACGTCAAGACTAGCATTTGAAAAGCTTCCCACTTAACAACAAAGTAACAAATAATCGCCAGGAGGATTGTCTCTAGAGCTAAAAAGAAGGCCGTGCGAAAACCTTTTTCAATCTGCGCCACCACAAATTTTTCCACTGTCGTAATCATAATGAGCAAGGGGAAAATGGAAACACTGGCCAAACCGGTTCGATTGAACATACCACTAATTACCAGAAGAATCAGAACGGAAATGGCCGTTACGGAAAGCATGATGGCCGTTCTTGACATATAAAGCAATTGAAAGTTTCTCAGTAAATAACGCATTCCCAGAGCCACCAAGATGACAACTGTAAATATGGCCAGACCGTATTTAAGGCTGGTAGCGAGGAGGGCCACCGCTAGAACGGAAGGTGTGTAAATACCAAAAGCCTTGATTCCAATTATCTGACGCGCGAAGGCAATAATAGTCAAAATGACGGGATACATCAACACGTAAACCACCGTCTCCACCGGCACTCCTTGACTTAAAGCCAACTGAACTAAATTAGGCATAAATTTTTATTAAAAATCTAATTTCATTTTACGTTATTTTTATTTTTTCCATAAATTTGACAATAAAAATTTGTGAAATTATTATAAAGCTAAAGTGGTGGCAAGTGGGGATAAGTGTTAAAATGTGTTTCTCTAAAACAAAAGACTATGTTTATCGGTGAATACCAGCATTCAATTGACAAAAAGAGAAGAATTGCCATCCCCGCTAAGTTTCGAGGCTCCTTTAAAATAAAAGCAATTATTACCCGAGGTTTGGACGGTTGTTTGTTTGTCTATCCGGTAGCAACGTGGGAAAAGTTGGCCGAAAAGTTAGGCTCATTGCCCTTGGGAGAAAAAAAGATGCGTCAGTTTGTTCGACTTACTCTGTCTCAGGCGGTAGAAACGGAAGTGGACAGTCAAGGTCGCATTCTTATCCCCAATTACCTGAATGATTTTGCCGATTTAAATAAAGAAGCAGTGGTGACCGGTCTCTACGATCGATTGGAAATCTGGAACAAGGAGAGGTGGCATCGCCAGACCGCAGAAGCGGAGAAAGGCAAAGATGAAATGGCAGAAGAATTGGGCAAGCTCGGGATTTATTAATCAGTTATTTAATTTCTTTCGTTTCCGTTTAATTTTTGTTGGTTTTAAAAAAATTAGCCCATGCATATTTCAGTCATGCCCGTCGAGTCGCTCAATTACTGGATCCAAAGAAATGAAAAGGGAGAAGTTCTTCCCGGCATTTATGTGGATGCCACTTTCGGAGAAGGAGGACACAGCGCCCTTTTTTTAGCCCAAACAAAAAAAACGAAAAACGTCTTTTTAATCGCCCTAGACCAAGATGAAAGAAGAGTGACCACCGGACGCAAGAAATTCCAAGCAGAAATCAAGGCCGGAAAAATCGAAATCATTAAGGCGAATTTCAAAGATTTAAGAGAAGTTTTAAGCTCCTTTAAAATAAAAAAACTACCCTTCCAAGGCATTCTTTTCGACTTTGGGCTTTGTACCACTCAGTTCGAGGAGGGCCGTGGCTTCAGTTTTGCAGAGGGCGATGCCCCATTAGATATGCGCATGGATGAAAAAACCGAACTGACAGCCGGCACAATTCTCAATGAGTGGGAAGAAAATGATCTAGCCCGAATGTTTAAGGAGAAGGGCGATGAACCGGCCGGTCGTAAGATTGCCAGAGCTATTCTGGCAGAGAGAAATGAAGGTTTGGTTTTGGAAAAAGTTTCCGATTTTGTCGATCTCCTTAAAAGAAAAGTTTTTAAGCGATATTTCGGTCGGATTCACTTCGCCACTAAAGCTTTTCAAGCCTTACGCATTACCGTCAACCAAGAAGATTGGAGCTTAAAAAGAGCGTTGGAGGAGGCGAAAGAACTTTTGAACCCCGGAGGCAGAATTGTGACCATCGCTTTTCATTCAGGAGAAGATCGCCCCGTCAAGAATTTTTTTCGGCAGGAGACGAAAGAATGTATTTGTCCGCCGGAAATGCCCATCTGTCGATGTGGCCATCAACCCAGTCTGAAAGTTTTGACCAAGAAACCCCTAGTTCCCCAACCGGAGGAAATAGCCAAAAATCCCAATGCTCGCAGTGCTAAGATGCGGGTAGCAGAAAAACTATAGAAATTAGAAATTGAAAATTAGAAATTTAAAATAAAGGTAAAAAATATGACTCAACCGTTAATCTTCTACAAAAACGTTGTTCCCGAGAAAGCTAAAGGCCGAAAACGACATTCTATTTTGCCGGAAATAAAAATCGGTCAAACGTCTTTGATTGTGATTACGGTTATGATTTTCTTATTAATGAGCCTTATCTATCTGATCCAGGCTAATTCGACGGCTACCAAAGGCTACGAAATCGAAAAAGAGCAAAACCGAATCAAAAAGCTGGAAACCCAGGCGGAAAAATTGCAATTGGAAATGGCTAAGATTCGCTCCACCAAAGAATTAAATCAAGTGCCTGAACAACTCAATATGATTCCCTTCCCCGAAGAAGAACTGAAATTTGTTTCTCTCGATCAGAAAGATCCACTAGCCAACAAAGAAGAAGAGTAGATTTCCCTGCTTAAACCAAAATAATAACCTCGACCGTAAACGGTGTGAATAAGTCTTTTGGCGGAATCATGACCTCGATCCACTTTTCGGCGCAAAGCAAGAATATGCACTTCCAAGGTGTTAGTGGCTAATTCAATATTAAAATCCCAAACCGCTTCCAGAATGGTAGTTTTATTAAGCACAATGCCTTCATTGATGGCCAGATAGTAAAGCAGGTCAAATTCTTTTTTTCTCAACTTAATTTCTTTCCCGCCTCTGAAAACCCGATATCTCTCCAAATCCAAAAAAAGATCGTCCAGGGAAAAAAATTTTTGGCGAAAATTTCTTCTTTTTTCTCTAACGGCCAGCAGCTTTACTTTGGCCAAAACTTCCAGAAAAGAAAAAGGGGGGACTAAAATTTCGTCCACCCCCGCTTGATAGAAAGCCACTCGATCTTCTGTCGAGCTTTGACTGGATAAAACCAGAATGAAGCCTTTGAAGATGTTGTGCATTGTTTCTTTAATAAATAAAATCGCCGCTGCCGGTTCTCCACCACTAATAATTACCAGGTCGTAATTATTTTGGATTAGCATCCACTCACCTTTTTTAAAACCGGAAACACGATCTCCCTTGAACCCGGCCCGCACAAAACCATTAATGTAACCTTGAGGTAACTCATTGCCATTATCGATGGTTAAGAGACGCATAATTTTTCTTTTTTTAAGATTAAGATAAATTATGTTGTCTTAAGATTAAAATAAGAATTTGGCAAATCGAATTATAAAATTAAAAATAGATTTAGCCGGTGGCAAAGAAATAGTCCCACCACTTGCGTAGATTGGAACGAGTATCTTCCCTTTTTGGCAGTTCTTTTTCTTCCTCTATTTTTTGTTCTTCCTCTTTTTCAATTTTATCCTTTTCAGACAATGCTTCCTCTTTAACCAAGACTACGTTCTCTCCTTCTTTTTGGACGCTCAAAGTTTCTTTAGCTTCTTTTTCTTTGAAATCAGAGGTGCCAAAATAATTAATTAACCCTGCCATCTTCTGGTTTTCTCTTTCCTTCTTTTCGGCCTGAACCCTCAAATCCTCAATTTCTTTTTGAATTTGTTCTTGGCGATACGTCTCCTGCGTCACCCCGAGTGAGATGACGACAATAATGCTAATAGCAATAATAATTAGTACTAGGCGAAAAAGAAAGGTCATTTCGGAAATTAGAAATTACTTTAGGAATTAGGAATTATAAATTTTAAATTAAGGATTATTTTAGAAATTTGGAATTGGAAATTTTAAATTATGAATTTTTCTACTAAGGAGAGGTTCTATAATCTATAATCTATAATCTATAATCTATAATCTATAATCTATAATCT
>CAZRPR010000028.1:0-3807 GCA_964602125.1 uncultured Candidatus Saccharibacteria bacterium
AAATTCGCATCGACGAAACCTTAGACCTGGAAAGCCGAGCTTAGAAAAAAGTTTTAAGCGCGTCTAGATGGTATTGTTCCAATAAATTTACTCCGCTATCAATCAAGTTTTTTCCGCTAGGATTTTTTTCTTCAAAAAGTATTTTAACGTAATCAAGAAATTGATCTCTGGCCAAAAATTCTTTATAATTTTTTGTATCTTCTTTAATGGCCGCTATTAATTGATTTAAATTTTTATAAGAAACGGCTCTGAATTTTTTCGCTTTTTGATTTTTAAGTGAACTAATTTTTGAATCTAGTTGGTCAACCCAAGCTTCCTCCAAATTAACATCGCCCAACTCAGCTACTGTTGGAGACCATGGACCCCTATCTTCCGCTATGTCTTTAGTATGTTCAAGAAAGCCATCGATGGCTGGCTTTTCAATATACAAAGCAGTATCATTTTTAATAGCCGAGAAAACTTCATCCAGAGTTCCGTAGTTGGAGCTCTTAATTTTTTGTTCCTTATTGCCATTAATTCGATTTATTTCTTTCTCAATTTCCCTAATCTTTTTTTCATCAAAAAATTTCTGGGCGTTAATTTTCATATATTTACTCCAGGCTCTCCTGCCCTTAGCAACTTCTTTTAGAGGCTTAAGATAATCAACTATTAAACTGTACTTCGAATCATTTTTATGCTCTTCCTTTATTTTTTCAATGAACCCGTCCATTGGACTAGGTGATAAATCTTCCTCTCTGTAAAAATTTTCATTACTAATATCTTCCGGTATTTCGGGCAAGGAATAATCTGTTGTATTTTCTATCTGGGTATCATTTTCTATTGCTCCAGCCTCTTCCTCGGAGCCGAAAATTAAAGAATGAACATTTGTGTTTGAATAATGATTATCTAATTTTTTAACGCTTGAGTTTTTATTATCCGATTTTTTTTGCTCCGGTTCTGAAATATTTTTTTCTGAAGAATTTTTAGTTAAATTATTTTTAAACGCACTATTTTTTGAATTCAAAATTAAGTAAAATAAGATGGAAAGAAAAAAAATAAAAATAATTACAGCTAGCATAATCAGCTGCTCAACGGAGAGACCCTTTAAATATATTTCTTTTAATTTAGAAAAAAGTTTTTTCATATTTAGATATTCTATAGCCAAAAATCGTTGCCGGCCGTAGTGAAGTTTTTTGCTTGGTAAGACTTTTTAGAAATCGGTAATTTGTAATTGAAGGAAAAAGAATAAGAGCCACGAGGCCATTTGGTGTATGGCCAATTGACGGTTATTATTGATCTAGAGCCTGATACTCTGGTCCCACTGATTCTCACTCGACGACCGTTTATGAAGCCGGTGGTCGGTTTAAATTTTTTCTGCTTAGACAAAATCAGATCTTCAATTGTTAAGACCAATTTTGTCTTACCGGATTTTTGAATCCGAGAAATATAGGCTTCACCGGTTTTAGTGACTGAAGCAGTATACTGGGTAGTAGTACCGTCCTCGGCTGTCACTGTGTAAGTTCTCGGGCTACTAAAATCTTGTGCGACACCTGAGTCAGGATTTATCGAAGCTCCGGTAGTAACAATATTTGGCGTTAGGGAGGAAATATTTGTACCGTTAGGAACGGTTAAACTTATTGCTTTATTATTTTCATCTATCGATCCGCTAACCGCATTGCGTAAATTATTAAAACTAAAACCGGTAATTTGTTTGGCCGGATTCTCAGCTACCGTCACCATAACTGTATAGTTTTTTGTTATCCCGTCGCTGTCATAAACAGTATAAATAATCGGATTGGAAAAATTTTGAGCGGATCCGCTGGCTGGACTAACTGAGCTACCAGTGTAAACAATTGTGGGGGAGAGAGACGTAATGTTCGTGCCATAAGGCACTTTAAGACTGACCGTGGAACTAGATTCATTTATACTGCCAGCTACAACTGGATCTAATCCTCTAAATTCAAATAAGGTTATTTGTTTAGTTCTTTCAGCGGCCACAGCTACGCTTACTGTATAATTTTGAGTAGTCCCGTCAACGGAAGTAACCGTGTAAGTTACCGGATTGGAAAAATTTTGAGCCACTCCCGAAGCTGGGCTAACGGCCACCCCTGTATACTCAATGCTCGGAGAAAGAGCGGAAATATTCGTTCCGTAAGGCACGGTCAGGGAAACCGTATGGTTACTTTCACTAATACTGCCCGTTACCATTGGATTCAAACTTTCGAATTTAAAGCTATTCATGGTTTTTACAGTCAAGGCACGGTGAGCATTGATTCTTTTACCGGAAATAGTTTTACCTTGCAAATCGCTCAGCGTATCTCCTGAATCGGCAATCAAATTTTTTACTTGATTGTTGGTTAAATCAGCGTCCGTCTCCCACATCAAATCTGCCAGAGCTACCACGAAAGGAGTGGCCATAGAAGTGCCATCATAATAATCATAAACATCATTGACACTGTTTTTGTAAGTAACGAGCTTGAGATCATCAATCAAACAACCTTTATAGTTATTGTTGTCAGCATCCGTCACCCAACGAAAACGAAGCTTAAAGTTGGCGGTCAAATAGCCGACGGGAATATAGTTACTAAAATATCCTCGCCTGTAACCAACCGCTTCCGTACCTAAAGCTTCCTCATCCCATTTGGTAATCTCAGTAAAATTAACTCCGTCACTGCTATATTCCAAAGCTAAATAATCGTGCCAATTAGTAGTGGCTCCATCGTATTCTGTGTCACAGGCAGTATTGAAATACAGGTCGGCAGTCGTAGAACCACTCAAATCATGCGTTAAATTATTACTAAAAGTTGTGTTAACAGAATCGGCGTAAGGAAGGGAATTGTCAGCAAAAATAACTCGGTCGCCAGTCGCCCAGCCAAACTCAGCCGGGGCATTCGCCACCTGCCAATTGCCCGTTTTAGTAAATCCGGTCGGAATTTCTCCGACTGTCGTGCTGTCAAATTTTTCATCAATATTTTCTATTTCCCCAACAGTACTTAAGATGTTTTCTCCGGGCGCTCCCACTAAAACCGAATCTGCCCCATAGTTAGAAAATCCGGCCAACTCATCATTTTGGTCAGTAGCCGCCACGCAAATTATATTAGTCACTGTTTCATCTAGACTAAAGCCGCAAGGGAAAAAAGTTTCTTCATCAACATTATCGCTATCATTACCGGCCGCCGCCATAAATAATCCGTTAAAATCTTTAATGGCATTTTTAAGCAAGATGTCGTTAGCTTCGCCTTCACTTCCTCCGCCCCAGCTTGCATTTATCACCTTCGCCCCGTTTTGATCGGCAAAAGCTATTCCCTTAACTAATTCGGCAGTAGTTAACTGAGCGGTTTTAACAGCCATAATCTTAGTTTTTGGAGCCAAGCCCACTATTCCTTCCGCGTTATCCACCCCGGCAATAATGCCGGCAATATGAGTGCCGTGAGAATAAGAACCGGCATTAATACTATCATTATCCGGTGCCGGATCGTTGTCGTTATCATCGTAATCATAACCGTGAATGCAACCCCCAACAATGGCCGTGCCGTTTTCATCAACACAGCTCGATCCATCCCACATATTATCAGCTAGATCAGGATGGCTATACGCCACTCCCGTATCGACCACCGCTGCGATAACACTCCCATCACCCTCCGCCACTGCCCAAGCTTCCGGCACATCGGCATCAGCGTTAGCCGTACCTGTCGAAGCATAATAGAGAGAACCGGCATTGATAGTTTGGCCGGTATTGTTAAGTCCCCACTGTTCCGTATAGAGATCGTCGTCAGTCGGAGTGATTCCCACCGGCCGGTACTTGAAATTCGGCTGGGCCGATTCCAC
>CAZRPR010000028.1:3907-5886 GCA_964602125.1 uncultured Candidatus Saccharibacteria bacterium
TGGAAAAATACTTTGATCGACAAGCGACAAAAATATTGAATCCCAAATTTTATTCCGACAGTCAAGAAAGGATGCCTATCTTATCTTTTTTGCTTGATCTCCTTAGGAAAAAAATCCCGGACAAAATTGTCTGCGAGGAAAATAATTTGCCTCTCTTAATAAGTGTGGGGCAATTCATTCCTCTAGATCAACAGCTGGTTGGTATGCAAATCAACCAAGATTATCCCAGAAAATATATGTTTGAGGCTTCCGTTGATTCAAAGTACGTTCCCAGCTGGACTTCTGCCAGGAAGAATCCGGAACTACCCTATCTACTGTTTGACGTTGAGCCGGGTTGGAAGACCAAGGGATTAAAGGAAGGAAAGTGTCGAATGATTCTTTCCATTATCAACCGCCTGGGACTGACTTTGCATGATATCGTAGCTCTTATCACTCATTTTCCGGAATTGCGTCACTCCTATTTGGGCTCTTTGGAAACTCATGTAGTTTCGGATCTTCCTAGAGGCAGTGGTATAGCGATTAATAGAAGCTCTATTTATATTCATGAGAAACACGTGATTCTACCTCAAATGTTTGGCGAGAAAAACCACGAAGGTTGGCCCATCAAGATTTTAATGGAAGAATCAGTCGAAAAAGAAAATCGCGCTTGGCCCTCCTGTCAAACTATCATTCACCCCTGCTAGGAAACGCTGCCCCGAAAGGATTTCTGTCATGAAAATTTTATTGACTTTCGTTGTCGCAATTTTTGTTTTTTCCTCAAACCCGGCTTTTTCAAACGAAGCCGAGACTTGGAAAAAGCTGAAAGAGGGAAACGGCTCAGAAGAAACTTGGAAAAAGCTGAAAGAAGATTCTCCCTCAAAAAATCTTGAAAATATTCAAAGAGGCCCGACCAAAGAAGGAATAAAAAAAGCACCTATGAAGATGAAAAAAAGTCGTATCCTTTTTGTCTAAATTTCAACCGAGACGAAACTAAAAAAGTTTCGTCTTTTTTATTTTTGATTTTGTTAATTTATAATAATATAGAAACGAAGAAAATAAAATTTTATTTTTTGAGAAATAATGTTTTTCAATAAAAGAAAGAAGGCAAAAAAAATTGAACGAAGAAAATTAAAAATGACTCTGCTGTTTTCTTTTTTCGCTATCCTCTTTTCTCCTCCGGCTCTAGCGGAGGATGTTACTATTGCTGATTTCAGTGATCCTCGACCGAGAGTCTACAGTCGAGGACATGAAGTTTTAACTCTTGATTTGAATCAAATCATTCCTTTTCTTGAGCCGGGCTGGAACCTTGACGCTTTTCTCGCCGGCGGAGACATCGACTATCTTGGACCGGGTACCATAAACGGTATCAGCTCAACTTTTTTGCGAGCTTACAACAACTCAACTTTAAAAGACACTCCGCTTTTTGCTTTACCGGGTAATCATGAGGTGGATAATATTTATGACATCCCCGCCCTAGAAAATCTTCACGATTCTTACCCTGATTGGAATTTAAAACCGGGACCGGCAACTTGTCCCGAGACCACCTATTCTTTCGATAAAGGAGATATTCATTTTTCCATTTTAAATGTTTACTGCAATGAGGATGGTCCCATAGGCAGCTCCGGAGATATGAGCGAGTATCTCTTTGAATGGCTAAAAAACGATTTGAGAACTACCGACAAAAAATATAAAATTGTGGCCGGTCATGAGCCGGCTTATCCTAACGGTCGCCATGAGGGAGATTCGCTAGATGTTCATCCTGAAAATCGAGATCGCTTTTGGAACTTATTAGTGACCGAAAAAGTTTTTGCTTATCTGGCTGGTCATGTTCATATTTCTCGCATGGCTTCTTTTGATGGGGTCTTCGAAATGAACACAGGGACCAGCGGCACTTCCAGAAATAGTGGTATCGGTTCAAATCCTTTTACTACTATTAATTATATCCACTCAGATGATGATGGAATATTAATAAAACAAGTGAGAGAGAGTCGAACCGATAC
>CAZRPR010000028.1:5986-10332 GCA_964602125.1 uncultured Candidatus Saccharibacteria bacterium
TACGATAAAAGTATTTATGCTTCTACCGGCAATGTTTCTAATGGCGGAGGAGATGAAGATGTTGGAGACTTGGTAGCTAATTTTAATGGCGTAGAAACTGACGTTCAATTTGCCTACGATGAAGGAAGTCCCCTTGAAAGAACTGGACCGGAAGATGACGGAGGGTCCGGTCGAGAACCTCCTGTTTATCCAAAAACAGGCACTGATGCCTACAGTGATTTTGGAACCAAAATCAATATGGGTGCCATTAATTATTCTGCCAGCGGAGTACCGATGGAAATCGTTTTCGACAATCTAAGCTCTGAGAAAAAATATGAGCTGGTCGCCCTTGGTATGCGCGGAAAATTTAATAATAAATGGTGCCGATACACTCTTTCCGACGCTAGCAGTTTTTCAAATATCAGTTCAACAGGCACTGAAATCAGCTCCTATAAAAGCGAAAATGATTCCGCCACCTACAATTGCGGAGATAACTATGAAAACGGCTACGTAGCTAAATGGAAAGATATAATTCCCGGCTCCTCCACTTTAAGACTAACCATCAAAGGAGTTTCTTACGGTTCTTGGTCGGCCGGTGAAGGTTTTATCTCAGCCTTTAAATTAGTTGAGCAGAAACCGGGAAACCCAACCCTTTCCTCCGACTCAACTAAGCATTACGCCCTAAGTAATGAATCAGTCTCTGTCCCCTCCGCTTCATTTACTGTCCAAGATGATCCGGCCACTCCGACCATTAAGGCCACTAAAGATATTCGTATTGGTATTCCCAGTAATTTAGCCTTGAAGTGGGACACGTCCCTGAGTGACGTTTCTGTAAGCGGCAGTGCTGCAGGTAAAGTTACCACTAGCTTCACCTTTGAAAATAACAACAAATATTTAGTGATTCCCGTTAACTCCGATTTTTCAGCGGGAGACACCTTAACGGTTAGCGGCCTGAAATTTACCTCCATGAGTGCCACTTCCGCCGAAACTAATCTCCAATTAATCGTAGATGGATCGGACGGTTATCCTATTGCCTATGACGACAAAGGTATTAGTCTGGGACGGCCCACTATCTCCTCGGAGGCTTCAAAAGTTTTTGCCATTGGCGGTTCTACCAAAACAATGCCCGTTCTAACTTTAACTGAAGATTCGCTCAGCCGCACTATAAAAGCCGATAAAGATATTCGTATTCACATTCCGGACGACCTAAATCTAAAATGGGACAGCAACTACCTAACAATGGAAATTACCGGTAATGCCAGCAGCAAGATTGCCAGCACGACGGCCGTTTTTCAAAATGACAATAAAACTCTTTTTATAGACGTTGGAGAGGATTTCAATCCACGAGACACTATCAATATTAGTGGCCTTTATCTTAATGAATCTACCGCCCCCGGATCAACCGGCTCGCTCAAGTTGGAAGTTGACAATGAGGGAAATATAGCCAACTCGGACGATAAAGCTTTTACGGTCGCCCCCATGCCCATCGTTTCAATTGCGGAAAATAGTTCTCACCCAAGTAATGTCTCGGCCGGTTCAACTAATGTAATTATGGGTATTGCTTCAATAGTTAGCACCGCCAGTGGCACCGGCGTAAATTCTATTACTGTCAAGGAAAATGGCACTATTAATGCCATGGAGAGTCTTCAAAATACCGAACTTTGGCTTTCGAACGACACTTCTTTGGACGGCAGTGATAATCAGCTAGACACTGCTAAAAGTTTTACGGGTCTAGATGGAAATATTATCTTTTCCGAAGCATTCACTGTCGGCACGGAAACTAAATATTTAATTCTGAAAACCAATATTGAAGTCGCCCCCATTGAGGGCAGAAAAGTCCATTTTTCTTTCTACGATTCCGAAGTGGAAGTGGATTGTAGCACTTCGAATTTCCCCCTGAGCTTAACCGGCCAAACCCTGATTGACCCCATACCGGTCACTTGGCTGACAGACGGGGATTGGTCGGCCGGCGAAGCTGAAGAAACAATTTTTGTCCACGACAATAAAGTCGGCATTGGCTATTTTGATGATTTCAACACTTCGCTAGACAACAATAAATGGTCAGACAATTCTCCCAAATGGAGCAAGGAGGGTGTCGCCACCGGAGCAGTGGATGTCTCAAATATTACCGGCGGCGCCGGTACGGGCTATCTCCACGTTACCAGTCCGAACAAACTGGCCGACCCCACCCCGACCGACTTAGACACCACCCACGGCGTTTTCAATCTACCTCCCGGAAAGACTCTTAATCCTCGATACACCCTCTGGTATAACGGAGTAATCATTAGAGAAAATTCCGACGCAGCCACTTCTTTTTCCAAAGGCCGCTCCGCCACCTATATGTACAAAGACGCCACCGCCTTCTTCACCTTTATCGGTACCACTCATTGGGGCGCCTATCGACTTACCCGATCCAATGGCAGCTACGCCAGCACCTATTTCAGCGGCTCGGCCGTCACTCCTGTCGGCGTAGTTTCCCCCGTCGTCATCCCCGGCAGTCCCGTCAATATCAAAGCTACCGTCAACGGAACCAGCGCCACCACCCACACTCATAACGTTTACGCCACTAACGGTATCCCGACCAATGCCACCCTCGCCCACACTGACACCACCAATCTAACCGGAGCTCGCACTTTCGCCTTTTCTGCCGCCTACCATTATTTACAAAACGCTTACCAAAATATCCTCGATTCAATTTGGCTTCGAGGAGGTTTTAGTGACGGAAGCTACACTTCTGGCTGGAAAGATGCCGGTGATGTTATGCCGGAGTGGGGGATTGTTACCATCTCCGCCTCAATTACCGGTGATCAATCGATTTCCATGGTTGTTCGTTCCAGTTTGGACGGAGAAGCCATTACCGATCAGACTACTTCAATCAATATTACCGATGGCGATCACGATTACGACATCAGTTCTTTAGCGGCCGGTAGATATCTTTCTCTCGCTTTTGTTTTTAATAGTGGCACCACTAACGACACTCCTACGGTCAATTCAGCTTCTTGGAGCAAAGTGGTTCATTATCCCACCGAAGTTCCGGGGAACCCTCTAAACTTTGAAACTTCTCAAGAGGGATCGTCTAATAATGTCAGCCTTTCTTGGGAAAGCAATTTAAATTCAGAGGATGTTTTTTACCTGGATAAAAAAATTGATTTCGGCAGCGGTTTTGGTTCATGGGAAGAGCTGGCTATTTTAGATGAGGACGCCACTTCTTTTATCGACAACGGCGAAGTGCAGGCCAACGAAAGATACCAATATAGAATTCGCTCCGCCAACGGAATCGGTTTCAGTGGCTACACTGAGTCAGGAATTGTACAAACTCCTCCCGCCACTCCATCCTCCGTTACTGGCAATGATATTAAGAAAGATTCTATCCGCTGGGCTTGGTCAGACAATTCTTTCTTTGAAGAAGGCTTTAGATTTAGATTTTTAGCCGGAGGCATAAGCGAAACTTTTGAAGCCGGTTCCAATGCAACTGAATATGAGAGCAACGAGCTTACTCCAAATACCGGCTACCAAATAGGGCTTAAGAGTTTTCAAGGTTCACAGGAAAGTGCTGAAGTAAATTCAGAAACTTATCGCACGTTAGCTCCCGATCCCATCAATTTTCAAGCTGTCGCGGAACCGGACAAAATGACTTTGTCTGTCGACGCTTTCCCTAACGACGATTCCGGTCAATCAGGTTATTACTTCTATAATGATACTGATGAGGTCGGCTCCGGCTGGATTACAGAAAATTCATGGGAAGCCATTTCCCCAAAAAATAATACTATTTACGAATATCAAGTTATTCAACGAAATTATGACGGAATAGAATCGGGATTGAATTGTTACCCAACTGCCCGTTGCTATCCGAAGGAAGAAGCTTATTTGACTCGAGCCACTTTAGCTCCGGCACCGAATAATTTTGACGCCATGTCAGGATCAACTACTGTCAGGGTAAGTGTCGACCCTTTTCTTAACGACACCCTTCAGCAATCAGGTTACTATTTTGAAAATGAAACTCGAGGCACCAATTCCGGCTGGATTATCGCTTCTTCCTGGGAAGAAAGCGATTTGGAGAGAAATACTAATTACACCTATAAAGTCAAACAAAGAAATTTAGAGGGCGTAGAAACCGAATCCGTTTCTTTAAATAAACCTACGCTAGCTCCACCTCCTCAAAATTTTAGCAGTTCCGCCGGTTCGACCAGCGTCAGACTAACTGTTGACGCCTTTATAAATGATAAGACGGGCAGTTCAGGCTACTATTTTGAAAATCAAACCAAAGGCACTAATTCCGGTTGGACCACTACCAGTTCTTGGGAGGAAATATTGTTAGACAGCAACACCTCTTACACTTACAGAGTAAAACAAAGAAATTTTAGCGG
>CAZRPR010000029.1:0-8497 GCA_964602125.1 uncultured Candidatus Saccharibacteria bacterium
AGAGGGAGCAGAAGTCGTATCAGAATTTCCAGAATCAGAAGGGGGAGGCGCATAGCTAGAATAACTAGGGTGGTCCAATTGGCTGTTGGTTGTATTGGGAGATTGAGATGGTTGAGGCGCATTATTAGGGCCGGATGAGGTGGCAACCGTTTCTCCCTGTGGAAATTGACCTGTGGGTGAAGGAGGATTGTAGTCGCTAAGGCTGCTCAAGGGATCATCATCTACAGGAGGTAGGTCTGAGGCAGGAGGAGATTTTGGGGCAGCAGGAACTCCTTCTGCTCCTTGTCCACTTGGAGCGGGGCCTGATTGAGGAGGAGGGGCCGGAGCAGTGGGCGGTAAATCCGCAGGAGGAGTATCGGGACTTTGAGCAACTGGTGGTGGTTGGTTTGGATTTTGAATTGAAGATGATTGTTGCTGAGGAGGAATGTCTGCCGGTGGAGGCGGAGACGATTCTCTTGTGGTCGGCGGCTGATTAGGGGAAGAATTTTGAGGAGCGGGAGCTTCAGAGATAGGAGGAGTTTGAGATGTCGGGTTTGGTTGATTTTGAGGGGAGGGAGAAGAATCAGGATTATTTTTAGGTGGAGGTGTAGCATTGGGATCAAAATCATACGGTCCTTTTCCTTTGGTTGGAAAAGGAGAAGTGGTTTGTCCAGTACTTTCCGTGTTGGGAGCTTCTGCTTTTCCACTACTGGGAGGATTTACCTGAGGGGTAGGATTAGCAGGAGGTTCATTTCTCATTTTTGTTTCATTGCTTTGGATGTTTTTCCTAGAATTTATTATATCTCCATTTAATTTTTCCAAATTCTCTTTATCTAAAGGTGCTTTTCCTAAATTATGATTCAAAAGTTTTTTGTTAAATTCTAATAGTCTTTGATATTCTTCGTTGAGTGCCTGATAAGTAGGGGTATTATTCTCGGTGTGATATTTTTGTCTTTCAATTGCTTCTTTGTCGAGAGCGTCAAGAGCTATTTTTCTAACCCCTTCTTCAACCACGAAGCCGGCGATAGTTCCGGCCACAGGATTAACTCCAGCGGAAACGCCTCCCACTCCCAAGCCGGCAAGAAAAGAAAGAATTGAAGCTGTCCATTCTTGCCAGGTGCCAGTGGTGGCATTCTCAAAAAAATTTTTTGCTGATAATTTCGCTCCTATCTTACCGGCATTACGATACTTATCAATTAACTCTTTGTATCGCATTTTTTCGGTCGGATAGTTTGAGCCGGGCCCCTCTGTCATGTTTTCAAAATATCCTTTATCCGAATCAGGAATTTGTTTCTTAAGTTCTTCTTGATATTTTTTGATTTCTTCTTTTAGTTTTTCAAGAATTTTTTCATTAATTTCACTTAAGCCACTAACTCCTGCGGGATTATCCGAAGGCAGAGAGTTTTTATTCTTGGGTGACTCAGGGGTTGCTGAATTTTGTGGCTGAATATTATTATCAGTTAAATCATTCCTTATCTCCCCTTCAAAAAGATTGTCAAGGAAAGTTCCAATCGGAGCTACTGCTAAAACTGTTTTGACTTCGCTGTTGTTCCGCACAGTAGAGTCTGAAAATATATCGGGATTTCTAGTTAGCATTTCTTTTATTAACTCTTTTGTTTTGGGAGAAATAGATGAACTATCTAATATTTTTTGAGTATTTTTGTTGGCGTTTACGTTAACTATAGATCCATCATTGATCATCGCTTCTATGACTTTTGCTGTTTTGTTTGCTATGCTTTCTTTTGTGGAGCCTATCGCTAGGGCTTGATTGAAATTGGTTTCGATATTAAAATTAAGCTTACCTGCTTTGATAGGGATGATCTCATCGGTTCCTTCTGCCAAAAAACCTGTACCTCCTTTAATCATCCAAGCCAACCTTATGGCCAATTGATCTTCCGGATGTATTATATTAGCAATTTCCTGTACACTGCCGTCCGGCAGTTTTTTTAAAAGCTTAAGGTATCTCAAGCTTAATTTATTTCCGTCTAAACTGGGTAAGTCGACTATATTTATTTCGATATTTTTTCCATCCAGGTATGTCGAAAGATTTCCATGTTTATTTGTGACAATTGTAGTAGCGTTCTCTTCGCCCGTAAAAGCGTCTTTTCTAAAAATTTTGCCTAGTTCTTCATCGGTCAATCCTGTTTTATTAGTAGGAAAATACGACTTACCTTCAAATAGTTGAGGACCATCTATATTTGCTTTGCGTGTGCCATTAACATTAATAGCGTTTATATCTCCACCCAAACGCAATCCTTTAAGGGCGGCGTCTTTCATTTCTGGAGTAACAGGAAATAATTCACCAATTTTTTTTCCATTCGCATCATAATTTTGAAAAAAATCTGCTCTTACTACATTCGCCTGAGAAAAAGAGCCAAATAGAGCACCTTCTATTTCCCCATTTTCATTAGATCGAGAAAGAGTATTTTTTAAAAGATTGTCTGTTAATTTGCTAACTCCATCAGCAATTTGCTCTCTTTCCTTCAATGTTGGCTTTATTGTTGGGTAAACCTCACTTTTTGTTTTCTCAACACCAGTCATAATAGATTGCCCCTCTTTAGTTGGAGTGATACCCATATCCTCAATTGGCTTTTCTTTTTGATCAATTACTTCTCTTATTTTGTTTTTATTTGTTGGTCCAGCTACAACCTCAACATTTTTTTCTCCAGCTAAATCATCTAAAGCTTTTGCGAATTCACCAATCCGGTCTTTCATCTTCAAGATTTCCGTGGTAATAGATTTAACATCCTTGCTGTTTAATTGGACCACTCCATTTTCATCAACCACGGGAACAACCTTAAGAACGGTTTTTTCTTCCGCAGTTCCTTCCGCTTCGTTTTTTACTAAGACCTTTGCAGTGGCAAGAAAAAATTTACCCAAATTTTCAATTAAACTAGTGGTAGAATTAGCAGTTGCACCCAAAAAACTGGGAGTTACTGATTGTATTTTTGTTTCTTTATCTAAAGATAATTCATTAACTTTTGGTATTAATTTTCCCTCCGAATTAAAAATTTTTTCAGAAAAGTTAGTATTTTTTATTAATTTACCGTCACTGTAGTAGCCATAGATGAAATCATTGGGAACGACTTCGGTTAATTCTCCTTGCGGTCCCCACGGGGTTATTCCGGCTATCTTGTCCTTAATGCCTCCTGAAGGATTTACATTTTTTTCTATTTCATTAAAATACCCAATACTATCTCCCGACTTTGCATATTTTTCAGCAATGTCAGATTTAGGTACAGCCATTATAACCGCAGAATCTGCCCCTCGGAAGGCTTGTCCCTTGTCTATTCTTTGTATAACTTCAGCCATCCGCTCAGGACTCAAGACCTGTGCTGTATAGGCAATCATGCCATCTACACTCTTAAGGTTTGTCTGAAAAATATTTACTGCTGAATCGGTGTTGGTTTGATGAACTAAAAGATAATTTTCTTGACCAATTTTTTCAATTACATTTTTTATTTCTTCATTTCCAATAACAATTGTATCTCCAATGTTGGCAGATTCTGAAATTGCATCCTTTATATTTCGAGTTGTCCCATTTTCTATAATATTCTGAGGATTAATTGAGGGATCCTGTTTCTTGAGTGCTCTTGTTATAAGTTGTTCTCCTTTTTTGGTAATATATCCAAAAATACCGATATGACTAGGGGGAGAAATAACTTTTAATTCCTGCTGTTTTGAACTTTCGTTTATGATGGAAAAAATTTTTTGTTCAAAATAAAGACTAGCCAGTTGAAGCCCGATAAAGTAAAACTCGGCTGAAACAACAAGCGAAATAATTACTAAAGAAATAATTTTTATTTTAGGATATCTGTTTTGTTCTTCCATCTAGAAATTTATTTTAGACTATCGATATATTTTTCTTGAGCCTCTATGTCTTTATCATTTTCGGCAATTTTTCGAAAAGTTTTTTTACCAAAGGTTTGGTCAATTAAACGTCCCAATTTAATTATTTTTCCAGTCATAATAGCTTCTGAAAAGATATCGAATATCTCTTTTTTTTCTTTAAATTTATCAGTATTTTTTTGATAAATTTTTTCAATTAATATATCCAAACTTTTTCTTTCTCGGGGATTAGAAAATCCTGACCAATGTAATTTAGAGCTTTCCTTGTCTAGACCTATAAAATATATATCTTCATCAAGTAATTTTTTTTGTTCGGCTATTTGTTCTTTAGCAAAATAATTTTTAATTTGATTTGTTATGTCAACTTCTTCCTTAAAGAGACTATTCTCTTTTAATTCATTAAAAATCTGAATGGCTAATTCTTCAACTACCGCTTCGTTTAAGTTGGTAAAAGAATGCTTGCCGTTCTTGTTTATGCCATAGTTCTTTAAACCATGCCTATAAACATCGAAAGATGATTCGCCAGTTTTTTTTAAAGAAGCATAAGATTTGAACTCAATCATCTCATGAATTAAGCGCATTGCAAAAACAACTTTTGAAGAATAGGATTTTTCGATTAATTTTTCCCGAATAACAATAAATTGGGCCATTGGTGGATGGTAACCATTGCCTTTAAAATCTTCTGGCCAAGGAGCTTCCTGCGGTATCACATAAATATTTTCCTGAGGAATATTGAGATGTGAAAGCTGAAATCTATCTCTCAGTTTATTGGTTCTATCGTTAATAATTTTTATTATTTCAACCTCCTCTGGTGTTTTTTTTCTTTCAAAAAATATAGTTTTAAGAAACTTATCGGGAATATTCTCCACACTTCCAAAAGTTTGCAAAAGCTGTTCCCTGAACTCTTTCTGGTTTCTAAATAAAGCTTCCGCACTTTCAAGAACGCTTTTCTTCTCCTCATCATTAATATTTTCATTTTTTTCTCCGATAACTCTCTCAATAGATGAAAATTTTTCTCGCATTCTTTAAATTTATTTTAATTATCTAAATGAGATTTTAAAATCTCTATAGCCACTTTCGAATCCTTAGTGCTTTCAACAAGACCAAAGATAGCTTCTCTTGATAAATTTTTCTCATCTCTTAAATCGCTAGAAAGCTTAATCAGAGATCCGATATCCAATCCCTGGGAAAAACCAAGCTGAATCCAATCTCTTCCTCTGGTAAGTTCAGCTGGTCGACTTAAGTCAACTCTTAATTCCCGCGCCTTCTCTAGAAGCCAATCTCCGGCGGGGAATTTATCTGTAGGTAAAAGTAATTCTTCTTTGCTTTCAGGACCAAAAGAACCTCTACCTAAATGATCTGCTTCACTTAATAAAACTAGTTCTTGAATAGTGGCTGGATGAAGTCTTCGAGCTAAACGTAAAATGGCAGAATTCTTGACCTTTCTTTTTCTAATATTTTCCTCAACATAAAAAGTGGTAGGAACAAGATGGTTTGCTACTAAATTTATTACCTTTTGAATATTTAGGTTGTCTAATCCAATATTTTTTAAAAAACTTTTAGCTATTCCCACACCTTCTTGCTCGTGTCCAGTTGATTTAATCTGGCTATCAATATTTTCAGTAGTTATTGGTTTTCCCAAATCATGACATAAAGTGGCGAGCATAATTGTTAGTGATTTTTTTTCATCCAAACTTTCCCTTCTAACGATTTTGGCAGCTTCGTCTATGGACATTAAAGTATGAATCCAAACGTCTCCTTCGGGATGCCACTTCGGATCTTGTTCCGTTTTTCTAAGATCAATAAATTCCGAGTGTAGTTTTTCAAACATTCCCAACATCATACCGGCGGAAAGACCCAAAGATGGTTTATCTGACTTAAGCAAAAGTTTTTTCCATTCCTCAGCAATTCTTTCTTTGGGCAAGTCTTTTATAAGTGGAATCATTTCTTCAATTATCGGAATGCTTTTTTTATCAACTTCAAGGCCGAATCTTCCAATAAATTGAATTGCCCTTAAAGATCTTAAAGGATCATCTTTAAATCTCTCTTCGTCAGTAACTCTTAAAATTCTATTTTTTATATCTTCGATTCCATCAAAATAATCATATACTTCACCCGTTAAGGGATCAGCAGCTAGTGAATTCATAGTAAAATCACGTCTTTTAGCTGCATTCTGTATGCTCATGTAGGGATTGGACTTAACTTCAAATCCATTGTTCTCTGAATCAGTTTTTGAATCGGCACGAGGAATTGAGATATCTATATCTATATTATTTTCTGAATAAATCTTTAAAATACCAAATTGACCAACCTCAGAAATCTTATTTGTTTGTTGTAGGATTTCTTTAATTTTTTCAGGCTCTAGTCCATAAATTTCTAAATCAAAATCTTTTGATATTTTACCCATAATAAAATCTCTAATACTTCCCCCCACCAATAAAGCTTTTCCGTTATTTTCATTAACAGTTTCGACAATTTCCAATACTTTTTCGTAAGCTTTGGCATGTTCTGTAAATCCCAGTTTCTCCATGTTCTGCAAGTAAACCTTTGGCTCGGGAAATTTTTCTTGCCGAACCCAGCCATCCTCTCTTTCATTCGATTCAAAATTTTCTTTAGGTTTTTCTATAGACATTTTAATTTCTTACATGTTAGAAAATATCTATTTATTATAATCTATTTTTTTATTCTTCTTCCAAATTTTCATTAGATAGAAAAGCAAAAAAGTTTGCCTCTAGGGCAAACTTTGGTGAGCGTCGCATAATGTTTAAACGTTTAATGTCAAGAAACGCTGTCTTTATTCTTCCTCATCTTTCTCTTCTTCCTCATCTTTATTTTCCTCGGTATCTTTGTTCTCGTCAGAAGAATTGTCATTTTCATTGTTATTCTCATTATCATTGGCATTGGCGTTTGCTTTATCGCCGGGGCCTCTATCTCTTTCTGTATTTTCTTCCATTTTTTTCATTTCTTCCTTACTTTTTATAAGATAACTTTCCCAATCTTCTTTGGTGTAATCATCGGGAACGTTTGGCGGGATGGGGGGTAATTCTGTAGGAGGAGTGTTCGTTGTTTGTTCTCCATTATTTCCTTGAGGGTTAGGGAAATAATCGGTGGATGGGTTGTTGCCAAAGTAACTGTTCGGTTCTTGACCTGTAGTATTTTGCTTTTCAGCCAGACGCTCCCACTCTTGTGGCTTATATTCATCGCCTCGGTTGACTGTTTGGCCATTTTGAATCTCTTGATTAATTCCCTCCCAATCGTTTTGATACGATTTATTTCTTTCGTTTGTGCTTATGTCTTCGTTGATTCCCTCCCAATCATCTTGGTAACTTTTTTCGTTTTGGCTCTTTTCAATATCATTATTTATCGCTTCCCATTCTCCTTGGTAATTCTTTTGACTGACCACGTCCAAGTCTTTGATTGATTCGAAGGGGGTGTCATTTTTTTCTATTTCTTCGTTAATCCCCTCCCAATCATTTTGAACTGAATTGAAATTATCTATTTGATTGATGGGGTTTGTGTTTTGACTTTTTTCTATATCTTCATTGATGCCCTGCTGTTCGTCCTGATATTTTTTATTGTTTTCGTCTTGGGTAATATCATTATTGATGCCATCCCAATCGTTTTGAATAGCATCGTAATCATTTTTCGATTCGGGCTGGCTGTTTAGTGTGGTGTCACTAGCATTACCTTGGGTGTTGTTGGCAGTAGTCTTACCGGTGCCTGGAAAAATCTCTCCCGTCGGACTAACCAAGTTACCATTACCATCATAAGAATAAGATTGCACCGTATCGTCTGCGGGCGGTCCATCAGTGCCGGCAGTTACCCCCGTTTCAGTTGGGGGAGCTTGAACATCAGCGATTTTGGTGTCATCTTTAGGCTTCAAGCTGTAATATTTAGCAACCTCAGGACCAATATCCGAGGGCTTTTCTGCGTCCCTAACTAAATTCGCAAATTTCTCAGTAAGCACTTCCTTGACTTGATCTTCAAAGGCTCCTGGGTAGTCTGTGCCAAGAGCATCTCTTGCGGTTTGAAGTCGTGTCTGTAAGTCCTCAATCTGATCCTGCCGAAAGTCTGCTTGTATTTTAGCAGACTCCTTGGAAGCATCGTCTAGTACATTCCCGTTAGTTGGATCTATTCCTTTGCTTGCCAAGCGGAAAAAAGCTTCTTCTACAATTAATCCAGGATTTTCCTCTCCGCCGTAAATCTCTGGGCTATTCCCTCCATAAAGTCTCTTATGGTAATAATCGTAATCTTGTTGCGAGTTGAAAGGTTTACCCCCTGTGTCAGCAACCTCTCCGAAAGAGCTTTCTTTTGCGGGCGGTGTTGTCTGAGTATTCATGCTTGTTTCCGAAGATTGTTCTGACGGTGCCGTTGGGGTTGCTGTGGGCGTTTCTACTGTTTGCGAATCTATCCTTTGCGGTGAGGTATTCTCGACGCTATTCATTTCTTCATTGATACTTTCCCAATCATTCTGTATGGCTTCCGGATTTGTTTGGATGTCTTTGATTTGAGAAAAAGGGTTGGTTCCAGTTACTCCCGCGTCATTAGCTTCAGGATCTTCAGTGTTATTAACGGTGGTTTTGCCTACTCCTTCATATTTGTTGCCGAATCGATCAACTAATTCTCCTTTTTCGTTTACGGAAAAAGATTTATCGTCATTACTTGCAAT
>CAZRPR010000030.1:0-3991 GCA_964602125.1 uncultured Candidatus Saccharibacteria bacterium
AACGCTTTCATTCGCGGGGGCAATTGGGACAACACCACGAATTCCGGCCTGTTCACAGTCAATTTGAACAATGCGCCGTCGAACTCCAACACCAACATCGGCTTTCGGTGCGTTTCCCCCCAGGAAATAACAACCTTTTTGGTCGGCCGGAACTTTGAAATTTAAGGATTTCAAGTCGGATGCTTTTTGTTATTTCGGAAGCTTTATTCCTTTCTCAAAAAAAATTTTTTTGAGAAAAATAAATTCTCGCCCCCAAAGTCGTTTGCTCGCAATCGATTTTGGGGTTGGAGCAAAAACAAAAAAAACTTGAAAAAAATGTATTCGTAAACTATTTTTACTGGGATAGATTAATGATATAGTATTCTACATGAAAAAGAAAGAGCTTGATTTTCTCATTCAAGAAGGCGAAGGCTACAATCTGGAGTTTAAGGAAAGCTATAAAGTGAATGATAGTCTTGGGTTTGAAATTATTTTTCAAAGACCCGATTTACAAAAGATGAGCATTGAACAAAGAATAGCTGAACATACCAAAAAGGTGACTGAAAAGGTGACTGAAAAACAGCGATTAATTATTGCTTATATCAAAGAAAACAGAAAGGTAACTATTGCCGAGATGGTAAAAAAGATGAAAATATCTAGAAAAACAGTGGCTGCCAACGTAAGACAAATGAAAGAAAAAAAGATGATTAAAAGAGTCGGACCGGACAAGGGTGGCTATTGGGAAGTAGTAAATCATTAAAATTATTCAATGAAAATACCAATTTACGGTTTAGAAAAATTCTCTCTGGTGGAATGGCCGGGTAAGATTTCCGGTATTGTTTTTACGGGCGGCTGTAATTTCCGCTGTCCTTTTTGTCATAATCCCGAACTGGTAGAAATAAAGAAGCTTAAGGAACTGGATCAGTATCCTTGGGAAGTAATAGATAAATTTTTAAAAGAAAAAAAGGGCTGGTTGGATGCCATTATTGTAACAGGCGGTGAGCCGACGCTCCACAAAGATTTGCCTGATTTTCTCGCTTTAATAAAGGAAAGAGGTTTTCTTTCCGCTTTGGAAACTAACGGGACCAATCCGGAGATGCTAAAAAAATTAATTGAAGCTAAACTGTTAGACAGAATTCAGATGGATATCAAAAATGGTTTTAAAAAATATGCTTCGACGGTCGGTTTGTCAGAAGTGGATTTGGAAAAAATCAAAGCCAGTATTCAAATAATAAAAAATAGCGGTTTGGACTATGAATTTCGCACCACTTTGGTGCCCGGTCTAGTTGAGGAGGTGGATATGACTTCCATTGGAGAAGCAGTCAAAGGGGCGGAAAAAATAGTTTTGCAACAGTTTCGTCCGATTAAAACATTTGACAAAAACTATGAAAAGGCATTACCTTACTCGCAAGCAAGAATTGTTGAAATGAGTAATATCCTCAAAGAATATGTTAAAAAAGTTAGTTTAAACGATTAGATTATTAAACCTTTTTCTTATGGCGAAAGATTATTATGAGATTTTGGGAGTTTCAAAAAACGCTTCAGAATCGGAAATAAAGAAAGCATATCACAAATTGGCGCATAAACATCACCCCGATAAAACGGGTGGCGATGAGGAGAAATTTAAAGAAGTAAGTCAAGCTTACGCGGTTCTTTCCGATAAAGATAAAAAAGCTCGCTACGATCAATTTGGTTCGGCGGGAGAGAGCGGCGGAGCTGACTATAGCAATATGAACTGGCAAGACTTTGGTAATTTTTCGGGAGGTAACTACGGGGATTTTTCCGATTTCAATTTTGGCGATATTTTTGGCGATATTTTCGAAGGTTTTTCTGGTCGGACTCAATCAAGAAACTATGATCGCAAAGAAAGAGGCTCCGACGTGCAAATAGACGTAGAAATTTCTTTTGAGGAAATGGCTTTGGGAACAAAGAAGAATATTTCTCTTTTTAAATTGAAACGCTGCTCTGCCTGTCGAGGTCGAGGGGCGGAAAAAGATTCGGATTTAGAGAAATGTGCTAATTGTAATGGTACGGGTAGAACTGAAAGAAGGGTTAGCTTGGGTTTTGGTTCGATCGTTCAGGCCACCACGTGCAGCAGTTGCGGTGGGACGGGCTTTAAAATTAAGAATCGTTGTCCCAACTGTAAGGGGGCAGGAGTCACCAAAGAAAAATCAGAAATAGAAATCTCTATTCCCGCTGGAATGGAACACGGTAATATTTTGCGTTTGGATGGCAAGGGTGAGGAATCGAGAGACGGCATTGCGGGAGATTTGTTTGTAAAAATTCACGTTAAGGCTCACCCGGAATTCAGAAGGGACGGTCGGAACATTATTCTAGAAAAGGAAATTGACTTGACGGAGGCGACTTTGGGTAAGGAGGTCGGAGTGCCGACATTGGCTGGCATTAAGACTTTGGAAATTCCTCCTTTCACTCAAAACGGAGAGACAATCAGAATAGAGGGTCGAGGTATTGCTAAGGGGCTTCAGGGAGAAAGGGGCGATCAAATAGTTAAAATTAAAATTCGCAAGCCCCGAAGAATGACGGAAAGAGCAAAGAAACTGCTAGAGGAACTAAAGAAAGAAGGTTTTTAATAAATATTAATTTTTCCCATGAAACTAGTCATCGTCGAGTCGCCCACCAAGGCTAAAACTATCAGTCGTTTTCTCAAAAAAGAATATTTGGTTCTTTCTTCTTACGGCCACGTCCGCGATTTGCCCAAAGGCAAACTGGGAGTGGAAGTGGAAAAGGATTTTGAGCCGGATTACATTATTCCTCAAAAGGCCAAGAAAAACGTAGAGGCCTTGAAAAAGGCGGGACTTAAAGCGGAGAAAATCATTCTGGCGACTGACGAAGACCGTGAAGGAGAGGCAATTGCCTTCCACCTAAAAGAAATTCTTAGTCAGAAAAACAAAAAGGTACCCTTTGAACGTATTACTTTTCATGAAATTACTCCTTCCGCTATTGAGGAAGCGTTGAAAAATCCGCGTAAAATTGACGGAGATCTTTTTAATGCTCAGCAGGCTAGAAGAGTTTTAGATCGCTTGGTTGGTTATAAACTCTCTCCTTTTTTGTGGAAAAAGATTCGTAAGGGGCTTTCCGCTGGTAGAGTGCAATCAGTGGCGGTGAGGCTAATAGTAGAGAGAGAAAGAGAGCGAGAAAATTTTAAATCAGATGAATTTTGGAAGATAAAAGTTTTTTGGGTTACCGGAAAAGAAGTCAGTTCTCCTAAACCGGAAATTATTCAGGCCGATAAAAAATCTAAGGACAAAGTCAAGCGAGAAGGTTTTTTGGCCATGTTAACCAAAGCTAACGGAAAGAGCGTTTCCAGAATGCAATTAGGCAAAGAGGCGGAGGCAAAAAAGATAATGGAAGAAATCTCAAAAAATGAGATGTTGGTTGATAGAATCGACAGTCGAAACGCGCTGCGAACCCCTCCTCCACCATTCCGAACTAGTACCTTACAACAGGAGGCGGGGCGTAAACTGGGTTTTTCCGCTAAGAAAACCATGATGATCGCTCAGCAGCTTTACGAGGGAGTAAATATAGCCAAAAAACAAGTCGGTTTGATTACTTATATGAGAACCGATTCTATCTTTATTTCCAATAAGGCCTTGCCCGTTATCAAAGAGACTATCACGAAGGAATTCGGACCGAAATACGCTTTACCAACCCCTCGTTTTTATAAACAAAAAATCAAGGGAGCACAGGAAGCTCATGAGGCGATTCGTCCTTCCTTTCCGGAAAAAACACCTAGTGAATTGGAATCGGCCCTTTCCAGGGATCAATTTAAACTTTATCAGCTCATTTGGAATCGGGCCATTGCTTGTCAAATGGCACCGGCCGAAGTGAAGGTGTCTAAAATTAAATTTGTTGCCGGTAAGAACGAATTGGTTTCAGAGGGAGTGCAAATTATTTTTGATGGATTTTTCAAGGTTTTGGGCAAGGGAATGCTAAGAGAAGAAACTTTGCCTGAGGTCAAAGAAAAGGAAAAAGTGGCTCGCAAGAAAATCAT
>CAZRPR010000030.1:4091-8060 GCA_964602125.1 uncultured Candidatus Saccharibacteria bacterium
AAAAAATTTGAAAATAAGACGGGAGTGAAATGTCCAGAGTGCGGAGAGGGTGAGTTGGTTGAAAAGAGAGGACGAAGAGGTCCGTTTTATGCTTGTAATCAATATCCTAAATGCAAATACATTGCTAAAGGAGATATTCTGAAGCAGATTGGTAAGAACAAGGCTAAATCTAAATAGAAATGCGATGAAGATTGCGATTTTTTCCGACACTTATCCGCCTCAAGTTAATGGAGTGGCGAACGTGGTGTTTGATTCAGCCAAAGAATTGGCTGAGAGGGGACACCAAGTGAGGATATTTACTTTGTCCAATCCGAAGAATAAAAAAGAAACTACTTCTACTGTTAAAAATTTAAAAGTCTATACCGTACCTTCTATCCCCGCCTTTGTTTATCCCGGGCTCAGACTGACGGTCCCACTAGGATTAACCCTTCGAAGGCTGAGAGCTTTTCGCCCCGATATTATCCACACTCACACTCCCTTTGCCATGGGTTGGGAATCGGTAATGGGGGCTAAAATCTTAAAAATTCCTTTAGTCGGCTCCCATCACACTTTCTTTGATCATTATTTAAAACACGTGAAGTTGGATTTTGAGTACGCTAAGAAATTTTCATGGAAGTATGTCATAAAGTTTTATGAAGAATGCGATCTTTTGATTACTCCGTCAGAAGCCCTTAAGGAGGCTTTTTTGAAAAATGGTTTTGAGAAAAAAGTGATTGCTTTGCCGAATCCGATTAACCCAGAGCTTTTTCGTCCGGTAGTGGACAGAAAAACCAAAGAAGCTTTACGAGAGAAAAAGTTTGGTATTCGAGGCCAAACTATAGTCCACATGGGGCGTATTAGTTATGAAAAAAATATTCCCGTTTTAATTGAAATGTTCTCGCTTTTGAAAAAAAAGATAAAAGAACTCAATTTTTTGATTGTGGGAGAGGGACCGGAGATTCCTAAGCTAAAAAAACTTTGTCTGGAAAGAGGTTTGGAGAATTCAGTTGTTTTCACCGGTTTAAAAAAAGGAGAGAAATTGGTTGAAGCTTTACAGGTGGGAGATGTATTTGTAACGGCTAGCAAAAGTGAGACTTTCTGTCTTTCTGTTTTGGAAGCGATGGCTGTTGGCTTGCCGGCAGTGGTCGTGGGCAAGAAAGGGGTAAAAGAATTAATTGCTGATGGCGAAAACGGTTTCCTCTCTTTTTCTGGTAAACCGGAAGACTTGGCTTTGAAAATAGAAAAAATTCTAAAAAACGATTCTTTGGCGAAAGAATTTGCCTTAAACTCAAGAAAAATCGCCCTCAAATACTCGCGTAAAAAAATCATCGCCCAATTGGAGGAGATTTATCGGAAGGTAGCTGAGTAGCAGGGGAAATTAAGAATTATTTTAGATTTTCCTCCCTTCAGATGAAGGGAGGTGGTTTGTTGCTTCCGAGCAACAAACCGGAGGGTTTGAAAAATTCTTGTTTATTACTACCACTATTGTTTTTCAGAACCCCCTGTCTTCGTCGTTTCACTCCTCAGCCACCCCCCTTCATCTGAAGGGGGGAAAATATCCCTTCTTCCTCACTTCTTTAAACTTTAAACCTGCCTACCGGCAGGCAGGTTTTTAACTTTTAACTTTAAACTTCCTCTCTAGTATCCCTCATTTGGGTTCCAGTTTTTGTATTGAGATTTCTCTTTAAATCTTTGGATTGCTTTTTCCGGATCCATTTTACCGCAATAGTCACTGTTGATTTTTTGTGAGTTGGGATCAGTGTTATCCGCTATTAAGCGAGCCATTAAGACCTTTCCTCCACTTTTAGTGGCCATGCTTTTAACTTTCTGGGTAAAGCCTTTCCTCTCGTTGCTACCCATAGTCATACAACCTTTTGAATGATTGCGATTATTGCCGGAGTGCATGTTGCAGCCAGACATATCAGGTATGCCTATAGGATTACCATTTTTATCTTTGGAATTAGGGGGTACGGAAGTTATCCTTCCACTTGAGTCAAGACTTTCTCCTTGCGGGCCGACACGGTGACCCGCTCCAGCTTTAAAGGAGTAGGGATCGGGAGAACCATTGACGTGAACATCTTGAGCGTTAGGGATTACGTTCCAACCAGGGCTCCAAGCGGTTCCACCGCTACCTTTAGTCCACGGTCCGGCTTTTAATCCTCCACCATTCGGATCGCCGGCGTTACCAATAACTTGACCTTCTCGAGAAAGATAGAATAAACGGCTGGCGTTACTGTTAGGATGTTGGGCGTTCGTCGGATCATCTTTGTTTAAGAGGAGAACTATTACTCCGTTATAGGGAACTTTTCCGTCCTTAAAACCAATGCATTCCGCCAGTTCTTTAAAGGAAGGTGACGGGTTAAAATTGCCGGGGCCTTTGTCTGGAGGCAAGGGGGTATTACTGGAATCGCCCTTACTACCATTATTTCCGCTATCTCCACTGTTTCCTTTATCGCTACTATCTCCCCCGCTTCCTTTGTTGTTGCTACCCCCTGTATTCCCTGTATTTCCAGTATTTCCAGTACTTCCAGATCCGTTACTGGGAGAATCGGAGGGTGGTTTTACCTTCTCATCCGGTATCTGATTTTGATTGTTATTGAAATTCTTACTGGCAACACATCTATCATCGTAATTGGAAGACAAAAAAGGAGAACAGGAATGCTTCGAAACGACTCCGTTGGAGCAGGTGTCTCTTCCTGATGAAGGGTAATCCACCCAGTTCTCTCCTTCGCAGCGATTCTCAGCACAAGCTCGAAAGATTAAATCTATCTGGGAGCAGGAGCAACCATAATAGTAGGTGGATCGGTCCGAATTTACCGTTTCTCCTCCGGGGGTGTTGCTACAGTTATCCAGTTCATTCAAAATGCCATCACCATCGTCATCTTTCTCCTCAATCGTTTCATTTTGCTCATTATTTCCGATTATTGTTTCAAAATTCTTTGCCTCCTCAAAAATGTTTTTTTTCACACATTTACCATTCAAAGAGCAGGTGCCTTCAGGACAAGCACAACCCATAGTAGTATTTTTTATGTTAGAGCAGTTTAAGTTTTCATTGCCACAAGTGCTTTTTTTCGCTTCACATTCATTGTTAAACTCTCTAAAATCCCCTTCCGAGTCTATACAACGATCTAGAGTGCCTTGGGTTCTTGAATCTTTATAGGCGACTATTTTTACATCGTCTTTTTCTTCTAAAGAATCAATAATTCCCTTTATCTTACTATTAATTTGAGGGTCGCTCCACCATAGAGTCGAATCGACATCGTCTTTAATAATGGTGACATCACCATCGTCTTTTCTAAAGTCTGCTATTTTTTCCACTTTTTCAACAAGAGCCTTTTTTTCTGTTGAGTTCAGACTGTCTGCGTATCCATTTTCCATTAAAGTGTAATCAGCAATATCTTCATCGCTTAAATTTTTATCTACTGCTAAAAGCCTGAAAGAATCGCCGGAAAAAATATTTAAAATATCTTGTTTTAAATTGTCCGCGTTAACCTTTGATAAATCAAAAATACCGATTTTTTTTCCTTCCGAAACGATTTCATTTAATCCCGCCATTTCTTTAATAATCGGAGAAGAGTCTTCGATTGAATCAGTGCTTTCTGAAAATATTTTTTGAGGAGGGAGCTTTGAGATAGAATTTTCTATTGGAGCGTTGGATTCATCAATTTCACATTCCCAATTCCACCAATTTTTTTCATTATTTGCTCCCAAGATTTGGAAAACAACACCAATAACAAGAAAGGAAACAAGAGAGATTACTAGGCCAATTAAAGATGATTTTAAAGTTTTTTTGGCTTTTGTAATTTTTTCTTCGTTGCCGAAACTGTTTAAATAAAGAAATCCACCGATGACTAAAAATAAAATAGAAACTGCGCTGGCAGTGCCAATTAACCAAGAAAAAAGAGCGCTTGTCGTCTCAAGCAAGGTGCAGAGAGAACAATTCATTCCGCTGCAAGTGACTAACTGTTCCATTTTTTATTTTTTATTTTT
>CAZRPR010000031.1:0-1201 GCA_964602125.1 uncultured Candidatus Saccharibacteria bacterium
CCACGTCACGGTGAATATGTTCCCGGATCTTGTACTCACCGCCCGTCACACCAAGGGAGTTGGGAGCACCTGAAGCACTCCAATTAAGGGGTACTATGGTGAGTCCAGCAACAGGGGTGAAGTCGTAACAAGGCACCCGTAGCGGAAGCTGTGGGTGAATCACCTCCTTTCTAAGGAGACTAAATTTGAAAAGTTTTTAAATTTTTAAAAATTTTTCAATTAGGTCGGAGATCTATCAAGGGAAGAATGGTAACCGTAAAGAGTCAAAAACAATCAATCAAATTTAATTTTTGATTCTTAAACATCTATTGAACTTTAATACATTCAAATTTATGAAAAAAGCTAAAGGTTTTAATGAAGGATTTTTCTTGGCCAGTTGGATTTCAGTGCTTTTCATTTTGGTGGTAGGCGTTTTTCTTTTTATGTAATATCTATTCGCGATTTTTATTTTTAGCTCATTACAAAATTACAACTCAGAGTCTTGGCGATTGAAGCGGAAGGGATCCACCTGATTCCATACCGAACTCAGCCGTTAAGCCTTCCAGCGCCGATGGTAGTGCTCCCTTGATGGAGTGTGAGAGTAGGTCGTCGCCAGGACTTTGAGTTGTAGCTTCAACTTGAAAAAGGTTAAATTTAAAATTTTTTATGCCAACTTTCAAGGGTCAATCTCCATTTAAATTACCGGAAACTTGTCTTTATTGCAAAGAAGTTTTCAGAAAAGAAGACATTGATTTGATTGACGAAGTTAACGGTAATTCAGTTTTCCACTTAACGTGTTCTCGCTGCCAGACTTCTTTTGTTTTTCATCTAGTAGTCGGGCCGGAAGGCGTTTTATCCATTGGGACTGTCACTGACGCTTCCAAGGAGGATTTGGATAAATTAAAAAGAGGAGAGAATGTAACGGCCGATGATGTTATTTCCGCTTATTTAGAGACAAAAAAGGTAAATAACGGCAAGTAATTTTAAGTCTTAAGCTAAAAAATATTTTTTGGCTGGAGACTAGAAGTTACTTTTATTTTTTCGAAATGAATGCAAAAGATCAGACGGTTTTGTTAAAATCAAAACCGAGAAAAGATCAAAAAATGAGAAGCAGACAAGCCCTGAAAGAAGAAATGGTTTTGGGCGTTGTTTACGGTAAACACTTAAAAGAAAATATTTCTGTTATTTTTTCACGTTTTGCTCTCCGCAAAGTGCTGGATAA
>CAZRPR010000031.1:1301-7666 GCA_964602125.1 uncultured Candidatus Saccharibacteria bacterium
GCTAAAGATATTCCTAAAGCCATCGTTGTTGATGTTTCCGCTCTTGTTTCCTTTGAAACCATGATTGCTCTTAAAGACGTCAAGTTGCCAGCAGGCATTGAGGTTTTAAGTAACCCAGAAGTAATTGTAGCCATGGTGGACGAACCGAGAACGGATAAGGAGATGGAGAATTTGGATCAAAGCGCCGGAGCGGACGTAAAAGCCGTAGAGGGAGTGGAGAAGAAAGAGGAGCCTGCTAAAGAGGAAGGGAAGAAGGAAACCAAATAATCAAGATTTTATTTTTTAAAGTTTAAACCTTAATTTTTTCAAAGTGCCAACCGTTAATCAAATAGTGAGAAAACCCAGAAAGAAAGTTAAGAACAAATCAAAGTCTCCCGCTTTGCAAAGAGGTTTTAATTTGTTAAAAAATAAACCCTTCACTTATGCTAAGGGTTGTACTTTCAAACGAGGAGTTTGCGTTAAGGTGGGCACCATGACCCCTAAAAAACCGAATTCCGCTCTGCGAAAAATCGCCAGAGTTCGACTCACTAACGGTATGGAAGTTACGGCTTACATTCCCGGTATCGGTCACAATTTGCAAGAACACTCCATCGTGGTTATTCGTGGTGGACGCGTTAAGGACTTACCCGGTGTACGTTATCACATCGTGCGAGGCGTTTTAGACACGACCGGAGTGGAGAATCGAAAGCAAGGACGCAGTAAATACGGGGCTAAAGTTCCTAAGAAAGCCGAATAAATCATTTTAATTTATTTCTTATGTCAGTTGAAAAAACTTATAAACCAGATCCCAAGTTCGGCAGCGCTCTTTTGGGCCGTTTTCTCGGCCAAATCATGAAAGAAGGCAAGCGAGCTTGTGGCATTAAATTACTTTATAAAACCTTAGATATCATTAAAGAGCAGACCAAAAAAGATCCTTTGGAAGTTTTGGATGAGGCCATTAAAAACGTTTCTCCCTTGCTCGAAGTGAAAGCCAAACGAGTAGGAGGAGCTACCTATCAAATTCCCGTGCCTGTCATGGGAGGAAGAAAGCTGACCCTGGCCATGCGTTGGATCTTGGCCGTTACTCGAGGCAAAAAAGGCAAACCCTTTAGCCAAAGACTGGCTACTGAAATTATAGAAGCCTCCGAAAAACGAGGCGCTTCCATTAAGAAACGAGATGACATTCAGAAAATGGCTGAAGCCAATAGAGCTTTCGCCCACTTCGCCTAGTTTTTAGAAGCGATAAGTTTTTTCCGATCTTCTTTCAATAGCCAGTATTTTTGTGTTTTTAATATCTTTAGTAAAGATTATTCGAAGACTGTTCTTACGAACTCGAAAAATATTTTTATGTCCCTTTAGTTGTTTTAGATCAAGACCGTAAAAGTCTTGGTTTTTTATTTTTTCTAAAACCGTTTTAACTATTTTCTTCTCTTTGACACTCAACTTTTTTAAGCTTTTATCAATTTTGTCCATCTTGCCAATTTAAAGACGAGCTATTAGTTCATC
Organism: uncultured Candidatus Saccharibacteria bacterium; assembly: GCA_964602125.1. GTDB lineage: Bacteria > Patescibacteriota > Minisyncoccia > CAIUEV01 > CAIUEV01 > CAIUEV01. The sequence goes on from CAZRPR010000031.1 coordinate 2,787, forward strand.
AATCTCAACACCGCCTTTTTTTATTTTGGTAAAATCAATCGCTTCTTCCCATTTTTCCTCTTGTTTTCCGCTAAAAGGTGGGATAATCTTAAAAATAGGCTTTGATCTTTTGACTACCATGAATGAATTACCCTGCGCAATTTTTTCCGAATAGCTCTTCAGGTTTTCTCTTAAGTCCCTTAGACCAATAATATTTTGGGTGTCTTTAACTTTTTGCATGTTCTGTTATGTTAATCTTTAGATTAACTCTAAATTAACAAATATATAGTTTTCAGTCAAATTTTGATTGACTCTAAAAAAGTTTTAATCTAGTCTGACAATATTCAAACAAGTCCTTTAAAATATAAGGTGGAGGTGTGTTAATGGAAAAAAACAGTGTTTCTCAAGAAAAAGATCTCGATCAATCCTCTCTTTCTTCTCTAGTCTCCAATCTAGAGGAATACAAGAAAAATCTGACTCGCTTAACCAAGAAGATAAATGGAGCCAGTTTGTTCATCGTTTACAAAACAGGATCGGGCGGCTCACCGGAGTTTATCAAGCTGAAAACACCAAATGAAATTCTGAGGAGAGCTAAGCAAGTCAATAATATTTTCGGCCAAAATGGTCTGATAAATACCGCAAGTAAGCATATTGAAAACTACGCTCTTTGTCTGGTCTATCTCGGTCACTTTAAGAAGGCTAAATTGCTTTTTGACGCCATTTATCAGGAGCGTTTAACCGTAAAATTATCCAGACCTTTAAAGGAAACTTATCGGGAAAGACCGGAAAACCTTCTTTTTCTGCATAAAAAGAAAAAGGAATTGATCTACCAATCGGAAGCGACAGCTGATCGACCGGGACAATTAGGCTATGAAGGAATTTACCAATACGCTCTGGCTTGTCGAAAATTAGGTTACGATCAAGGGGCTAAGTTGCTTTTCGCCGAAATCGTGGAGAAAATCGATGCTCGTTGTCCTCCAGATCGGCTTCAGTGTGTCAGAGTTTTAGCCATTCAAAGCTTAATAGAGATGGGAGTGATTTATGTTGGCGAAATATTTTTGGCCGATGAGTTGAAAAACGCTAAACTCTATCAATATTGAAAAGGGGGGAATTATGTCGCTAGCTTGTCCGATATGCGGAGTTTTAGTAACGGAGAATTATCCTTTTGAAGGTCGCTCCGGCGATAAAGTAGATAGCGCAAAAGAAGAAACTGATCCAAAGCACTCTTGGCTAAATGTAGAATGTCCGGAATGCAAAATTAAGCTGTATATCAACGGAATAGATGTTTGGGTGGGAAGATTCTCAGCAAAATAACAAACAGCGCAGTCTCCACAAGGAAACTGCGCTTTATTTTTTTAAGTAAAAACCATCAACGTTAAGCTGACGATAGTTTGTATTTTCGGCAAATTCGATGAGTTAATACCGGGTGACGTTGTTTTTTACCCAAAGTAAAACTCTAAAGTACTAAATTAAAAAGCGCTGGGAATTATTCCGAGCGCTTTATTTTTTTAACAATTTCCATTAAACTCATCTCCAAAGAAACTAAGCTGAGTTACCTTGAGGATATTTGATCCTTCGTCACTATCAAGCCCCTTGAATTCCAAGATATCATTCCACATGTCGTCCATGCCTCTTTCCCAAATTTCATAGAGAATACTTCCCAATTCCTCATCTCCGGGAGCAATGCCTTCTATTGAAGGGTAGTTGTTGATAATTTCCATTAAATATACCGATGCACTGTCACCTAGTGAAAGACGTATTACCATTTTACTCTCCTTAACTAGATAGAATAGAGCTTAACCGCTTTTTAAAGAACTTTTTACCTCCCTTAGTTTAATTTTTGGGAAAAATATTTTTCCAGATCAGCAATCTTGACGCGTTCTTGCTTCATCGTGTCTCGGTCTCTAACAGTGACCTCCTTGTCTTTTAGAGTATCGAAATCGATGGTAACGCAATAAGGCGTACCGATCTCATCTTGTCGTCTGTATCTTTTGCCGATATTGCCATTGTCGTCAAATTCGCAAACGAATGAATCTTTAAGATTATGATAAACTTCTTTAGCTTTATCGACTATTTCCGGCTTATTTTTAAGCAGGGGAAAAATGGCTATTTTGATAGGAGCTAATTTCTTGTCTATCTTTAGCACTATTCTTGTTTCTTTTTCCCCTTTCGAATTTTCCAACTCTTCTTCCGTATAGGCATTCTCAACAAACATAAAGAATAGCCGATTCAAACCAACGGACGTTTCCATAATATGCGGAATAAATTTTTGGCCCGTCGCTTGATCAAAATAAGATAAATCCTGACCGGAGTGTTTACTATGCTGGGAAAGATCCCAATCACCCCTCGCGTGGACACCTTCCACTTCCTTAAATCCGCCCAGCGATTCAAAATTGAATTCAATATCATACGCTTCGGAAGCATAATGAGCTAATTTTTCATGTTTAGTCCAACGAATTTTATCTTCTGGTATTCCGTTTTTCAGATACCAATCCCAACGATATTTTTTCCAAGCTTCGTAATTTTCTTTCATCTCTTCCGGACGCAAAAAATATTGCATTTCCATCTGTTCAAATTCTCGGGTACGAAAAATAAATTGACGTGCCACTATTTCGTTTCGAAAAGCTTTGCCGACCTGAGCAATGCCAAAGGGCAACTTCGGGTGAGAAGAGTCAATAACATTTTTGTAATTTAGATAAATACCCCCACAAGTTTCCGGTCGCAGATAAACTACATTATCTTCCGTCAGAGCGTCAGTCGGGGAACCCAGATTGGATTTAACCATCAAGGAGAACTTTTTAGCGGGAGTTAATTCGATTGAACCACAGTTCGGACACTTAAGTAATTTTTCCTGACGTAATCGATCCAGTTCGCCATTAATAAATTCAAGAGTGGCTTTGTCTGCTTCAATACCAAAATCTTCCAAGAGATGGTCAGCTCTGAAACGTGATTTGCACTTCTTGCAATCCACTTGAGGATCGTCGAAACTGTCCACATGGCCGGAAGCCACCCACGTTTTGGGATGCATAAAAATCGCACTATCCAGGCCGTAAACGTCTTCTCTTATTTGAACCGTATTTTTCCACCAAGAGTCTCGAATATTGTTTTTAAGCAAAGTTCCATAGTGACCGTAATCATAAACCGCCGCAAAGCCACCATAGATTTCTGAACTCTGAAAGACAAAACCCCTTCTTTTGCAGAGAGAAACGATCTTTTGCATAAAATCAAAATTAAATTCAAAAAATATATCGACTAAATACTATCATCCCTTTTTGGAGAGAACAATTTTTAAAAACTTGCCCCCAAGGTTTAATTTTTTTATTATTAAAATATATAAAGATTCTATTTTAAAACCATAAACACAAAAAAATGTCGAAAAGCCTGAAAATCGCGCGTATCCGAACTTTAGAAATCCTCGATTCGAGAGGTAATCCGACCGTAAAAGTGGAAGTTTTAACCAGTGGAGGAGCCGTAGGCGTTTCCTCCGTTCCTTCCGGTGCTTCAACTGGTAGCCATGAAGCTTTGGAGCTTCGAGATGGGGATCCGAAAAAATATCATGGTAAAGGGGTAACTAAGGTTTGCCAAATCATTGAAAAAAAGATTTTTCCTATTCTCAAGGGGGCGGACGTTTCGGAACAACAAAAGATTGACGGATTAATGATTGAATTGGATCACACCCCCAACAAAAGTAAACTTGGAGCCAACGCTATCTTGGGCATTTCTCTGGCCTGTGCCAGGGCGGGAGCGGAAAGTTTCAACTTGCCCCTATTCCGCTACTTACAAAACGTTTACTCTTTCCGCAAGGAGAAAAAAATGCCTATTCCTATGTGTAATGTGATTAACGGCGGACAACATTCCGATTCGGGTCTGGATATCCAAGAATTTATGTTGGTACCGAGCGGCATTAAAAAATCTTTTGCCGAAAAGATGAGAGCGGTCAGCGAAACTTACGCTACTCTGGGAAAAATTTTAAAAGAAAAAAAATATTCAGTAGCCGTTGGAGATGAGGGCGGTTACGCCTGTCGATTGCCTAAAAATCGAACCGCTCTGGAATTGATTGCTCTAGCCATCAAGAAAACTGGCTATAAACTAGGTGCAGATATTAAAATTGGTATCGACGCGGCCGCTAACGAATTTTATCTACGAAGTAAGAAAAAATATAAACTGACCAAGGAGAATAAAACCCTCTCCTCCTCAGAGTTGGTTAAGGAATATAAAAGCTGGGCTAAAGCTTTTCCTTTTGAATTGATTGAGGATGGTCTGGCGGAAGATGATTGGGCTGGCTGGAAAGAATTAAACAAAGAATTGGGTGGTAAAATGGCTCTTATCGGAGACGACTTTACCGTTACCAACACTTTACGTCTGCAAGAGGCCATTTCCGAAAACGCTTGCAATGCTATTCTTATCAAACCAAACCAAATCGGCACTCTTTCTGAAACAGTGGAGTGTATTCGTTTGGCTCAGGCTCATAAGTTTAAAGTGGCCGTCTCTCATCGCAGTGGCGAAACTCCCGGACATTTCATTGCCGACCTGGTAGTCGCCACTGGAGCGGACTACATCAAGAGTGGAGCCCCGTGTCGAGGAGAGCGCACCGCCAAATACAATCGTTTGATTGAGATTGAGAAATGGTGCTAGAAATTAGAAATTATAGATTTTAAATTATAGATTAAGGAAAAATTTTCAATTTCTAATTTTCAATTTTTAAACAATGATCAATTTGTTAATTTAACAATTTTTAAAACGGTTTGAAACATTGAGGAATTGTAACATTGAAAATTGTTTTGAAATTAGAAATTGAAAATTAGAAATTAACTAAATAAATGTCTTTCAAAAAAAAACTTACAATTATCACTCTAGCAATACTAATCTCAATAGTAACGTTGAGTAATGTCCATGCTTGG
>CAZRPR010000032.1:0-6274 GCA_964602125.1 uncultured Candidatus Saccharibacteria bacterium
CTAAACGCTTCACCAAATCTCGATCACAAATATCCCCTCGAATAAATTGATAATTCGGATGGCTTTCGACTTCTCTCAAATTTTCCAAATTGCCGGCGTAAGTGAGCAAATCCAGGTTAATAATTGAATCCTCGGGATACTTTTTTAGCCAATAGGTAACGAAATTGGCCCCAATAAAACCGGCCCCGCCGGTGACGAGTAGTTTCATAAAATTTATTTAAGAATAAAAGGTTTTTTACCGCTTACGACTTTATGTTTGCTTTGGAGCTTAAAATCGTGAGATTCTCGCTGACCCGTTAGAAAATCCTTCGCTTTTTTCTTTTCCTCCTCAAGAGTTCCCGGATTTTTTTGTTCTCGATCCAAAATTTCTTTAGCCAGCTTGACTAAAATCGTTTTTTTATTTTTCTTGGGATCGGCGATAGCCAAAGCTAAAACTATTTTCAGTAAATCTCCTACCACGGGGCTGGCTTTAATCTGAAGACTTTTCATTAAGTCCTGACCGTTAATCTTCATTTGTTTTAAAGAAAAGGGGTCGCTGGAAGACTTGTCAATTAAATATTTCAATTGACGCAATTTAAAAACTTCTCCTTTCTTGCAGCCACTACCGAGTCGATCGGCAATTCTAACGATTAAAAGTTTATCCATTCGTTCCTGACTACCAGCTCGATGGAGTAGTCGTCGGGCGGTAGTTTCATTATGTAAAGCGGGATCAAAATTAAACATATGCAGTCCAACTAATTTAGTCGTCTCCTCAGTGGTCTGTCTGGAAAAACGCAGTCTTTCCAGCACTCGGCGAGTAGTTTTCTCGCTTTCCACTTCGTGAAAATAGAAGGTGGCCTCTTTACCGGGCAATTGTCTTTTAACTCTAGGTTTGGCCACGTCATGAAAAAGAGAGGCTAGTCTCACTTCCAATTCGGCTGAAAAACAGAACTTCAGGGCAAATATGAGATGTTCAAAGACTGAAAAAATGTGATGTCGATTCTGGCTAACGCCAATGCCTTGACTGATTTCAGGCATTATTTTTTGCAGTAGGCCAAGCTTTTGAAGTAGGACAATACCTTCTGCCGGCCAAGGAGAGAGCATAATTTTAGTCAGCTCGTCTCTTATTCTCTCAGCGGAAACTTTTTCAATCAAGTGGGCGTTTTTACAAATAGAAAGAGCGGTCTTTTTTTCAATCTTAAAGCCAAGCTCTGTAGCGAAACGCACCGCTCTGATCAGGCGCAGAGCGTCTTCCTTGAAACGAACGTCCGGATCTCCGCAAGTGCGAATTAAGCCTGCCTCTAAGTCTTTCATCCCGCCGAAAAGGTCGATGAGAATTTTCGAAGGTACCTCTTGGCCCAAACTAATCTTTTTTATTTCAAAATTCGGATACTGGCCAAAGCCCAGTTCGGGCACGAAATCCATATTTAAAATATTCCCCTTTTCTCCCTCAATGCCTGGACCTAAGTTGACTTTTCTCTCCTTAAGGGTGTCTTCAAAGGGAATATTTATTTTTTGGCAGGGGATATTTTTCAGTAGAGAGTCGAAAAATTTTTCTCTTTTTTCTTTGGTTGTCGGAATTTCGGCAAAATCAAGGGCTAGAGCGTTTAGAGTGAAATCTCTTCTTTCCAAATCTTCTTCAATGTTTTTAGTGAAAGAAACGTCTTCGGGGTGGCGGTAGTCTCCATACCTTCCTTCTTTACGGAAGGTGGTAACTTCGACCACTTCTTCCGTTTTTGAACCCGCCTTTAGCTTAATGCCGACGGTGCCGAAAGTGTTTTCGTAAAAACTGTCCTTAAAAAGAGCCATTATTTCCTCCGGCTTAGCTTCGGTAGTCAAATCCCAATCACTCACTGTTTTTCTCAAAAACAAATCCCTCACGCCTCCGCCGACCAGAAAGGTTTTAAAACCATGAGTGGCTAATTTTTTGCCCAAAGAAAATATCTTTTGGGGTAAAATATCTTTTGGGGGATTATTTTTGGGTTTAATGGCGGGCATTTTTTCACTTCAAAATTAATAAAAAAGAAAATATTATCAGTAACTTTCTTTGAAACTATACTTTAAAACAAAAAATAAAAAAAGTTATTTTTTGCTTTTTCCTAAAAAGCCTTTTAAAATTAGTTTAAAATTAAAAATAATTCGGCAAATCGGAAAACAAAAATGAGAAGAAATAACATTAAAGTTGGTCTGGATGTAGGATCAAGCCAGGTAAGAATAGTCATCGCCTCCGCCGAAGAAAACGGTTGGAGAGTTTTGGGTAGCGCCAAAGTGCCTTGCCATGGTCTTCGCAAGGGGGTAGTCGTGGATATTGAGGAAACGACTAAAGCTATCGCCAAGGCGGCCAGTATCGTTGAAGGAATTGCCGGGGTACCGGTGGAAAGAGCCTTGGTTAATATAGACGGTTCACATTTAGCGGTCAAGGTGGCAAAAAGTATGGTGGCGGTCAGTCGAGCTAATGGTGAAATTAGTCAGGAAGATGTAGATAGAGTTTTAAGTAATGCCGAATCGACTGTTTCGCCGGAAAATTCTCCCAATCGAGAAATCCTGCACGTTATTCCTCGTTATTTTAGTATTGATAATCAATCGGAAATCAGAGATCCGGTCGGAATGAACGGTGGTCGTCTCGACGCCGACACTTTGATTGTTACCGGCTCAACACCTTTTATTAAAAATTTAAGTAAGTGTATTGATCAGGCCGGCATCGCCATTGAAGGCTTGGTAGCTGCTCCCTTGGCCGCTGCCGAGTCGTCTCTTAACCGCCGACAGAAAGAATTGGGGGTGGCCGTAATTGACATTGGAGTGGGGACGACGGGAATTTCCGTTTTTGAGGATGATCAGCTGGTCTACACGGCAGTTTTACCAATTGGAGCGGGACACATTACTAACGATATTGCTATCGGACTGAAAACTTCCATTGAAGTGGCAGAAAAAGTCAAAGTTGAGTACGGTTCCGCTTCACCGCAAGATATCTCTCCCAAGAAAGAAATTAACCTCTCAAAAATTAGCAAGAATGAAGAAGGCATAATCAAAGCGAGAGAAATAGCGGAAATTGTTGAGGCAAGAATGGAAGAAATTTTTAATTTAGCTAATAAGGAGTTGCATCGAATAAAAAAGGCAGGCATGCTACCGGCAGGAATCGTTCTTGTGGGCGGAGGATCCAAGTTGGCTTCAGTAGCTGAACTAGCCAAGAAAGTAATGAAATTGCCCGCCCAAGTGGGTTTTCCTGTCAGACTAGGAGGGATTAGCGAATCACTAGAAGATCCAAGCTGGGCCACGGCTGTCGGGCTAATTCTTTGGGAAAATGATGAAAATCGTGCCGGCGGTGGAGGCAGTGTGGTTTCTAATGCGACCGTTAAAGCTATCTCCGATAAGTTTTTTGGCTTCTTCGATGGATCGGGCAAAAAATCGATAGATTGGCTCAAAACATTTTTACCTTAATTGTTCTTATGACAGATAAGATTGTAACTTTTCGGGATGAAAATTCCGAAGTGCTTTTCAAAAAAACTGAAAAAATTAAAGACTTTGACCAAAGTCTTGTTTTATTAGTGGAAACAATGAAAGAAATAATGGAAAAATCGGATGGATTGGGATTAGCTGCTCCGCAAATAAACTCTTCCAAGGCGGTTTGTATCATTAAAAACCGAGGCAAAGTGAACGCTCTATGTAACCCTAAAATAGTAGAACATTCTTTAGATAAAGAGACGATGGAGGAGGGCTGTCTTTCTTTTCCCGACATTTTCCTTCAGGTGCCAAGGCCGAGAGAAATAGTGGTTGAATATCAAGACATTTCCGGCAAGAAGAAAATTAAAAAAGCTAATGGGCTTTTCGCAAGGGCAATTCAGCACGAAGTGGATCATTTGTCGGGAGTGGTTTTTACTGCTAGGGCAAAAATTTAAGTTTTTGACTTTTTTGTTGTTTTGCACTAAAAATAAGGCAGTTTTACTTTAACTCACATGCGTTTAACTCAAATCCCTCGGTAACAAGATCTTTATCTTTCTTGTTGTCGAAAAAACGCAGAGGCTTAATTAATAAGGGAATAACTATCATGCAAGAAGAAACAATCGAGAAAAAAGAAGCGGTTTTGTCCGAAACCGTTGCTCCAGTTGAAGAAAAGGCTCCGGAAAAAAGCCGGATTTTGCCTTTACCGGAAAAAAGAGAACCTGAGCTGGAAGAAATGCTCAAGGCGGGAGTTCATTTTGGTCACCAAAAAGGACGCTGGGATCCAAAAATGAAAAGCTTTATCTACGGAGAAAGAGGCGGAGTCCACATAATCGACCTCCAAAAATCCTTAGAGAAATTCAAATTAGCTTTGGATGAGGTGAAAAAAATTGCTGCCAGTGGCGGAAAAATCGTTTTTGTCGGCACAAAAAAACAGGCTAGAAAATTAGTCAGAGAAGCGGCTGAATTAACAGGTATGCCTTACGTGACGGAACGTTGGTTAGGCGGTACTTTTACTAATTTTGCCACCATCTCAAAGCGAATTCAAAAACTTTCCGAATTGGAAACTCAGGAGAAAGAGGAAAAGCTAGGCACTTACACCAAAAAAGAACGCATCCATTTTAGAAAACAGATTGCAGACTTTAACAAGAATATGGGCGGCATTAAAGAAATGAAGAAACTGCCGGAAGCCATTTTTATCATTGGAGCCAAGGAGGAAAAAAATGCTCTCAAAGAGGCAATGGCGGCGGGAGTCAAAATCATTGCCTTAGCTGATACCAATGTCAATCCGGAAGGGATGGAATTTCCTATTCCTGCTAATGATGATGCGGTCGGCTCAATCACCTTGCTCACTCGCTATATTGTTCGAGAAATTTTGGAAAATAAAAAATAATTCTTTAATTTAAATTATTAAATCAAAAAAATGACTATCAGCTTAGACCAAATAAAAGAACTGCGTGAAAAAACGGCGGTTAGTATCGCCAAATGTAAAGAAGCCCTGGAAGAGGCAGGTGGAGATCTTGAAAAGGCGGTAATTGTGCTAAGAAAAAAAGGAATCGAAACCGCTAATCGAAAACTGGAAAGAGAGACCAAAGAAGGCATTATTGCTTATTACATTCACAGCAACAAAAAAATCGGAGCCATGGTGGAGCTTTATTGCGAAACTGACTTTGTAGCCAAAAATCCCGAATTTGAAACTTTGGGTCGCGATCTAGCCATGCAAATAGTAGCTTCTTCGCCTAAGGCAATCAAGCCGGAGGAAATTGATGAAAGCGAAATTGAGCAAGAAAAGAGTATTTATCAAGAGCAACTGGAAAAATCAGGCAAACCGGCCGATATCATAGAAAAAGCCATGGCAGGAAAAATAACTAAATTCAAGGAAGAGAACGCTCTTTTGAGCCAAAATTTTGTTAAAGATCCCACCAAAAAAGTGAGTGATTTAATCAACGAAAACGTTTCTAAATTGGGAGAAAATATTCAGGTCGGTAAATTTATTCGTTACCAGATTTAGTTTTTTTATTCTCTAAAACCAAAAAAATGACAGTCGGAAAAAGAATTTTGATGTTGGAAGATGATGAGATGATTGCGGATATCTACAAAAGAAAGATGGAAAAAGAAGGTTTCTCTTTTGAGGTGATTTCTGATGGAGAAAAAATGGCGGACAGGATTAAACAAGAACAGCCGGATTTAGTGCTTCTGGATTTACTTATTAACGTGAGTGGTATTGAGATTTTACGTCGGCTGGGTGGAGAGAAGGGAAAAACCAAAGTGCTTATTTTTAGTAACAATCAAGACCCCGACAAGGAAAAAGAAGCTTTCGATTTGGGAGCGGACGGGTTTTTGATAAAAGCCGATTACACTCCTCAGAAATTACTATTAGTTATTCAAGATTTATTAAAATAAAAAATAATTTAATTAATTTTTTGTATGCAAACCAAAAAGAAAGTGCTTATTATTGACGACGATCAAGATCTGTTAGAAATTTACGGTTTTAAATTTGAAAGCGAAGGCTTCTCGGTAGAAAAAGCGGAAAACGGAGCTTGGGGCTTGAAGAGAATTCAGGGAGAGCATTTTGATGTAGTCTTGCTTGACGTTTCCATGCCTGCCATGAACGGATTGGAGATGCTTAAGAGCATAGAGCAAATTAAAAAAGAAAAAGGTTTCCCGAAGGTTTTAGTCCTTTCCAACACGGCTCTTGATTCAGAAGTTAAGGAGATGGAAAAAGCGGGAGCGGATGAATGTTTTATCAAAGTCAAAATTACACCGACCGAGATTTATAAAAAAGCGATGAAGCTGTTGGGGGAGACTAAATAATTGGCTTTTTTCTTTTTTTTGAATTAAGAATAAGGGGTAATGG
>CAZRPR010000032.1:6374-7536 GCA_964602125.1 uncultured Candidatus Saccharibacteria bacterium
TAAGTCGTTGGTTCAAATCCAACCAGGCCCACCGAAATAAAACTCGGGGCTCCTAGGGCTCGTAGCTTAGTTGGTAGAGCGCCGCGTTTGCATCGCGGAGGTCAGGGGTTCGAATCCCCTCGAGTCCACAAATTAAAAAAACACGGCTTTTGTCGTGTTTTTTAATTTCTTGATTAAGGGGGATTCGAACCCAATCCTAGCCGAACATTAGCCATTCGGGTTTGAAGAGGAAGAGTAGACCGATGATTAGCATAATGATACCGCCGATTAGCTTGGAATAGCGGGTGTACTTAGTGGTTACCCCTGTCATTTCCAGGGTGGCCATGGCGATAAAAAAGACGAACAGGTCGTCCAGCATGAAAAAGAAAATATAAACCAAGATATACAAATAATATTGCCAAGTAGCCAGGTTGTTCAAGGCTAAAACTTGAGTGTAGATAGCGGGCAATCCAGCGGAGCAGAGCAACTCAACTAAATTGACTAGAAAGGCCAGAATAATAATGCCTCCGAGGGCCAGCCAAAAACTCTTTTGTTCAATAATCGCTTTGAGTTTCTGGAAAATCTTTTTGCGTTTTTCTTCTTTGGTCACTTTGCAGCCACTCTTTTTGTCGAAAATAAATTCTTTCAGGTTATAGCCTCCACCGAATATAGCCACTAGACCGATGAGCAGTCTAATCCAAACAATAAAACCTAAAAACAAAATCAGGTTTAGCCAAGCGGCCATAAAAATAAAGTAAACGGCGGAAGAGGTAACGATAAAGGCGGAGCCTAGGATCCACCTTCTTTTTTTGTCCTCGATTCGTAAAAGTAAACTGATCAAGAAAAGCAAAATCCACATGGCACAAGGATTAAATCCGTCCAGCATGCCAATCACTATGGTTAGCACCGGCAAGGAGAACTTATAAATATCAACTTCGCCCCAGAAGGGAATTTTGATAATCTTTTCTTTTGATTGAGTCTCTTTCGGTTCAGCTTTTTTCTCTGCCGGCTTCTGATTTTCCGATGATTTTTCCAAGGCAATAATGCTTCCTATTCTGTCTGGACAACTGTTTTTCGTACACTCTTCGAGCTTTTTTAAGATCTCTTCAGAAGTTGCTCCCTCAGCATAACCGATAAAGTATTTGTCGCCTATAACCAAAAAGGGAACGCCACCGGCGTTAGC
>CAZRPR010000033.1:0-4626 GCA_964602125.1 uncultured Candidatus Saccharibacteria bacterium
ACTTAATTAAAATCTTCTTTATCTATTTATGGCACTTTTTTTTATTTTTTGAAATAAAAAACCTACCTGTCGGTAGGCAAGTAGCTTTTTTTAAAAAAATAGGAAAGAATAGCAACAAGCAAGAAATTTTGATAATGGAATTATTTTTAAGAAAATCCGATGACATCTTTAAAGGCACAACTGAAAAAATCAATTGATTTGGCCCATATCAATCTTACCGAAAAGGAAGAAGCAGGTTTGGTTTCCGACCTTTCAAAAATAGTTGATTTTGTTAAAATAATTGATGAAACTGAAAAGAAAAATCGGCAGAATGATGCAGGTCAGCTTTCCAAGGAGGAAAAAGATTATCCTCAGCTAACCAAGAAAAATGTTTTTCGAGAGGACGTGATAGATCCATTTCCAAATAAAGAAGAGCTTCTGGCTGTTGTTCCGGAAAAGAAAAATAATCTAATTAAAGTAAAAAAAATCTAAATGGAATTTGCAGACATTCAAAGCGTTCCTCTTTATCGAGATATCATCAAAGTTTTCGCTTTGTCGCTTTTGGCTTTTGTCTTTGCGATGGCTTGGACGCCCGTTTTGACTCACTTTCTTTATAAATATGGAGTAAAGGCCAAAATAAAGGAAAAGTCGGTGGACGGCAAGAACGCTCCCATTTTTTTCAATTTACATAAAGCCAAGGCGGGTACTCCGCTTATGGGCGGACTCTTAGTCTGGATTACGGTTTTGGTTTTAGCTCTGTTTTTTAAGGGGATGAATAATCTGTTTGGAGGTATCTGGCAGGAAATTGATTTTCTAAGTCGCTCCCAAACTTGGTTACCGCTTTTCGCCTTGGTGTCTACGGGTATCCTGGGCGTGGTGGATGACATAAAAAGTACGAAAGGGACCGGCACCAACAAAGGTGGCGGAGTGCGTTTCCTGTATCGATTCTGGTGGCTTTTTCTGGTAGCGTTGCTAGGCAGTTTGTGGTTTTACTACAAATTAGAATTCAGCACCATTCACATTCCCGGCTTAGGTGATTTTTTCTTAGGTTGGTGGTATATTCCATTTTTTATCTTCATTATTCTTTCCACCGCTATTTCTTCTAATGAAACTGACGGTCTGGACGGTCTTAACGGCGGAGTTTTACTGACCGCTTTTTCGGTCTTTGGAGTGATTTCTTTTGTTCAGGGTCGAGTAGACTTAGCCGGGTTTTGCGCTGTCATTGTCGGGGGTTTGTTAGCTTTTCTGTGGTTTAATGTTCATCCGGCCAGATTTTTTATGGGAGATACCGGTGCGATTGCCCTGGGAACAGTCCTGGGCGTGATTGCTTTAATTACCGATTCGGTTTTTGTTTTGCCTATCGTTTGTTTTATCTATTTAGTGGAATCAATTTCGGTCATCATCCAGCTTTCTTCGAAAAAACTATTCGGTAAGAAAGTTTTTCTATCCGCTCCTTTCCATCATCACCTGCAGGCGATGGGTTGGCCGGAGAGTAAGATTGTGATGAGAATGTGGATTCTTTCAGGCGTAGTTGGAGTGGCGGGACTTATCTTTGGAATTCTAGGCATGGGAAAATAAAGAGTTGAAATCTATTTTTAAATAAAAAATAAAAAATAAATGATTCAAGGCCAAACCACGGCTCAAGTTACTAAAGAAAAACCGGAAAACTTTTACGCCGATCTATACCAAAATGGGAGCGAGGTGTCTGTTTTTCCAATCGCCCTATTTCTATTAGTGGCCATTTTTGCTTTGGGAATGATAATTTTTGTTTATCTAAAAAAGAGAATGCTTCAAAATTTTTCTTTTCAACTGGTTACTTTGAGGGTGGATATGCCTTTAATGGGCGAGGGAAGCGACGGCCGAGCGAGTGGCACTGACGGAGGTGCTGCCGGCTTTGATCGAGAGAAAATTGCCGTCATGGAGCAGCTTTTTGCCTCCCTGGTCAGTCTTCGACCGAAAAATTTGTGGCAAAGATGGTTGGGCTACCCGTATTTTACTTTGGAAATGGCCGTACCTTTTAATCGGGAAGGCATTGCTTTCTATCTTTTTGTGCCTCGAGAAAACAAGGAGCTGGTCCAAAAACAAATTCACAGTTTTTTTCCCTTCGTAACAGTGGAAGAAAGCCAAGGCTACAATATTTTCGTGCCCAAAGGGGAGGTGGCCGGGTCGTATCTCAATTTGAAGAAAAAAGATTATCTATCCCTAAAAACTTACGCTGAGCTTGAAAGTGATCCTTTAAATAATCTGACCAACTCTATGGGACAGCTTGACCCCAAACAGGAAGGGGCCTCTATTCAAATAATCGTTTGCCCCAACGATCCAAGAGGAGAGAAGGCTGGATTGTCTATTGCTCGAGAAATGAAGCAAGGTAAAACGTTGGAGGAGGCGGAAGCCAAACAGGATAAATCCTTTTTAGGTATCGCAAGTAATTTTTTCTCCTCTCCCTCCCCCGAAAATCAGAAAAAAGAGGAAACTGAAGGCCGCCGATCGCTTACGGCGGGAGAAGAAAAAGTAATCGAAATGATCGAAAATAAGGCGAAAAAAAATGGTTTTAAGGTCAATATAAGGCTAATAGCATCGGCCAAAACTAAAGAAAGAGCGGATAAAATCCTTAATCACATTGAGGAATCTTTCTCTCAACTGAATAACCCCATGGGCAATCAGTTAAAGGCTCAAAAATGTACCAAATCGAAGAAATTTGTTCGACAGTTTACGCATCGACTTTTTGAAATTTATTCGGCCTTCACCCTTTCAGGTGAGGAGCTGACCAGTCTTTTCCACTTTGGCATTAATTTGAAAAAAGCGGCCCCTCGAATTGTGGTGAATCGTTCTCGTAAAGCGCCCTGCCCCACTGATATTTCTTCTTCGGGGGTGGTTTTGGGGAAAAATACTTATCGGGACCAGGAAAAAATTATTAAGTTGGCGGAGGAAGATCGGCGGAGACATCTCTACCTGATCGGTCAGACCGGGACTGGAAAATCGTCCCTTATTGCCAATATGATTCGTCAGGATATCGAAGAAGGTAAGGGAGTGTGTTTGATTGATCCTCACGGCGATTTGGTTGAGAAAGTGCTGTCCTTTGTGCCGGAGGAGAGAGTTAAGGACGTTATTCTTTTTGATCCGGGCGATACGGAAAGGCCGTTAGCTTTGAATTTGCTGGAGTTTCATAAGCCGGAGCAGAAGACTTTTATTATCAATGAAATGATTGATATTTTTGACAAATTGTACGACATGCGTCAGGTGGGTGGGCCGATGTTCGAGCAGTATATGCGAAACGCCATGCTTTTGGTGATGGCTCATCCGGAATCCGGTTCGACTCTGTTGGAAATCTCGCGAGTGCTAGTTGACACTGAATTTCGCCACCTGAAGTTGAAAAATTGCAAGGACCCGATAGTAGTTGATTTTTGGACCAAAGAAGCGGAGAAGGCGGGTGGCGAAGCGTCGTTGGCTAATATGGCCCCTTACATTACGAGTAAACTAACATCATTCATTTCTAATGAAGTAATGCGACCTATTATTGCTCAGCAAAAATCGTCTTTTAATTTGAGAGAGGCGATGGACGGTCAAAAAATTATTCTGATGAATTTGAGCAAGGGGGCGATTGGTGAGTTGAATGCCTATTTGCTCGGCATGGTGATGGTCGGGAAGATTTTGATTGCGGCCATGGGGCGAGTGGATATGCCGGAAGAGGAGCGAAAAGATTTCTATCTATACATTGATGAGTTTCACAGTTTCACCACGGATTCTATTGCCACTATTCTCTCAGAGGCGAGGAAATATCGTCTGAACTTGACTATCTCTCATCAATTTATCAAGCAACTATCGGAAAAAATTCGTGATTCGGTTTTTGGTAATGTCGGATCGATGGTCTCCTTTCGGGTGGGATCGGCTGACGCGGAAGAGGTGGGTAAACAATTTGAACCCGTCTTTAACTCTTACGACTTGATGAACTTGGATAATTTCAACGCTTACGTGAAGCTTTTAGTTCGAGGGCAAACGGAAAATCCTTTTAGCCTACAGACTTTCAGACCGGAGGCAGGTAATCCCGAAAGAGCGAAGGCAGTCTTTGAATATTCAAGAAATAAATATGGAACTAACAGAGAAGAGATTGAAAAAGAAATAACGGAAAGACTGAGAGGGGTTTCTATTAAACAAAATTCCTCCGGTGTGGCAGTGGAAAGTGACTTGCCGGTGAAGTAAAAATTTGTGTTTTTTAATTTTATCTTTAGAATAAAAATCAACGCGAAAAGGACACGTTGTTCTTAATTAATTTTTAGATGAAAAAAAGAAAATGAACACCGGAATTCACCTCATTGGTGATCTTTACGACTGTGAGTTTTCTCCCCTCCTCGGATCAGAGCAAGGCATGGAGGAGTTAAAGAAACAGATCAGCCAAAAAATCGACGAAGTTGGCCTAAAGGAACTAGGAAATTACTATCATTTTTTTAGTCCCAATGCTTTGACGGCAGTGGTCTGTCTTTCCGAGTCACATATCAGTCTTCACAGCTGGGCTGAAGAAAAATATACCAGTCTGGATGTTTTTGTATGTAATTACGAGCAGGACAATTCAGAAAAAGCCAGAAAGCTTTTTAATTTTTTGATTGATAATATTTTCAAACCAAAAAGTAGTAAAAAACAGGAAATCGA
>CAZRPR010000033.1:4726-7372 GCA_964602125.1 uncultured Candidatus Saccharibacteria bacterium
ATTTTTTGATTGATAATATTTTCAAACCAAAAAGTAGTAAAAAACAGGAAATCGAAAGATAGGGAAAAAAAGTTCAAAGTTCAAAGTTTAAAGTTAAAAGAAGAAGATGATGACACACCCCGACTTCGTCGCTCCGCTCCTCAGCCACCCCTCTCGAGAGGGGAATATCAAAAATTTTTTATAAATCCCCTCTTGAGAGGGGTGCCCGAACGGTAGTGAGGGTGGGGTGTGTGAGGAAAAAAATTTAAAATTTATAATTTCTAATTTCCAAACTATGTCAAACAAAAATCAAACAAAAGTCGCTGTGCTGGAAAAATTCTCTTGGGTCAATTTCAAAACGAAAGCTTTAGCGGAAACGGGAATTGTGATGTTTCTGACATTGCTAGCGCCGGTTTTACTTGCCCACACAGCCGGTAATCAATGGATAGTTGGACCAGTGGTTAACGCCGGACTTTTCTGGTTAGCCATTCGAGCGGGAGTCGGTAACGCTTTTTTGGTAGCCTTTCTGCCCTCTCTAATCGCTCTTTCTCGTGGAATGTTACCTCCACAGACTATCGCCCTTATCCCCTTTATTATCCTGGGTAATTTAGCTTTGATTTTGGTGGCCAATGCGTTTCGAGAGAAAATTAAGAGGGGAATATTCTTTGCCTCTTTTGCCAAGGCGATGCTCATCGTTCTGCCGGCTTTATTAATTTTGCCCAAGGCTTCCCTGGCTTTAGTTTTCGCTTGGCCTCAACTTTTGACGGCTTTTTTGGGAGGAGCAATCTTCTGGCTGGTAGCAAAGAAGTTCTAAATTTGCTTTTTAATTATTTTCTGCTAACTTGGATTAGAAGATAGAATCTTTAAGTTTATGGTTTCTTTTCCGAGGGTGGCAGAGTGGTCAATTGCAACAGACTGTAAATCTGTCGGGCTTGTCCCTACGGGGGTTCAAATCCCTCCCCTCGGACCGAAGTTGATTAAATACAAAAAAATGTCACGAAAATTAAAATACCTTGTTTTTCTCTTGATTTTCGGTCTATCCTTCTGGGTTTTGAGTGGGAGTATTTCCTCTTCCAAAGAAAAGGCGACTCCAAATTCAATCTGGAGTTCTTTTTCACAGAAAGAAGATAAGGATCAGGACGGTTTGACTAATGAGGAGGAAAAGAAGCTAGGCACGGATGAAAATAATCCTGACACGGACGGAGACAAGATTTTAGACGGTATTGAAGTTAAAAGCGGTTATGATCCAATGAAAAAAATGGCGGAAGATCCAAAAAGTATTTCTATCGCAGCTGCCAATACCAATTCAAATGCTAATGTTAACACCAATAGTAACGCAAACACCAACAGTAATTCAAATTCAAATACCAATAGTCAAAATGCGGTTTTAGTCAATCCCAATGTCGCTTCCGGGGTAGCGAAAAATGATAACGCCGGTGGAACAGCGAGTGATTCAGAAGCTCTATCCAAACTAAATTACACCGAACGAACCATGTTAAAGACAGATGAGATAGTAGCTAAGTATAATTTACAGACAGTAGCCTTTGAGCAGTTGGATGCGGATAAAAAAGCCAAAGTGGAGCAGGAAGTGGCTGAATTTATTGAAAGCATGCTAACGGATACGGGGCTAAATTTCGCCTTTAATGTGCCTGACAGTAAGATTAATATTCGTGAGGGAGAAATGTCCTCAATTAATTATTTGGCGGAAGTTAAGTCTATTTTTAGAAAACACAGTTTGGTGAGAGAAGACCAAAACATAGAAGATGGCATCAGGGAGATGATAGCGGAAATTTACAAGATGAGCAGCAGTGACCTTGATTGGGGAAAAATAGCTATTTGGAAACAGGAAATGTCTTTGGCGGAAGATGAAGTGGCGGGAATAGCCATTCCGCTTGGACTGAAGGACTTACACGTGAGAGTGCTTAGGATTACCGGTGCCATGAATATTGTTTTGAAAAACATTCAGGAGGAAGATTATTTCAAAGCCTTTGTTTCGGCCGGTCGAGCTGAGAGAGTGGAGGCAGAAATAAAAAAGTTTTTAGAGGAAGTGGAGAAAATTAAAAATAAATAAATTATTTATGATGCTCAAAAAAATTTGTTTTTTTTCAATTTTGGGAATCTTTTTAAGCCTTATTTCAAGCAATTCGGTTTTCGCTTTACAGCCGAACGGCGGTCTTTTTCAAGAATCGGGAGGTATGAACGTCGGCCAAGTTCCCGCTCAAGCCCCCGACCAATATCAAGAACCTCATTCCAGACAAGCTCAGAATCAAGTGCCGGAAAAACTGAAATTTATTTTTCAAGGCCATTCTTACGGAATGCAGAGTATGGGGAGTCACTTTGTTAGTGATCTCCAGACCCTTCTGGGAGACATAGAATACGTTAATAAAAAAGCGTGGGAAAATTTTTATAGTAAATCCTTGGAAGAATTTTCCAATTTTTCTTCAGTGGGAACGGCGGCAACTTTGGCTAGCGTCCCGGCCGGAGCTTTGGCTATCGGTGCTTTG
This sequence comes from uncultured Candidatus Saccharibacteria bacterium, assembly GCA_964602125.1. Classification (GTDB taxonomy): domain Bacteria; phylum Patescibacteriota; class Minisyncoccia; order CAIUEV01; family CAIUEV01; genus CAIUEV01. The sequence goes on from CAZRPR010000033.1 coordinate 7,210, forward strand.
GATAATGCCGGAGCGGTAGGTAAACAAAACCTCGAATTTGGCATTCGCTTTCTCTTTGAGGGCTTAGGCAATCAAAAGGGCAGTGATTGTGAAGGCACCGTCAAGGGGATGCTCCAAGGAACTTGCACTTGGGGAACACCACCCAAAATTGAATCAGCTATTT
>CAZRPR010000034.1:0-7109 GCA_964602125.1 uncultured Candidatus Saccharibacteria bacterium
TCGGTGACAGAAATAACGCTGTTTTCGATGTTAATGCCGGTGCCGGCAACATATTCCACTCCCGTATTCAATTCGCCCGTACTGGATATGGTAATAACATTATTATCCAGAGAGGTTTTGATGCCTTCTCCTCCCTTGATTTTGAGGGTTTTACCCATGTTCAATTCGTCCTTTCCGTCATTGTCCGCCTCGAGGTAAATCGATTGGGAAGGATCAAGGGACAAGGAGAAAGGAGCAAGGGAAGAGGGGGAAGAATTACTATTGTTGTTCGTAGTTTTCTCCCCTTCAGATGAAGGGGAGTACCCGAAGGGGGAGGGGTTTGAGGAATTATTATTCGCATTATTTTTGTTTTCAGAACCCTCCGTCTCGTCGTCTGACTCCTCGCCACCTCCCTTCATCTGAAGGGAGGAAAATGATCCTGTTTCCTCTTGTTCCTTGTACCTTTTTCCTTGTTCCTGTATTTTATCTCGTAAAACCAAAACCGACCCTGCTCCTATGAGAACAGAGGCTAAAATAATTAAGACCGGAAGAAATGCGAACCCTCTTTTTCCGCTGATCATACTGGGGTTTTTTGTATTAAATTAGTTTGTAAAGTTTATCAAGTTTTTAAAGTTGAAAAGACTCCCGCATAACCCTTTATGAACTTTATGAACTTTATGAACTTTATGAACTTTTTACCTGTTTTATTTTAAAGGAAAAATATGGAAAGGACAAAATATGTAGATAATTTAATTTGGGTTTTTTCGGGATTTTTTGTTTTTTTGCAAAAATAATATTCTTTAGGCATAAATAATAGCAGTAATCCTAAATAATTTGATTTATGTTGGACATAAATTACATCAAAGATAATTTGGAAGCGGTAAAGCTGGCCGCTAAAAACAAGAATATAGAAGTCGATTTGGATCGCTTGGTCGCCGTTGACGGTGAGCGGAAGGGTCTGATCGGTTTAATCGAGAATGCACGAGCCGAAAGAAAGAAAAATGGGGAAAAAATGAAAGACGCGGGAGAAAAAGAGCGGGAGGTAATTACCGAAGAAGGTAAAAAAATAAAGGAGAAAATCGCTCAATTGGAGGAAAAATTCGGATCAGTGAAGGAAGAGTTTGATTTCCTAATGGCGAAAGTACCGACCGTGCCTTCGGAGGACACTCCTGTCGGCAAAGACTCTGACGGAAACGTGGAGGTTTCGACTTGGGGAGAAAAACCAGAGTTTGACTTTAAACCCCTGACTCACATTGAATTGGGAGAAAAATTGGATTTGCTGGATTTGCAAAAAGGAACTAAGGTGGCCGGCTATCGAGGGTATTACTTGAAAAATGAGGCGGTGACACTGGTGATGGGTGTGATGTTTTTGGCTTTGCAAAAGATGATTGCCCGAGGCTACACTCCTTTTATACCGCCGACTCTGGTGAAGGGTTTTTCGCTTTTCGGCAGTGGTTATTTCAAGGGCTTGGAATACGATCCGACCGTTGATGAGATTTATCAGTTGGCCACTTCCGGCAAGGAGGCAACGGGAGAAGTTTCCAAAGAGAAAAAGTTTTTGATAGGGACGGCGGAGCCAACGCTTCTCGCCTATTTTTCCGATGAGACTTTGCCAATTGAAAAATTGCCTATCAAGGTCTGTGGATTTAGTCAATGTTATCGTAGTGAAATTGGCAGTTACGGCAAAGACACTAAAGGAATTTATCGAGTCCACGAGTTTATGAAAGTGGAGCAAGTGGCTGTTTGTCCGGCGGATTTAGACAAGGCGAAGGAACTTCAAGCAGAGATGGTTGGAATTTCGGAGGAATTACACCGAGATTTAGGATTGCCCTACCGTAAGCTTCAAATTTGTACGGGAGATATGAGCGCCGGCAAATATCGGGCTTTCGATTTGGAAGCTTGGATGCCGGGACTCGATCGCTACGGCGAAACCGGCTCGGCCAGTAATTTTGTTGATTGGCAGGCCCGCAGATTAAACGTGAAGTATAGTGAAAACGGCGAGAAAAAATACGTTTATTTGCTTAATAACACCGCTTTGGCCAGCGCCCGAACCTTGATCGCTATTCTAGAGAACTATCAGCAAAAAGACGGCAGCGTCAAAGTGCCGGAGGTTTTGCAAAGTTATGTGGGGAAAACAGTAATAAGGGCCAAATAGAAAGGGAGAAGAAACTAGGTGCAAGGTACAAGTTGCAAGGAGCAAGAGGGAAAAGAGGATGAGTTAAAAGTTTAAAGTTAAAAGTTCAAAGTTTTCAGAAGATTTTCAACTTTTAATTTTTAATTTTGCATTTTTAACTTTTAATTTCTTTGTCCCTTGTCCCTTGCTAAATTCTAATTTTAACTATAATAACAAACATGGAAGAAGTTCTTTACGAAAAAAACAATTCGAAACAAGAAAGTGAGGTAATTGAGGAAATGGAAAAATTAGCACGGAAAAATTTTACTCTTTGGAACGAAGCTCTGCTATCAAAAGATTCCAATCGAGTAGCAAGCCTCTACACCAAAGACAACACATTTTTGCCCACCGTATCAGGTGATTTTAAAAAGGGTATTGAAGGCGCAGAAAACTATTTTACTCACTTTTTAGAAAAAGATCCTAACGGCCAAATAGTTGAAGACGTGGTGCAAACGATTTCTCCAGATAGCTACTTGCACTCTGGAATGTATAACTTCGAAGTTGGCCCTGCTGATAATCGAAGCATGGTGGAAGCTCGTTTCACCTTTCTATGGCAAAAGAGCAAACATGGTAATTGGAAAATTGCTCATCATCATTCTTCGATAAGACCTAAAAACTAGAAATTTGACAGGTTTTAAAATTAGTCTATTCTGAAGTGTTTACTCACTTAAATTTTAAAAATTTTTATGTGTAGGTTGAGTTTTTGGCTCACCGGTAGTAAAAAATTTGCTGATTGTTTCAAATCAGTTTTTAGAAAGCATTTAAATTCTAAAGATGATTTTTGTTTTTTATCATCCTCGTCAGTTATAAATTATTCTTCCTATTTATCAGGATTTTTCAAAAAAAGTATGTCGGAGAATTTTTCTCCCTCGCATTCCCCCCAAGTCTCGTCTCCCGACGGGACTTTTTCTTTTAATGGGGATTCTGCTGAGGAAGGAAGGAAAATAGTTTGGCTCTGGGAAATAAATAAGATCCCCGTTCGATACCGTAAAGGTTTGGTTCAACTAGGAAACCGTTATTCAAAACACGTTCTGACGGGGGGACTTTTTGTTCCCCGTGATTTCTCCTTTGATTTAGCCACTAAAAACGATTTTTTTATCCTAAGAAAAGAAGGTTGGCCGGCAATTTGGAAAGAAGTAGAGGCTCGATTAGAAAGTCTTCGCTCGCGAGGAGAGAAGATTCCTGATTTTTCCTCTCCTTTTACCACTAAAGAGAAAATTATTTTGAGACTACTCTTTCGATCACGAGACCGCTTTGTTCGATTAGAGGAAATCTGCGCCTATCTTTATGGTCGACGAATGATAAAAAATCTTCGAGCCTCAAGTTTTTTAATTTACGCTTTGCGAAAAAAAATCGACCGCCTAACCCAAACTAAAAATGTAATGGAGAGTTTTCGAAAATTCGGCTACCGGCTGAATTTCGATTTCCTTCGCGAAAAAAAGATTATCGACTAATAGCCCTTTGCTTAATTTAAAATTAAAAGGTAGTTATTAATTATAAATAAAAAACGAAAAATGCTTGGAATAATTATTCTAGTCTTGGTTTTACTTTCTTTTTTCCTTCTAAGTTCCGCCATTGTTTATCATCTTTGGCGTTACAGCCCGGAGAAGAAACAGGCCGTTACTCTGATATTTATTTATCTTGCCGTTTCGGCATTTTTAGTTTTCTTTTTATTTGTTTCTTTTAGTAAAATCAATTGGTTCGGCAATTAAAATTTAAAGCGATAATTTAAAAAAATGGATAGAAATTTAACTTTAAAAGACTTTCGAGAAAAAATCAAACAAGGTGAGTCGGTCGTTAAGATAACAGAGGGATACTTTGAAAGAATTGAGCAGGTGGACCCAAAAAGTCTGACTTATTTGACCTTAAACAAATCAGAGGCTCTTAAGAAAGCTGGGTTAATTGATAAAAAGATAGCCAAAGGTAAATCTATCGGTTCCATTGAGGGAGCTCCCGCTTCCATCAAAGACGTTCTATGCACTCGAGGTCTCCGCACTACCGCCGCCTCTAAAATTTTAGATAATTTTATTCCTCCTTACGACGCCACTTCCGTCTCTCTCCTTAAGAAAAACGGGGCGGTCATCCTTGGTAAGACTAACTGCGATGAGTTTGCCATGGGAGGTTCCGGCGAAAATTCAGCTTACGGTGTTTGCCCTAATCCGCTAGACAAAGAAAGAGTTCCGGGAGGATCTTCCTCTGGCGGAGCAGTGGCCGTGGCCGAAAATCTTTGTATTTATTCAATCGGATCGGATACGGGTGGGTCAGTTAGGCTCCCAGCCTCTTTTTGCGGTATTTGTGGCATGAAACCGACTTACGGTCGTATTTCTCGCTACGGGCTGATTGCCATGGCCTCTTCTCTTGATCAAGTGGGAATTATGGCCAATAACGTCTCCGATATTGCCGAGGTTTTGAATGTTATTGCCGAACCGGACACTTTCGATTCCACCTCCAGTGGAGTAGCGGGACAAGATTTTAGCCAAGATTTCGAAGAAGGAGTGAAGGGACTAAAAATAGCTTACAACAAAGACTCTATTGAAAAATCAGATCCAGCTATTGCTGAAGCTTCTTTCAGTTTCCTGAGAAAATGGGAAAAAGCGGGAGGCAAAACCGAAAATATAGAAATTCCTTTTCTCGGCAAAGAAGCGGTGGCCTGCTATTATATTATTACCACCAGTGAAGTTAGTAGCAATATGGCCCGCTTTGATTCCAGCCGCTACGGTCAAGTGGTTAAAAACAGTCTTAAAAAATCAGCCAATTGGAGCGATTTCATCAGTCTTAATCGAGGTGAACTACTAGGCAAAGAAGTTAAAAGAAGAATTGTGATGGGTACTTTCTGCCTCTCTTCCGGTTATTACGACGCTTACTATGGCAAAGCCCAGCGCGTAAGAATGGCCATTCGCAAGAATTTAGCTCAAATCTTCAAACAATATCCTCTGATTTTCACCCCCACTAGTCCCGATCTACCCTTCAAGATAGGAGAACGCTTGGACGACCCGATTAAAATGTATCTGGCCGACGCCTTTACCACTATGGCAAACTTGGCCGGCATCCCCGCCATTTCTTTCCCTGTCGGAAACACTGAGCTGGGTGGCAAAAAACTCTCTATCGGCGGTCAATTGATGGCCAACTCTTGGGACGAGAAAACTTTGCTCCGAGGAGCTTATTGGGGACAAAAAATAGCTTCCGAAAAATAATATATTCCAAAATGATTAGTAAAAAAAGACTTCAATTTTTATTTTTAGTGGTCCTCTCTTTTCTTACGTATCTTTTTTTTCAACACGTGGATTTTCAGGGCTATGAAGACGAAACTTATTTGCGTATCAGAGAAAATATCCGTTTGGGGGAATTCAAAGCTAGTCGATGTGGTTACGGACAAATTATTTTAGAGACCCCCTTTGTTTTTTTGGGAGAAAAAATAAATACCCTCTTTGACGGTCAACAAGATGAATACGTTAAATTTTTTGCTCTATCATATAATCCTTTCATAACCGCCTTGACCGTTGGTGTTATTTTCTTTCTGTTTTTGCTTTTTATAAAGAATACTCAGGCTTTCTATTTGGCCCTAGTCTATGGACTCGGCACCATGGCCTTTCCTTACGCCGTAATCGGCATGGAACCAACCTCCGTTCTCTTCCTTTCTCTATCCACCCTTTTTCTTTTTAAATTCGGAAAGGATCAAAGAAAAATTAATATTTTACTAAGCGGTCTTTTCTTCTTTAGCCTGTTTTTCGGTAAATCTTATTATTTTTTTACCGCTCCCGCCTTTGCTCTTTATTTGTTTTTAATATTTTTTTCCCGAGAAAAACCTTGGTTTAAACAATTTTTTCAATCCGGCCTACTTTTTATTTCTCCCCTGATCGTAATCCTACCCCTCTATTTATTGGGAAATTTTGTGTCTTACGGTGGCTATTTTAAATCGCCTTATGTCTTCCAAAATGAATTGTTCGGCGGTGAAAACTTTATTTTTGGTCTCTACGGCCTACTTTTCAGTTTTGGAAAAAGTTTTTTTATCTATAATCCCATCATTGTTCTTTCCGCTTTTCTGTTCATTAAATTTTATCGCCGATTCTCCAAAGAAGCCTTATTTGTAGCTGTTTATTCAGCTTGTTTACTTCTTTTTGTCTCTCGAGTCCATTGGTGGAGTGATGAAACGTGGGGACCAAGATATTTGATCTCACTATCTTTTATGTGGATGCTACCCCTGATTATGATTTTCAAAGATAGCTTATGGCAACGAAAAAGCTTTCGCTTCCTCTTAATTGTCTTAATATTTTTCAGTTTTTCCTTTCAAATGCTCGGCGTTCTCGCCCGATACGGCGTTTTCCCGCGAACTATGAAAGATCTCTATCAACAGACTGGGCACAACACTCTAACTAGCGGAGAGTATCAATACGTTCCCACTTTCGCCCCGTATCTCATCAACGCTCGTTTAATTAAAAATATTATTCTTGACCGTAAGGATCCACTTAATTTTCATTTAGTTTACAGTCCGCCCATGGAACAAAACGCCGAAGGCAAAGAAATTATTCACGATATTGCCTACAAACCACCCAAAGAAACAAGTGTTTTGGACTTTTGGTGGAGACACCACAAAAAAGACCGCTTAATGTATTTCTCAATTCTCGGCGGCTTCGCTCTCCTTTATTTTCTACTATATCATTTTGGGCGGAAACTTTTCCGTTCTTAAAGAAAAATCTTCTCTTCTTCTCGTTAAATTTGGATTATAATAGGGATCATTTTCTATCCAATCCCTCCATTTGTCAAACATATATTTTCTCTCAGCCACTATACGGGCCTGTTTTTCAAGATCGAATTTTCTTAATTTCTCATCATCCCCTCGACTCAAAGATTCATAGTGATAGAGTTTGGCGTATGGGGTGTAAACGATCAAATAACCGGCTTTTCCGAGCTTTAGACAGTAATCAACGTCGTTGTAGGCTATTTTCAGGTTTTTCTC
>CAZRPR010000035.1:0-2497 GCA_964602125.1 uncultured Candidatus Saccharibacteria bacterium
TTGGCGTCAACGGGAACAATATTTTTAACCGCCTCCTCGTCAAAAATCTTTTCGCAAAGCTGTCTGATCTGATCAAAATTTCCTCCCTTTGGAAGCAAGGCATAAGATGGACCGTCAGGCGTATCCATCGTGGTTGAGTAAAGAAGACCGTCCTTGCCGTTGTCGATAACTTTATGAATTATGCCCGGATTATCTAATTTTTGATAGACACTAAACATTTTTTGCATTTCCCACGGCTCCATAGTGGTCTTAACATTTTCGCCAACAATATTAAAAAGCTCGTTGACTTTTGAAAAATCGGTCAAAGTGCCAGTTGAGAGGGCTTTTTCCTTCATGGCCATTAAAACATCCTGCTGTCTTCGGGCTCGGTCGAAATCACTCGTGTTGTAGCGGGCTCGAGAGTAGCATAAAGCTTGCTCACCATTTAATTTCACATCGCCGGCCGGTAAGGAAAAAATACCACCGCATTCATTGCCCTCGACAAATTGAGCGGTCTCGGTAAACGGTTTGTCCAGACGAACAACCACTCCACCCAAGGTGTTAACAATATCTCGGAGGGCTTGAAAATTAGCTGTAGCCACGTAATGGATAGGCAGGCCGGAAACGTTTTCAATTACTTGCTTCATTAAATCCATGCCCTTACCCTCTCCCGCTGATGCTCCCAAGCTGGTGGCTGAATTAATCTTTCGAGTGCCATGTCCGGGGACTTCGGCGTTCAAGTCTCGAGGAATTGAAATCATGGCGATTTTATTGTCCTCCGGCTTAACACTCACGATCATGATAGTGTCTGAAAGCAAACTGCCTCCTGGCATATTACTTCCCCGCATTCCCAAAAGTAAAAAATTAATTCTTCCGTCCCCTATTCCCTTTAAATCATCCTCGCTTTTAAAAAGTCCACCCAAAAGACTGCCGTCGGCTGTCGACATTTTATTGAAAAAGCTGGAAGTTTTGTAGAAAATAAAGCCACCGGCCAGAAAGAATATTGCTAAAACAATGAGGGCGATTTTTTTCTTTGATTTCCAACCGGAAACATTATCGGTTAAAGCCTCATTAGTCTGCTCGGGATCTTCTTTTTTCAGTGAGTAAAAAGCCATATTCTTCTTTTTATTTAATTAGTTTTTTAAAATCACTCTTTGAGGGTAAAATCAATAAAAAATCTTGGCAATCAAATTATTGATTCTTCTTTTGCTTACGATGAAATTCTTCGTGAATTTCCTTAAGATGTTTATCGGTAACATGGGTGTAAATTTGGGTGGTGCTGATTGAACTGTGGCCCAGTAAGGCTTGAACGGAACGAATATCAGCCCCGTTTCGAAGCAAATCGGTGGCGAAGGAATGTCTCAGGGTGTGAGGATGAATACTTTTAGTTATACCCGCCTTAACGCTATGCTTCTTCACAATTCGCTGGACGGTCCTGACGCTTAGTCTCAAACTGGAATCATCTTTGGTTTTGTGATGGCGAATCAGAAGAGCTTCGTCTGTGTCTGTTCTTTTTTTCAAGTACATATAAAGGGCTTTCTGGGCCGCTTCAGAAAGAAAAACGACGCGTCGTTTGTTCCCCTTGCCAGTAACAGTAAATTCATTGTTTTCCAAGGAGAAATTTTCTCGGTTAAGGGCGGCCAGCTCTGAGACTCTAAGTCCGGAGGAAAAAAGAATTTCCAAAATGGCCCGGTCTCTCAGGCTGTCTAGGTTGGTGCCTTTGGGTGAGGCTAAAAGTCTTTCTACTTCTTCCCTTTCCAAAAATTCAATTTCTTTACGTTCCGTTTTGCCCAGCTCTATTCTTTCTGGCGTCGGAACAACTAATCCCGTCTTGGCAATGAACTTCAAAAAACCCCGCAAGGCAATGATATGATAGTCTTGAGTGATTTTCTTTAAGCCGGATTCACTGTCCTTCGCCACTCGATTAAGAAAAATTCGATACTTACGAATACAATCTTCCGTTAAGTCTTCTACGGAGCTTTCCTCTTTTTTTAAAAAATCATTTAGCCAACGGACGAAACGATCAAGATAACGATTATAATTATTCAACGTCTTAGGGGCTCGATTTCTTTCTATTTCAAGATATTCAAGAAAATCATTTTTGAGATCGGAGAGAGTTTTTGTTTTCATAGAATAAGTTTTTTATTTTTTTGCTTTATTTGAGCGGGTAACGGGATTCGAACCCGTCTCACCAGCTTGGAAGGCTGGGATAATAGCCACTATACGATACCCGCAAACAATCATTTTTTAATCTTTAAACCAAGCATTATATATTTTTTTGAGGCGGGCAAGATTTTATTTATTTTGAATTAACAAAACTCTGTTTTAAAATTATCTCAGAACAACAAAGAATTTAAATGGAACAGAAAAGAAAACGAAAATTCAAATCAAGCTCTAAGTGGTTGGCTTTAGCGACTGCTATGTTTTTTTTACTTTCATTTGCCCCAAAGCTTCTTCAAGCCAATGAAAGCGTTATTCCTTTGAAGGAGGGTGGAGAATGGACTCGCAGTGCGGTGAC
>CAZRPR010000035.1:2597-7046 GCA_964602125.1 uncultured Candidatus Saccharibacteria bacterium
GCCGGTATTATTTTGGACTTCTCTCATATTATTATGGGTTCGAATATTTTTGCTGAAAAGATGGTAGATATCGGTCGAATCCTTCAAGATAATTCGAAACTGATTGAGTCTTTTCAGCAGAATTCAGATTTAAGCGATGTCCAAGGAGTGACGGGGCAATTAGCGCAGGAAAATATTACTCGAGTTATTTCTCGAGTAAACGTAAACTTGATCTTAGCCTCAGTCTTAATGTTTATTCTAGGCATAACTATCCTCTCGGTGGCCCTCTTCCTTATTATTCGAACAGTTAGTCTCTGGTTTCTTTTTACTTTGTCTCCGCTAGCCTTTGCTTTGCATGTACTTCCCCACACTCGAGTGGCCAGCATTAAATGGTGGGACGCTTTTCTTCGTAATGTTTTTTCCGGGCCACTGCTATTTTTCTTTCTCTATTTGACTGTCTCCATTTCCAAAAAAATGGATATCTATTCCAACAGTGTTATTGGTACCAAAAACAATGAAGCTTTTATTATTTTTTCCAGTCCGGGAAACTTTTTGGACTATTTGTTTTTGGTAGTTTTGCTTTGGGTAAGTGTTTTTCTTTCCCACTCTCTTTCAGTAGCCGGTTCGATGCAGGTAGTCGGTTATTTCAGAAGTGTTTCCAAGGGAGAGAAGAGTCTTAAAGTACTTTCCAAGTTGGTTGATTCGGGAAGTTCGGCTTTGGGAGGGACTAGAGTCGGTAAAACCATCAATAAATGGACCGGTCCAGCTCTTCAGCTAAAAAGCGATCTTAAGGGTCCTTTTGCTGGAGGGGCTATGGGCAGGGATATTTCTATGGGGCGAAACTCGGGGGCAAGAAGTGAATTGGCGGGCGATCAGAGAAACTTCAAAACCGCCCTTAAAGAGCAGTCGATGGCCACAAAAAAAGCTTTGGAATCATTACTTAATCCACAGGCAGTCGGCAGAGCCCTTTCAATAGTGGAGTCTCGCCGACAAGGAGCTCCTCTCGGTCAATTAGGTGGCAATATTTCTCAAATCGGAAAAATCGCCAGTCTCAGTGCTAATAATCCTTCTGAATTTTTAAGAACTCTTTGGAAGAAATTCGAGCCTAGTCAAAAGCCAACGGGCAGTTTTTGGAAAGATGCCCGCACACTTAACGGAGAAATTAATAAACAGATAGATACACAAGAAAAAGTGAGAGCAGTTTTTAATGATATTGGAGTAAGAAACGATAAGATTTTGGAATTTAAGGCTAAAGATCAAGAAGACAGGGAGGCTCAGCTTTACAAAATGGCGTGGACAGGTAATATGGGAGAATATTTTAATAACAAATTGGGTAAAGCTTACAATAAGGAAGCTTTGGCCGGCTATCTCAAGAGTAGTTTTGGGGAAAAAAGAGGTTCCGAGATTGCTGAGAAATTGAAAATGATTGGGGAAACAAAGAAAGATCCCAGTCTGAACGTTACTTCCTGGAGCGATAAAAAGGGCCGCTTCGAAGTGGTGGAGAAACCACAAGAAACTACGAAAATTGAAGCAAAAGACTTAAAGAAACTATCCCCCCAAAGTATTACCGAGAGAAACCAAAAGGGAGAATATGTCGGATTTAATGAGGCGGGCAAACAGATGTTGAAACAAATAACGGGAGATTATATGAAAGAGATTGGCAATATGCGAGAAGATACCAAGCAGGCTATTTCGGAAGCCTTTAAAAATTCCCAGAAGGAAATGTCTAAAGAGTTTGCCATTAAGGTGGTAGATAATGCTCAAATGAAAGGGCGATTCAATGTTCAGGAGCTTCAAGCTCCCGGAGCTCAGATTAGTCTGGGACAGCAATTTTTGAATAAGGTGGCAGGCAGGGCTTTTGCCTCCAAACATATTGATACGGGAGGTTTACAAGTGGCCGACGCCTCGGGAATTAAGGGTCCGGCTGAGGTGAATAAGCAGAAGAGAACGTTCGGGGAAAATATAGAAATGGCAAAGAGTGAGGGACAGAAGAAGCAGGAAGATAGAATTTCCGGAAAATCTTTTGCCGGCAAGAAGGAAGATGTGGAAGGATTGGACATAATTAAGCCGTCAGAGGCGAAGGGCCAGAATGTCTCCGGCTTGAAAGACAAACAGAAATATTTAATGCTGGGAGTTAAAAAAGAAGATTAGTTAATTTAAGAAATAATTTAAAAAGATGAAAATAATCGTCAATATCCCTGCTTACAACGAAGCTAAGAAAATCGGGTCGGTCATCCGAGACATCGCTAAAAAGAAAATTGCGGGAGCGGAAATAAAGATTCAGGTAGTGGACGATGGATCCTCGGACGAAACCCTAGGGGTAGTAAAAGAGGCGGGCGCCCATTACATCTATGCAATGCCTCATCGAGGGCTGGGATTGACTTTTCGAACGGGAGTGGAAAAAGCCTTGGAAAATGGAGCGGATATTATGGTCAATATTGACGCTGACGGACAATTCTCCCCCGACGATATTGCTAAACTGGTGGAGCCGGTAGCTTCCAAAAAAGCTGATATGGTGGTGGCATCGAGATTTTCAAAGGACAAAGAATTAAATCCGCAGAGAATGCCTTACTTTAAAAAGGCAATGAATATGCTGATTGCTAAAACCGTAGGATTTTTTTGGGGGCAAAAAATAGATGATCTTACTTGTGGTTTTAGAGCTTATAGCCGAGAAGTGCTTCTGCGACTTAACCTTAATCATCCTTTTACTTACACCCAAGAGACGATTATAGACGCTCTTTCGAAGAACTTTACTCTTCTCTGGATCCCGGTAAAGGTGACTTACTTTGAAAAAAGAAAATCGCGAATGACGGGCAAGATTTGGCTCTATATCTTTAATTCCATGAGTATTATTCTTTCGATGCTTAGAGATACCAAACCAATGAAGTTTTTCGGTTTGCCCGCTCTGTTTTTCATCTCTTCATCTTTTATGATTTTTATAGTTTTTGCCTTCTACTATTTTGGCAATTTCAAGGTATCCCCCTTTAGGACTTGGCTATCTTTAGCGAGCATTCTTTTAATAATTGGGTTACAGCTTCTAGTCTTTGCCTTGATTGCGGACATGATAAAATCCCAACGTCAGATTAGTGAAGAAAACCTTTATTTAATCAGGAAAAGAAAATTCGAGAAACCTGAAGGAAAAAAAACTAAAGAATAATTTTTTACTTATGGCTTTAGGTTTTCAGATAGCGCTGATGATCGTGGGAGGGATTTTAGGAGGGATGTTCACTGGTTATTTCCTGGATGATTTTTTGGGGATCGCGCCTGTCGGATTACTAGTGGGAATTTTCTTAGGGCTGATAGTTTCTTTTTCAGGTGTATACTTAATCACAGTCAAGAAAAAAAATTAAATTTTTTAAAATAAAAATCTTAAAAGAAACAAATGCTAATAAATTTTGCTAGAGCTTCTGAGAATATTGTCAGTTGTGCCGGAGATAACTGTGAAGTTTGCTCAATCCTTGAAACAGTTAATAATCTGTATAACTTTATTTTAGTGACCGGTTTCTCGGTGGCTGTGCTCGTCTTAATTCTGGCCGGAAGCGAATATATTATAAGTGGAGGCAACCCAAAAATATTCAGTCAGGCGAAACGTTTTTTGAAGAGCGGAATTTTAGGCTTTGTTTTTCTACTGACGGGTTGGATTTTGGTTCATGCTGTCATTAACGTTACCGGCTTTAATAATTCGACTTTGTGGTGGAATTTCGAATGTCAGAACTCAGAGCATCAATCTTTTCTGGGGAAAGATATTCAAAATAGCTTTGGTGACTTGATTAGCTTCGGTAGTCTGGAAGAATTTATCAAAAGTCGAGAGCTGGCCGGTAAAATCGAAGGTGATTTGGATGCTGACACTCTGCTAAAACAACTATATCAAATGGAGGAAGGGCAATCAATAAACTTCTTGATGCCAAACAGTTTGGGGTCTAGCGAGGACAGTGAAAAAACTCTTTCCTCATTTCTAACGGTGAAAAAAGAAGGGGGCGAAGTGGATTTAGAAAGCACGGGTGATTACGTTGATGTTTTGGGCGATAACCTTTCTCTTCTGCTGCAGAATAAGGAAGCCAGAGAGTCTCTTTCCGAAGAAAATTTATCTATTTTGGAAAAATATTTAGCGGGCAGTAACAACTCCGGCAATTCCCTACTGGGAGAAGATGAGGAGATTCTTTCAGCCAGTAATATTGATAAAACTTCATCTCTTTATTCTTCTCTGGCGGAAAGTTTGAAAAGTATTAAAAACAGCGAAACGGGAGAAGATAACTCCGATTTGCTAACCAAGAGTCCAGCTGAATTGCTGGCCATGGCCCTTACCTTTTCGAAGGAAAACGAGGGGCAAAATCAAGAGGATAAAATGATGGCGATTTTGTTGGCGGAGACTCTTAAAATGTCCTCCATGCTGGGAGTGGAAAAACAGAACAAAAACACAGTGAGCTTCGATGAGGAAGATTGGAATCTTTTCAATACAAACAGTAACAG
>CAZRPR010000036.1:0-5197 GCA_964602125.1 uncultured Candidatus Saccharibacteria bacterium
CCAACGTCCGATTTGCCCAAAGTTGAAGCTTGTGAGAGCGCCAAAAAAGAAATTATTATAAAATAAAATATAAATTATGGAAAATAGCGAACAAGTAGTTAGTTGTAGCGGAATGGATTGCGAAGTTTGCTCTCTGATTGAAATGCTGAGCAATCTCTATAATAATTTTATCCTGGTTAGTCTGGCCTTCGCTACCCTGAGCTTGGTCATTGCCGGCTTTTATTTTATTCTTTCAAGAGGCAAGGGAGTGTCTTCCGCTAAAGCTAAATTGGCGATTAAATCGATTTTGCTAGGCTTTGCTTTTGTGCTTTCCGGTTGGTTGATTATCCACACTATTATTGGGCTTTCGGGAGTAGAAAACGCTGGGGGGTGGTGGAGTTTTGAATGCGTTAAGGAAAATAGCGCTAAAGAGAAGGTGCTTAAGGCGGCCCCTCTTAAATCCTTCGCCTCTTTGGCGGAGTTTATTGCCAGCGAGGAAGAGGAAGCCTTTATAAAGAATTCAATTAAAGATTTCGATCCCACTGAAGATTTGAAAAATTTAATGGACGGTGAGGGCATAACTTTTTCCGCACCGGCCAAGATGAACTCCAGCGTGGCGGGAGTGGACGGCATGGAGGCTTTCGTCCCTTTTCTGACAGTGGATAAAGAGGGGGAAAACTTAAAGATTGGAGAAGAAACGGTTGATAATTTAGCCGGCCTCCAGGAGATTCTTGGTGGAGAGAACAATCAAGCCATTTCTTTAATGAGCTTATCTGGTAATAATTTCTCAAAAGACACTTTGAACCAAATGAGTCAAACTATTGAGAAAGAAATCGGTTCCCTGCTGAATTCGATAAATACCGGAACCGGACAGTCAACAGGTACAAGTTCTCTTTTAGGAAACAATCAAGATATTAGTGAACTGTCAGAATTATTTTCAATCCTCAATAAGCAGGATAACGCCACTATGAACAAAATAGTCGATACCATGATCAATTCGGTAGTTAAAAGCATAAGCAACGAAGTTGAAGGATTCAAGGCGGAAAAAGTTTTAAACGGTAATTTTAAAGAAGCGGTGGAAGAAATTCAAAGAGTAAGCGGAGACCGTTCAGATATAGGATTAAGTGATTATTTTCCTCAAAACGACAACGTCAGCGTAGACGGCACGTCATACGTTTCAAATAAAAATGCAAATGCCAGTACAATTGATGACAAGGATGTGCCATACGTTCCAACACAAAACAAAAATACCAATAAAAATACTAACGTTAATACTAACAAAAATACTAATAAAAACAGCAACACCAACACCAATAAAAGTTGGGTTCAAAATTGGAATAGTAATAGCACAAATCCCACCAACAATAACAATAGCAACAGTCCCAGCGGAGAAGATTTTAGCGGTTGGAAAGATGACAAAGATAATGACTACAGTGGTAACAAAAACGATAATTTCAATTGCAATTATAAGCCGGAGGACGACAACATAACCATGGCGCTAAAGCGTATAGAATGTCGAGATCCTTTAAGATATGAAATGCTTCATCGTTTTGTTAAGACAATTAAAAATACTGATTTCGAGGGAGGCATGTGCGCTGGTTGTGGAGCGATTGAAGTTAATTTCGACAAACTGCCTTTGAAAATCCTTGATCAAGTGATTGTTCATGAAGCTACTCACTCCGCTCATTTTTGCATAGGCATGTCCGAGCCGATTGCTGAAGTGGAGCGAATCGCTTGTGGCAATCAAATGGGTAGCCTAGATCGTCAAGATTGCGATAAGCATGGTGATGAGAAGAAGAATTTTATGATGCGAGAATTCGATCGGCAAGGAAAAGAAGTGATGTATAAAGGCATTCCCGTTAGAGGCTATCTTGCTCGTTGGCAAAACAAAGTTTCCCCCATCGGCGATCTTTCGGCCAGTGCTTTTGATTGGCCGATAAAATATGCCTTGAGTTATGGAGATTCAACCTATGGCCCATATCACTATGGGGATCATGAAGAACAGAAAAATCTGGGTTTGAAGAAGAACGAAGAAGATATTGTCGAAAAAATCATGGAAGATCGTCGAGCTTGTTTCGCTAAGGCCAAAGAAGGTCTCCCCAAGGCTGGGGAATGTGAAAAAACCGGGGGCGGACCGATTCAAATTGACTATAGCAAGTAATCTCTTGTGCCAACAGAAAATAAGTGTTTAAACTTTACGTTCAGGTTTAAACATTAAGGTTGTTCTATGAAAAGCAAGAGAAAGAAATTCAAAACTTTAGACAAAGTGTTGATGATAGGCGTGGTTTTAGCTTTTATTTTTAGCATCTCCGCTAAGGCTATTCCCACAATAAAAAGTATTTTTGAGCAAGAAAATACGGTAAAGGCGGAAAAAACAGAGCAGAAGCCGGTAGAATTAAAGAAACTAGCTGAATTTAAAGACGCCACTTCCGAAATAAGATATTTAGGTCAAATAGCGGCTTCCAGCGAGACTAATATCGTAGCGGGCACAAACGGCACGATCACCAAGCTCAATTTTGATTTGGGAGACGAGGTGGAAATTGGCGACGAACTGCTAAAAATAGAGGAAGTAAGAAACGCCGGAGCGTATAAAGATAGCTCTTTAAGTTCCACTCAGCTTCGTCAGGCAGAGCTTGGTCTGGAGCAAGCGAAGCAGTCAACTGAATCAGCGGAAAAAGCTTACAAAAACTTGAAAAAATCAACGGAAAGCGATCTGAAATACCTAAAAATTTCCAAAAAACAGGCGGAAGCTGATGGTGATACTGATAAAGTAGAACTCCTAAAACAACAAATAAAAAGTTTGGAAAGAAATTTAAATTCTCAGCTTAGGGGAGCGAAAACCCAAAAAGAAATTGCCCAACTGCAAGAAAAAAGTGCCGGTTTAACGATAAAAAGTCTTCGAGAAAGTGCCTTGCCCGTTTCGACTATTGATGGAGTGGTAACTTCGAAAAAAGTGGAAGAGGGGGAAAATGTGTCTTTGGGGCAAACCATAATGACAATTGCCGATAAAAACGATTTGAAAATAACTTTTTATGCTAGCGAAGATGACTTAGTCAGCCTAACAAAGGGACTGGAAATCAAGGTTAAAGCTAACAACCAAAAAGAAGTTGCTGCCAAAATTACCGCCATTGCTCCCTTTGCGGAGAATTCTTCTCGCAGATTTCTAATTGAAGCGGAGCCGATTTTAGCTATGGAAGTCTTTATTCCTGGTACTGTAGCCGAAGTCGTTATTCCGAAAAAAAATACCCTTGGAGAAAACAATATTTTTCTTCTTCCTCTGTCGGTCATTACCGTGGATCAAAATGAAAATTATGTTTTTACAGAAGAAAACGGTCTGGCTAAGAAAGTCGTTCTTTCCATCGAGGAAATTGAAGGCGAAAAAGCCAAAGTCAAGATTGACCTCTCTCCGGATAGTTTCATTGTGACTGAGGGAAACAAATTTTTAAATGAAGGAGATGAGATTAAAAAATAAGTTTTTTGGAAAAAAGAAAGAAAAATCAAAATCTTTTCAGTCTTCCGACCTGCTCTATTTGGAAAGATTAAAGTGGAATCCCGAGTTAAAAAAGTCTTGGCTCAGTTTCTTCGTTTCTAATTTTAGGGTTGTTATTCTAATGATTCTTCTCTCTGCTATTTGGGGAGGTTACTCTTTTTCAAAATTACCCCGAGAATCTAATCCGGAAGTCAAAATACCAATCGCCACCGTTTTTACTCTATTTCCCGGAGCTTCTCCCGGAGACGTGGAAGAGTTGGTGACTAAGAAGGTGGAGACGGGCATTTCGGGACTTAAGGGGATAGACAAAATCACTTCTTACTCTTCAAATTCAACTTCTTCATTGGTGGTTGAATTTGAGGCGGGAGAAAATCTAGAAGATTCGATCAGGCGCCTAAAAGACAAGGTAGATTCAATCAAAAACGAACTGCCGGAAGACGCAGAGGATTCCTCTGTCAATGAAATTTCTTTTGATGACCGACCGATTTTAACAATTGAATTAGCCGGCAAATACGATGGTTTTACCTTGAGAAAAAAAGCGGATGAATTGAAGGACGAACTGGAGAAGGTTTCTGGCATTAGAGAAGTTAACGTTTCCGGTGGCGACGAAAGAGAAATAGAAATCGCCTACGATCCGGACAAACTAGCTATTGGGAAAATTTCATTAGATCAAGCCAACCAAATTGTTGCTTCCAGTAATTTACTCCTGCCGGCCGGTAACTTTTCCGGCGAAAAATATAATTATTCGGTTAAGGCGGACGCAAGATTCTTCACAGCGGAAGAATTAAAAAAATTACCCATTGCTTCGACGGAAGAAGGGGTGACGATCTATCTCAAAGACGTGGCCGAAGTCAAGGAAAAGGCTATCAAAAAAACTGTTTACTCCCGCTTTTCTCTCTTGGGTGAAAAACCGACTAACTCAGTTTCTCTCAGCTTAGTAAAAAAGACTGGAGGCTCAATCACGAAATCCGTAGATGAAGCGAAAAAAATAGTGGAAAAAGACAGTAGGAATTTCCCTGAAGGCATGAGCTACTCGGTCACTACTGACCAATCGAAACTAATTAAAGATGATTTCGATCAACTCACTCACGATTTTTTTCTTACTCTTTTTCTAGTCTCCTTGGTTCTTGTACTGTTAGTAGGAGTGAAGGAAGCTTTTGTGGCTGGCATGGCCATTCCGTTAACCTTTTTCATCAGTTTCGGCGTGATGGATATTGCCGGCATTAGTCTTAACTTTCTCTCAATATTTTCCCTATTACTCTCACTCGGTCTCCTGGTAGATGACGCAATTGTCGTCGTTTCCGCCACTAAACAATACTTGAAAACCGGAAAGTTCACTCCTGAGCAGGCGGTAATGTTAGTTTTGCGAGACTTCAAATGGGTCCTGGTAACCACCACCCTAACCACCGTTTGGGCTTTCCTGCCCTTGCTTTTGGCAACGGGAATCATTGGCGAATTTATTAAATCCATCCCCATTACTGTCTCCGTAACCCTGACCGCCTCGCTCTTTATTGCCCTAATGATCAATCATCCATTGGCAGCGACGCTGGAAAGAGTTCGATTTACTCGAGGATTTTTTTGGGGCGGGGTCTTAATCCTTCTGATTTCTAGTGGATTACTATTCTCTCTAAAAAGTCGGCTGGGAATTATTTTTGGTCTTCTAATGTTGGTCTCGACCATTTTTGTTCTTAAATGGTATTTCAGCAGAGGAAAAATAAAAGCTTTGGG
>CAZRPR010000036.1:5297-6621 GCA_964602125.1 uncultured Candidatus Saccharibacteria bacterium
TGGTGGCCACCGAATTTTTTCCCTCTTCCGACGAAGAAAATCTATACATCAATCTAGAGGCTCCGTCCGGTTTAAGAGTGGAAGAGACCAACAAAATTACGGAGAAAGTGGAACAGAAATTATTGGCTTATCCGGAGATAGAAAACTTTTCAACTCTGGTCGGCCAACAATCTTCTGCAGATGGTGGCGGAGGATCTTCTTCAAATTTAGCTTCCGTAACGGTTGAGCTGGTAAATAAAAAGGAAAGAGACATTACTTCTTACGACCTAGCTAAAAAAATAAGAGAAGACCTTCAATCAGTTTCCGAAGCAAAAATAACGGTAGAATCACCTAGCGGTGGGCCTCCCGCCGGTTCAGCTTTTGAGGCTAGAATCTTGGGAGAAGATTTACAAACCCTGGACAAGGTAGCGAACGAACTAAAGGTGTTTCTTTCTCAAATAGAGGGCGTAATCAATATAGAAATCTCCCTGAAAGAAGCGCCGGCAGAATATACTTTTATGATTGACAAGGAGCGCCTGAGTCTATCTCACCTAACTGTTCCGACTATTTCCTCTTTCCTGCGTACGGCGGTGACGGGAACGGAAGTTAGTAAAGTCCTCCGAGAAAACGATGAGATCAAAATTAAGGCTCGTTTTGATGAGAAAAAAATTCCCAATCTCGAGGCGCTTCAAAATATGCAAATTCTAAACTCACTAGGAGAGCCGATTTTTCTAAAAGACATCGCCGAAATTGAACTGAAGCCGTCAGTGGAAACCATCACTCGAATCGATCAAAAAAGAACGGTTTTGCTTTCGGCGGGAGTGGAAGGTGGAGTAAGGGCGAATCAGGTGCTAGCTGATTTTCAACAAAAAGTGGAGGCAAGCTATAAATTACCGGAAGGTTACGAACTGGTCTACGGTGGTGAGAACGAGCAAAACACCGAATCAGTCTACTCCATTCTTCAAGCGATGGTAATCGCGGGACTATTGATTTTTTCCACTATGATTATCCAGTTCAACTCCTTCAAGAAAGCCTTGATTGTTCTGGCCACTTTTCCTTTGGCCTTAATCGGGGTGTTTATCGGTCTAGCTATTTTCAAAATTAATTTGAGCTTTCCCGGTCTGATTGGTATCTTGGCTCTTTTTGGCATAGTCGTTAAGAATGCCATCATTCTGATTGATAAGATTAATCTTAATTTGGCCAGCGACATCCCCTTTACGGAAGCGATCGTCGACGCCGGCAAATCTCGATTAGAAGCCATTGTTATCACTTCAATTTGTACTATCTTTGGTATTATTCCCATCACTCTTTCCAACGAACTGTGGAAAGCCTTGGGAGGTACTAT
>CAZRPR010000037.1:0-6296 GCA_964602125.1 uncultured Candidatus Saccharibacteria bacterium
TTTTTATCACAAAACCAAGTA
The DNA here is from genome assembly GCA_964602125.1 of uncultured Candidatus Saccharibacteria bacterium. Lineage (GTDB taxonomy): Bacteria > Patescibacteriota > Minisyncoccia > CAIUEV01 > CAIUEV01 > CAIUEV01. The sequence continues at coordinate 22 of CAZRPR010000037.1, forward strand.
TATTTAGCGGGAGAAGCTCCACCAAACAATTTAGCTTGATAAGTCACTTTAGTCTTGGGTTTAATCTTTTTAATATTGAGAGTCGGTTTAATTCTAGTTACAAAACAAGATCCTTCCGGAATGACTCCGCAATCTGAATCGTTAGTACACTTTGGGTTACACCATCCATCAGCAATACAGATAGGATCGCTGACGACTGTCAAATTGTTAATGCCGGAGCCACTCAGAGCGTTCGCTCCATCATTATCCCAAGCTTCGCAAGTAACTCCATAAACTCCCTTCTTGGTTAATTTTAAATCAACCGTATCGCGGTAAGGATTGGCGGGAACAATTTCTTTAAATAGCTGTCCTTGTTTAAAGATTTGATTTTGATCCAGGAAAAAACAATTAGTAGTGGCTCCTGTGCTATCCATACAGTTCCATTTGACTTTCACTATCTTGTCAACGCAATCATCGGGATCAATAATATCACAATAGGCCTTAACGGTTCCGCCCTCTTCAATATAGCTCTTGTCAAAAGAGACAGTAGCGATGGGAGCACGGTTCTGGACGGTAATATCAAGCTCACTGGTCGCTCCCGGAATTTTAACTTCTTCTGTATTAATGGAGACTTCTGGGGTTTTGATAGTTTTACCTTCCACCGTTTCATTAACTGCGCTACCCCTACATTGTCCGTAGTAGGCGGTTTCTGGGATAGTGGTAGTTAACTTTTTAGACCCGGTAGCGTAAGGAACGCAAATTCCATTGGTGCATTTTATACTTTCATCGCTACCAATTAAAGACTTCTGAACTGAATTAGCAAAATCAGCAGGTACTTTCTGAACTCCTTTACCAAAGGTGGTTGGGGTTAGCTGAGTCTCGGTTGACTGACCGAGACATCCGACCTTATCGTTACAAGAGATAATATTAGCCGGAGGAGAAACCGTATCAATGGTAAAAAGTTTTTCCTCTCCTCCTTGATAGCCACAAGTGTGGGAAAGTGTCCCAAACCACTCGCCTTGAGATGTTAGATTCGCTTTAATTTCTTCACATTTATAAGCAGTTGAGGGAACGATAGTACTGAAGATATCTTGTTTCTTCGCTTCATATTTTATCGAATAATCATATTTGTTTTTTTGATTGCAATCGAAACTACAATAAAGAATTTTAGCGGTCTTAAATCTCATATGGGCCCAGCTTAGTTGTTTACAAGCAGAACTGTCTCCTTCGCAAAAGTTAGCATTTCCAGTCCCATATCCAATACCTCTGACCCAGCCGTATTGAGTATTTATTACGTTAGCATTGTCGTCGAAAGTAACTATAATATAAGATTTTATCCCATTCTCATCAACTAAATCATTGAAATCTCCCTCGTTAGCTGCCGAGTACAGAGAATGGTCCCAGCTCACATAAAGTTTGTTACCCACTATCTGAAATTTATTGTAAGCCCCACCCCAAGGTCCATGCCCGGCATCAACAGTGTAGTTAGTTCTCCAGTCAATATTCTCTTTTTCAATATCCTCTTTGTAAAAACCACTGGTCGAAACCTCTCCTGAAATAGTCTGGATCGGCTCACTGGAGGCGTTAACTTTTGAATTGGAAATACCAATCACCGTGATTAGCCCAAGTAGCGTCAAAGCAAAAATAGTTTTTTGGAGAGTGGTTTTCATTTTTTTTCTTTAGATTTTAGGATTATGATTCCTCCGATGGAAATAATGGCTAAGATTGATGCGACTATTATGTAGAGCCATGAATTATCTTTCTTCTCTACCGTAATGGCGGGAGCAGAGATCTTCTCTTTACAATTTCTCGATTCAACCGTCCTTTCATCTGAAATTTTGCCCGCTTCATCGAGAATTTCTCCTTTTAATTTTTGACAACCGTTATTGGCCGGAAAACTTTCATTTAAGGCAAAACAGTTTTCTTCGCTTGCTTCCATGGATCCCGCCTCTTCTAAAATTACTTTATCATTTAACGACAAGCGAATCTTGCCTTTGAATTTGCCTTCCCAATTGGCATTTCTAACACAAAACATGGGTTTCAAATTTTCCTTATCGGAGAGAAAGGAGAGAAATCTAAAAACCCCTCGTTTTTTATCTTGCATAACGAAGCGCACGTAGGCGATTGTTTTACTACTATCGGTTTTGGCGGTAATTTTCAAATCATAAGCACTGTCTCTCTCGTTAGGCTTAAAACTGAAAGATACGTTTTCAGCTGATTCTCCTGGTATTGATTTCAGTTCCTTCTTGGTGTCCATAAGATCTTCCGGATTGGTTCTACCCCAAGCGTACAGTTCGTAAGTCACTTCCGCCCTTTCCTCCTTAGTGTTTAGATTTTTTAGCGGGAGAGTGACCACTACGTTTTCTCCCGAGACGGTCGGTGCCGGTCGACGATAAGCGTATTCCTTATCATTAATCTTGATGTTGTCTTTATCAATTTCTATACCTTTTTCTCCCTTACTTTTGACTCCAAAATCAAATCTGGACGCTTCCGAGAAAACAGTTAGGGGATTACCTGAAAGATCAAAGTATTTATTTTGATTCACGAAAAAAAGCATATAATAATCACCTTCCGGAATTTCAGTGGGCACGTTCCAAATAAGAGGAAACTTGATTTCTTCATTTTCTTTTGAATTCTTTCCCTCTGCCCCGTAGAACTCATCTACCAAAAAGTCGCCCTTGTCTTTACCTTCGGCTTCATCTTTACGCCAAACTTGAACAAAAATTCCTAAATCGTTAAATTCAGGAACGGAAAGCATCTCCGGAGTTTTACAAGCTTCTTCATCTCCCTCGCTAGCTTTCAGACAAATTTCTTTTATCTTATTTAGATTTTCTTTTCCCTTGAAGGTATATTTTAGCTTTCCCTCTAAAGTAATTTTCTCTGTTGGCTCAAAAGAGAATTTATTTTTGTTTTGAATATCAAACTTAAAAACAGAAAAAGGCATTCTTTGGGAAGGAAAAACACTTTTTATTTTACTTGACTCTCCCCCATTAAGAGCAGTTGGCGGAGCCATTTGTTTTAAGTAATCAATATATTGCTCTCTAAAATTAGGGTCAGAAGTTTCTCCCTCCGCCTTCACTACAGAAAAAAAAGAGATAAACAGTAGAAGAGGAAGAAAAGCTACTATTAATCCGGTTTTTTTGTTGTTCATTTTTTTGTTTTTTTAAATAAAAATTATTTCTTTTTATTATAAGAGGAATTTTTAAAAGTTAAAAATCTTCTGAAAACTTTGAACTTTTAACTTTTAACTTTTAACTGGGCTTTTCCCCTTCCTCACCGTCAACGAATAACTCTGCTTCTCTAGCTCTCTAAAACTTTCCAGTTTTTTTCTTTTTTCCGCTGTTAGTTTGGATGCAATTTGTTTTAGCTTGGTCGCTTCCACTTTCGCCACCAAAGCCGGATCCACTCCCCAATCTTTTAAACTATCAAAAACCAATTTGGGATTGTAGCGGTAAGTTTCACGAAGCATTCTAGCTATAATTCCCTTCTCAGTAAAAAACTGACCCAATTTTTCTTCCTCCAAATAATGATTTAATTTCTCCGACAGTCCTTTCATTTCTTTTTCCAGTTCGCTTTTTTTCTCCTTCAGCTCAATCAAACGAAGTGACGCTTCTTTGACTAAAAATTCTTTTTGGGGATCTTCCAGTGATTTGTATTTATGAGAAAACAAGGGGCAATTTTTCTGATAATCACACCAATCGCAAAGAGCACTCATTCGAGGCTCAAAAGAATTTTCTTCCTTGCTTTTCTCGATTTCCGAAATGGTCTTTAGAATTTCTTGTTCCATCAGTTCCATTTCTTTTGGGGTTTTACCGACTGAAACTTTTAAGTTGTGTCGCACAAAGTAAAGAGATAATTTAACTTTTCCCAAATCATTCGCATCCGGAAAAAAAGATGGCCACTCTTTCGTAAAAGCCCGAAGATAAATGCTTAACTGTAAATTGTTTTTGACTTCATTTTCGGTAGCAATTTTTCGGTTGGTCTTGTAATCAATTATCTCGAAACCGTTCTCTGTTTTATCTATTCGGTCGATAGCTCCTGTAATCGTATGGGAACCGATAGGCAAAATAAAACGCTTTTCCAAAGCAATGACCGAACCGCGATCTTTTTTTTCTGTTTTTTCCAGTTCTTTCAAGTAGCTTGATATAATATTTATTCCGTCTTCAAACAAAGTCGGAATTTCCTCCTCCTTAAAAGCTTTGGGGTTCCAATTCTCACTAAAAAAATTGATTGCTTCTTCCCGGTCGGGAAAAACCCCATCGTCGCTATGGATAAATTTTAAAGTTTTGTGAATCAAGGATCCAAATACCAAAGCGGGAGATTGGGGCGTCTTTATTTTATCAATTTCTCTAAATTTATATTTCAGCGGACAAGATAGAAAAGTATCCAGAGCGGAATAGGAGGTGTTCATGAAGAAAGTTAAAAGTTAAAAGTTTAAAGTTTAAAGTTAAAAATACAAAAAAATATCTGGTAATGTTTCCTTGTTCCTTTTAACTTTCCGCTTTCCACTTTTAGCGGGGCGTAGCCCCTTCTTCCTCATTCTGTACAAAATCGGAAAGAAAAACGCTAAGCACTGCTGTCAAAGGAATGGCTAAAATCAGACCGAAAGGCCCTGCCACTTTAATACCAACCAAAATCGCAACAATTATCGCTACCGGATTAAGGCCAACGGCTTGCTTCATCACCAAAGGAACAACTAAGTGATTTTCCAACTGTTGCACCACGATATACATTCCTAAAACCAGAAGTGCCTGCACCGGACCCAAACTCAAAGCGACCAAAACCCCTGCCAAAGCGGAAATGGTAGGTCCCAAATAAGGCACCACTTCCAAAATACCGGCCAAAATTGCCAGCAACAAAGCATATGGCACACCCAGAATACTCAAGCCGACATATACTAATAATCCAATCAAAAAACTCAAGACTACTTGACCCAAAAGCCAATAGCCCATTTTCTCCTGAATATCATCCATTTTTTTAACCGCGTATTTTTTGTAATCCTTAGGAATAAAACCCTTAAGAAAAGCCCCTACTGATTTTTTTTGGACACTTAAGTAGAAAGAAAGTGAAAAAACCGCAATAAAGCTAACCACTCCTTGAAAAAATGATCCGGCCCGGGAAAAAAGAGTCATTCCACCATCGCTCAATTTGTTACTCAAGTCGAGAAGAAATTCATTTTTTCCCATTTGTAGAGCTTCTTTATTCCCAACTAAATGTTGCCATTTTTCCTGCCAAACACCCAGCTCCTTGCCATAGGCGGGTAAGTTATTGGCCAAATGACGTAATTGTTCTGAAACTGCCGGTGCCAGAAGAGAGAACAAATAAAAAATTCCCCCAATAAAAGTCAGGTAAATAGCTAAAGTAATAAGACTTCGAGGCAAATGAAATTTTTCCAAATAATCAACCAGCGGAGCCATGGCCGAAGCCAAGACAAAGGCCACAAAAGCTACGGTCAACACGTCTCTGATAATATAAAGAAACCAAACCCCAAAAAGAATCAAAATTATTTTGAGAATAGTCTCTGTCGAAACATCAATTTTTACTAAAGAATCTTTTTCCATAGTTAAAAACTACCACGAGAAATGATTTTTTTCAACTGAGATCGGATTTTAATTTGTTCCTTGAAAGAATTTTCTAATTCTATACTCACCACTTCAGGCAAATACTCAATATAATTCTCGATATATTCGATTTCCTCTAAGTTTTTTAAATAATGAAACGAATAGCCCTTGAGGGCTCTACCCGTAATAAGATCGACAAAAACCCCGCTTCGATTTGCTACTGAAGAAATATGACAACAGCCAACTTTGTTTTTTTCAAAAGCTTTCAGTAGTTTTTTATAATTATCATTATCCTGAACCTCAGCAAAATCATGATAGTGAGAAACATCAAAGCAAAAACCTCCACACTCTCCAGCTAAACGGAAAAAGCTTTCTCCCAATGTCGCCCCATTTTCCACAAAAATATTTTTTTTATATTCGGGAATTTTCTTCAAAAAAATCTCGTCGCTCGGTCTAGAATGAATATTGAACAATCGGGTACTGTATTTATTCCAAAATAAATCTACCTCCCATTTTTCCATATCATCTCTCAAATGAACGTGGGGAAGTGATTTTAGGCCTGTATCTTCCAGTCTGGCGTACAATTCTTTTCTTTCCTCCAATTTCAAAAACGTAGGAAAAAGTGCCACTTCCTTAATGCCTATTTCATCAATTTCTTTTATTTTTTCTCGCCAGTCCGAACCGGGAGTGGTCGTCAAACCAAGGAGAATTTTTATATCTGACATACTAAATTAA
>CAZRPR010000038.1:0-6037 GCA_964602125.1 uncultured Candidatus Saccharibacteria bacterium
CCTCAGATGCACGCCTGGTCCGACGGTGCCGAAGAAGGCAAAAAATCACTCTTGCGCTACACTTACGACGATCTTTATCGAGCTCTGACCAATTTGGGCTACCGAGCGGGAGAAATTCAAAGTGCCATCTCCAACTCTCCCAACCTACCACCAACCCTTTCCGATGCCATTAAGGAGTTATTGAAGATTATTGGGGGAAGATAAGGGGAATTCAAAGTTGAAAGTTAAAAGTTAAATAGGTACAAGTTACAAGGAGTAAGGGGGAAGGGGGAAAGAAATTAAAAGTTAAAAATGCAAAATTAAAAATTAAGAGTGGAAAATCCTCCGAAAACTTTAAACTTTTAACTTTGAACTTTTAACTTCTTTTATCCCTTGTTCCTCTTCAAAAACCCGACTATAATAAAAAGAAATAATTTTTATTTAAAAAAACAAAAAAATGGCTCTAGAAAAAAAATTATTTTTTATCATCAGTGTGCTTGTCTTAATTCTTTTTGGCTCATCAAAGGCCAATGCCTCTAACGAACCGATCCAAACGATTTCGGGAGAGGTTTCAACGAGTGGTAAGTTTGATTGGTCAAAAAACCTAGAAGATCAATCAAAACCGGAATGGAAAACCGAAGAACATGGGATAGGCGGAGAAAGTTATTTTGTTTATTATGATAATAGAATTGAAGTTATTTCAAACTGGTATGGAGGACATTACCTTACTGTCTATTTTGATGAAAATGGAAATATTATCGATAAATGGGAGAAGCAAGATTCAGTTTATCAAGGGATAGAGAAGGTAGGAGTTTGCTTGGGAGACGATAATTATTGTAAAGTTTGGACTTGGGCACATCTATACTTAAAAAGCCCCAAAAAAGCTATTTGTAATTTCGGTTGTAACCAAAAGAATAAATATAATTACTCAGTTAGTTATGAAAGTAAAAAACAAGATATCTTCAGTACTATCGTTCCCTCAACTGCTTATAAATGTGAAGAAATAAGAGCTAATTTTATTCCTCAAAGCGAATGGTTTGGTCAGTTAGACCATTCTTGTACATCACAAGAGGGGGGATGGAGAATAGCAGCTACTTTGGATTTAACCTCTCCCCCTACCAATGTTCTCGCTTGTGGGGATCAAACTTCTTGTCTTGACCAATCGATTGAGACTCAATTAACTCCCACTACTTGGGGCAAGGGGGCTCAAAAAGTACCGACTGATTTCATTAATTCAGTAACGAAATCTCTAATAGGAAGTGACGAAAGTATCAAATGTGCTAATGGGATTTGCATTCCCTACGCTTCCGGTATTAAAAAATTAAGTACAATCATTCCTGAAACGACTTACTACGGTCAGTGTCGAGGTAGCGCGGTCGATGAAACAATCGCGGGCGAGATTGTCAAAACTCCCGAAGTTTCAATTAATACAGAAGAAGTCAAAATCCCAGGAGCGACCAGCACCCTTGATCTCACCGTCAAAAACCGTCCGCCTATCGCTACCGTCTCTTTTGACAAGAGCTACATTGAAAAGGACGAAACAGTGAAAGTCTACTGTGATATTATCGATCCTGATGACTGTGTTGATAAGATAGTGAAAGTCAAATGGAATTGTATGGATAGCACGGGAGCAACTACTGATTGCTTTTTTCTGGATCAAAATCAAATATTTAGGCAAGGACAACTATTTAAGGAAATTACCCCAGCTAATCCTTACCGAGATACGGTTGATCTGAAATTAACTAAGGAGGGAGTCTATGGAATTACTTGTGAAGCTTGGGATAATGATGGAGCTAACGCTCTGAGCGGTTCCGGTATTAACAGTATAACGGTTTCCAGTGATCCAATCTGTATTGCTGATGGATGGTGTAATCCTAAATGTACTAACGACCCGGATTGCGGAGTCATTCCGGAAGGATCTTGTTTTGTAACCAGAATTAAACCGACTCTTAATATTAAAAAGATTAAGCCTAAGACCAAAGTGACATATCAAGCTAAATTGTTTGGTGGAGCTTCTCCCGCTAAATACACTTGGTTTTGTGATAAGAACGAAACCACCTCAACGGAGAATATTTCTACGGAAAAAACCAACAACAAGGTCTGTGATAACTATATTTTAGATAACCACACTTACGAGCCGAAAGCCATAGTCACTTATGCCGATGGTAGTACTAAAGAATGTACCAACAATGACGGAACAGCTATCTCAACTGATGGCATCGCTCCTGACGTTCAAGGCTTCTGCGTAGTAGTCCCTGACGGTGGAGGCAGTGATATTTCCGCCTGCGGAGACAAAGCTACCGCTAAATTCAAAGTCTATTCCAATTATGAATTCAGTAGCCCGGAATATGTTTGGAGTAATTGTAACGGAGCTACTAACAGTTCTTCGGTGGAATGTAATTACACTACCAGTGAGCTTTCACAGAAATTCACTCCTGCTCTTACGGTTAAAGACAACGGAGATGAAATTAAATGCCCTTCCAATTCTTCCATTACTCTTTACAAAGAAGCCGGTTGCAATGTCTTAAGTCGAGTCAAGGGTTCTGGTGAGGACTACAGTGGTACGGTTAAAGCAACTGTTGGTGAAACTCTGGAATCGAAGATTGAGAGAAAATGTCTTGATCCCAAAGAGACCACCACGTGGAGTGCCGCTAACGCCACCTTGCAAAGCCAAGACAATAACACCTCAACTGCTCTCCTAAATATTGCCGGTAACGTTACTGTCTCTGCTAAGGTAAAAGTGGGAGGTGGAGACAAGGCGTGTAAAGAAAGTAGCACCGACGTGAAGGAGAAGATAGAGATTAGGTAATTAAAAATTGTTATTATATAATAAAAAGAAATAATTTTTATTCAAAAACAAAAAATGAGAAACAAAAAACTAATTTATGCTTTTGGCTTTTTATTCTTCATTCTTTCTTGTAATTCAAGTTTAGCAATTTCCGAAATAGAAATTGATCCGAATTATAAAGGAGATGGTGCCGAGTTTTTGAATTCTCTTCCAAAATCACAATCCGAAAATGAATTTAGTAAATTGGAGAGCGGATCTTTTAAAAGAACTTATCCATTTAACTTTCCTCCTTTCTTGAAGTCTGAAATAAAATTCAAAAAAAATAAAGAAGTTTTTGTTCCCGGAGAAGAAATTTCATTAAATGGATATGTAAAGTACTGGAACTCAGAAGCTAAAAATGAAATGGATAAAATACGGGAGAATTGTCTTAAAACTTGGGAGGATAAAAAAGATTTCCCCCCGGAAAGCATTTGTCCGGATTTTGATTTATACAGAATACCTAAGATTGAGCATCTGGGACTTTTTGTGCAAATTTGGAAAATTGATGAATCGGAAAAGCGTCAGGAAAATGGCGATTTTTTAATAGATGAATTTTATGTAGATAAAGTTTTTTCTCTAATCGAAAATGAAAAAAACAATCTTTCCTTTAACTGGAAAATTCCAGACGAAATAGAAAAGGGAAATTACTATTTTTCTTTTTTTGTTAATTCAAACAAAAATTTTCCCGTAATAAATCTTGTTCAGAATATTTTCTCTCCACTAAATCAAGAACCTTTTAGAATTGAAGGTAATAAAAATTCAAGTTTATTTTTAGACAAAGACAATATCAATCTCAATGGAGAGCATTATTTTCCGATAAGGAGAACTCCAACTATTAGTCCATTGGATGGCAAATTCATTATTAAAAATAATATAAAAAACACAACTGATCGTCTAGAAAATGTTTCTATTAAATACAAACTCTTTAATTGGACTCAAGAAGACGAAAGAAATTTATTATTAGAAAAAAACGAAACCGTAGATGCGCCAGGAAACTCCACTATACCGATTGAATTTAGCTATCAAGATTTTCCTGAGGAATCAGTAAATACTTTAAAAATTGAGATTAGCACTAACTCAAAAAAATCTATTATTAACTTGACCTTTGTTATTGACAACAAGAGTAAGGCGAGAATGACTTTTTTGGGTCAAATTGAAGACGATAACGGTATCTATCCATATGCATGTGTCCAATATTACGGCTGGAAAAGAGATTTTACCGGCAATATTAAAGTAGAAGCCTTTTCTCAAGACAAAAAAATGCTGGCTTCATGGAATCAAAATGGCAGTATAAGCATAGAAGATGCGTTTTGTTTTGCTCTAAAAGGTTCTGGCTTCGAAAATATCCAAAAAAATCAATGCTTTTATTTGAATGGACAAATTACCGATGGAGATAAAAAAGTTTTTGAGGAAGAAATATCCTTAAACTGTGAACAGGATAAAGATAAAAATATACTTAAGGAAAATGATTTCGGTACTGAAGATGAGTTGAAAAAGGGATCGATTTTGAAAGAAAGATACACTTTGATTTCTATTATAAGTTTAATTATATTTTTATTCGTAATTCTAATCACTTACAAGATTTTTAATAAAAAACAATGAAAAAAAAATATGTAACTATTTTTTTGACAATAATAATACTTCTTTTGGCTAGATGTTACGTTGTTTCAGCCGAAGTAAAAACTGGACAAGTCGAAGCTGTAAACCAAAAACTATTAAGCAGTGTCCTTGTAGGCAAGTCTATTCAAACTGATACTTTATTTGATAAAATAACATCTGTTTATAATGAGTGTTCTCTCTTTTGTAGAAATACGAATAACTATACTTATTCCTTTGGATATGAAAATCAAATCGAACAAGATCCAGGCAATTGGAAAAATTACAGCGGTGATTCATTAAATAAATGCATGAAAATCAGGACTAAGTTTAGTGTTATTGGTGATTGGGGACTAACTCTGGACAAGCAGTGTGTGGATAGGGAAGAGGTTCAAATTGTTCCAAAAGTTTATGTTCATACAGCTACCCCGCCCACAAATATTTCAAATTGTGAAAATCAAGAAGGGTGTTTAAATGAAGCTAAGGAATACGTTATTAACCCCAGCACAACTGGTAGGGGGATCCATCAAGTACCAACTAATTTTGTTGCCGATACTGAAAAATCGATAACTTCGGGGAATGGTCTTCTTCCCTGTTCTGACGGAATTTGTTCTACTTTGGGAAGCGGTGTATTTAAATTGACTACTACCGCCAAAGAAACTAATTATTACGCCCAATGCAAAGGCTACGGTTTCATACTTAATCCTCCAGCCGTCAAAATCCCTGCTATCGCCAGCACTCTAAATCTTACTGTCGAGAATCGTCCGCCCATCGCCACCGTTTCTTTCGATAAGAGTTTAATTAAGGCAGGAGAAACAGTCAAAGTTCACTGTGACATCATTGATCCTGATGACTGTGTCGATAAGATAGTGAAAGTTAAATGGAATTGTATGGATAGTACAGGCTCCACTACTGATTGCTTTTTCCTGGATCAAAATCAAATTTATCGTCAGGGACAGTTATTTAAAGAAATCACCCCGACCAATCCTTACCGAGATACAGTTGATTTAAAGTTAACCAAAAAGGAAATTTATGGAGTTACTTGTGAAGCTTGGGATAATGATGGAGCGAACGCTATGAGTGGTATGGGAGTTAAATCTATTACCGTAGATGGTCCAGTCTGTATTGCAGACGGCGTTTGTAATCGTGAATGTCCTAACGATCCGGATTGTGGAGTGATTCCGGAAGGGTCTTGTTTTGTGACTAGGATTAAACCGAGTTATGAAATTAAGAAAATTAAACCTAAAACAGCAGTCACTTATCAAGCCCAGATTTTCGGAGGAGTGAATCCCATAAAGTATACTTGGTTTTGTGATAAAAACGAAGCGCAAAAAGATGAAAGAATGAGCTCGGAGAAGAAAATAGAACACACTTGTGACAACTATATATTAGACAATCACACTTACGAACCGAAAGCCATGTATTCTTACAAAAAAGAAGATGGAAGCATTGGAGAAACCGAGTGCAAGAATAATGATGGTACCGCTGTTACCACTGATGGCATTGCTCCAAGTAAACCCGGCTTTTGTATGATTGTGCCCGAAAAGGGAGGCTCAAATATTTCTGCTTGTGGAGATAAAGCTACCGCTAAATTCAAAGTCTATTCCAATTACGAATTCAATAATCCGGAATATG
>CAZRPR010000039.1:0-5962 GCA_964602125.1 uncultured Candidatus Saccharibacteria bacterium
AGGTCTTCGGCCTCACGCTCCCGACATAGTTACACTGCCACGGGAAATGAGGGTGGAGAACCCCTGCCACTGGTGCCTCGACGTCGTGTTCAACGAGGACGGGAGCCGGGCGAGAGAGAGAAACGCCGCCAAGAACCTCGGCGCGCTGCGCAAGATCTGCCTCAACATCCTGCGCTCCAGCAAGGCGAAGGGCAGCCTGCGCAGCAAGCGCATGCGCGCCGCGCTCAGGCGAAGCTTCCTCACCGAGCTGCTCTCCTCGTTTTAGCCGGGCACGGGCGCACGCCGGCCGGGGGCGCGGTCACGCGCCACCCGCCGCTGCTTTGCGTCCGTCCGCGCCCCGAACGCATCTCCCGGGGCAAACCCGCATCGCAAACACCTGTCCCAGTCGCGCAGACGCTCGCGGATGCCTCGGGAGTGACCACACCAGCACACAATCTCAGACCTGAAAATTAAGATGCGTTTGCCCTGGCGAAAATATAGGGATGTAAACTGGAACGCCAAGCGCCTCATAACGACTCCGGTTCGTCATAAGTGAAGTAGAAAATGGGAGTCAGCCATGGATTTTCACCGCGAACGCGAACGCAAGGTCAGATCGTAGGATGCTCTTGCACCCCTTGAATGGCTTGTTTTGGTTCGGAAACCCGTCCCCAAACGCCCAAACACCCCAAACGGCAAGTATCAGGAATACGCGAAAATGTCGAAAACCCAAGCGGGCGTGCATATTGTGTTTTTTGGCGCAGGCGGGCTGTTTGGGTGTTTGTTTGGGGATTTTGCCATCCCCAAACACACTTTTCCACAAATTGACACTGCAATCAGAAAGACCGCCAGAAAAACAAAAAACCGCGAAATCCTTAAGGAAATCGCGGTCTTTTGCCCATTAAAAATGGTCGGGGCGAGGAGAGTTGAACTCCTGACCTTTTGCACCCCAAGCATGGCCAGCGGTTTTCCGTAAGTTGCTTATTATGATGTAAATAGCAGCTTGATAGGGGGTTGCGCAAGTATTCAAAAAACGCCAAACTTGTCAATAAGTCCGGTTTGAGGCAAAAAAGTGGCCACCAAGTGGCCACCAAACCTCGATTTAGGAGGGGCCTGTTGCGCAATAGCAAAGGGTCTCTCGTGACGGCAATAGTGACCACCACAATGAACTGGCTGTTCACCCCGACTTGAGGTCGCTGATAGGTAAAGGAGGGACCGTCCTCGTCGGACAGCTCCTCCTCCAGCCGGCCCAAGAGCCGACCGGCGTCGACGCGGTACACGCGGCAGACCCTGATGAACTGGATGATGTCCAGGCGGACCTCGCAGGACTCCGCCTTCGCGACCCAGTGCCTCGTAACGCCCAGCCGTCGCCCCGCCTCCAACTGACTTATGTTCAGCAGCAGCCTGGCATTGCGTAGGTCGTCGACGGCCCTTCGGTAGGGCTGCATGTGGATAGTCTTCTTCACGCTATCGTTCCTCCTCCCTCCTTCTGCACCTTCAAGGGTCCTTCCGGCAGGGGCTGGAAGGGCTCGGATTATTGTTCATCCAAAATACTCTTCTCAAAATTCCGACTCCTCTATAGAGCAGTGGGCCGAGGAGGGCGGAGGAGCTTGAGGGGCAGGGACCGTTCTGGCGCAAGTCGTTGCTGTATGCAATGTTGAGGTGAATCGGCATGAGGGCCTGCTTCCCTCCTTGTCCCTGCTCAGGAGAGGAACCCCTCCCTAAGGTCCCCCTTGTCGAGGAGTTCTAGGGGTACGAGCAATGGCCCTGCCGGAAGGGCCGGAAGGTCTCAGAATAAAGCAGGAACGACGCCTCCGCCTCTTCAGATCCATCCCTTCCTTGCCTTCCGTCTGCATGCCCCTTCCTGGCCTTTCCTGCAAGTAACGAACTGCACCTTCGCGATAGGGCTGTCGGAAGGGAAGGGCTTCTGCAGCCGCTGCACCAGCCAGGTGCTCCTTATGTCCCTCGCCGTCAAGACAGGGACCTCGCTCTCCTCATTCATGTTCATGCTGTGTTCCTCCGCAGTGGTCTCCTCCCTCCAAAGTCCTGCGCCCTTGGAAGAGGAAGGGCTGAAGGCCCTTAATTGTTATTTGTAAAATACCGCTGTCCTCACATGCGAGAGGGGCTAGGAGGCGGAGGGAGGCGAGGGGCAGGTGCTTAGGAATGGGTTTCCGAGGAGTTTCCTAGGAAATATCCCTCATTTAAGGCCCTTGTCCGTCCCTCTCTCCTTACTCACTACTGCCCCTCCCTCCGAAGGGTCCCTTCCGAAGGCCCCCCTTGCCGAGGAGTTTTAGGAGTACGAGCAATGGTCCTGCCGGAAGGGCTCTGATTAAAGCAGGAGCGACGCCTCCTCCTCTTCAGGCCCTTCCTCCTCCTTCTGCCCCTCCGACCTCCGCCCTTCCTCCTCCTTCCTGCTGCCCCGTCATCCGTCCCTCCTGCTGCCCCTCCTGCTACTTGTCCTCCTTTTCTGTCCCTCCTCCTCCTTCCCGCCTTCCTGCAATCCTTCCTTCTTTTGCTCCTCGTCCTGCTCCCGCTCCTCCTTGGGCAGGCGTTCAGGACTTCGCAAAAGACCTGAAGTGGATCTAGAATAGAAGCATGCCACAGGATGCGATTGTCAAACTTGAGTCAGCGGTTGGCTCATAGGCCGCACTTATGATCCCTCTCTAGTTGACACAACAGTTTAGGGCCTGAAGAAGACCGGAAGAAGAAACCGGAAGACGACGGGCTTGACCTTGGATGCAGTAATTGCCACACTATCTGTGAATTACGGTTTGCGGTTGCCGTGGGATATCACTGCGGATTAGCGCCTAGCTGTGTTCTAAATCAGCCCCCCCCCCTCCCCTTGTTCAAATGGCTAGCAGTCGAAGTGATCATAGGAGCACCAATGTTTAATCTTAAGAAAACTCCCTACGTGTTGGATGATAACTCTGCGGCTCTAGTGAAGCTGCGTCTTGAAGCTATTGAAGAGCGTATATCTCTGCTTCGGCACAGCGGAACGATGACTGAGCAAACACTAAGAGATTATTATGGAGAGAAGAGGTTCGAGCAAGTCGCAGAGTCAAATGCTATTGAAGGTTGCACGCTTTCTGCTGGAGAAACAGAACTTGCTGTACTCAAGGGTGTGACTATTTCAGGACACGATCCCGCATTTGTGAGGGATGCCGTTGCACTTGATCTTGCACTTGTCCGAATCACTGATCTTGCACGAAATTCTTCTGTTTGCACGGACATATCGCAACTCACCGAAACGCACAGGTTGTTGCTTGGAGATCGCCCTGGTGCAGGTGTGTTCCGCAATGAACGCGTCCTCATTAGAGGGTCAAAGCATACCCCACCAAAGACAAAAGAAGATGTCACATTCCAAATGACCGAGTGGCAGGTCTGGTCTTTAGATAACCCAACACTTCCCGCACCGATTCGATCAGCAGTACTTCACGCTTGGTTGACTCACATTCATCCTTTTATTGATGGCAATGGCAGAACCGCCCGCGCAATTGGAAACCTGGAGTTGATTCGAGCTGGTTACCCTCCCATAATAATCAAAAAAAAGGAACGTGATCAATACCTTGAAGCTCTTGCCGAGTCAGACGATGGAGGCGACATTCGAGCTTTTATCGAACTCATTATTGATCGAATCGAGGGCAGTCTTACTGGTCTTGAATTGTCTGCCAGAAAGAGACAAGGATATAATCCCGCTATTGCGAAAATTCGCTTACTACAGGAGAAGCAACTTAGAATTTGGGAAACTAGTATTAAGTTGCTTGCCTCCATTCTTGAACTTCGAATTTCAAATGCACTGGAGACAGTTAGGGGCACCTGTGTAGTGAAGTTGTTTGATGATCCTCTTGATCTCGATGACTATACAGAAGTTTGTGCAGGACAAAGCGTCCCCCGTAGCTGGGCTTTCATAATTCGGATTAATGTGCCCGGCTTCTCTCCATTCGAAAAACTGGCATATGTTGGTCATAGAAGCGCTCGCATGTATAACTATCTTGGCCAGCAAGGAGGTCCTTCATTATATTGGTCAAGCAAAAATCCCGACGGCTTTCCGAAATGGATAAGTGATTGCCAGAATTCGCCTTATGCTATCGAAATATCCTCAAAGATTGGTGACGGTGACATCTGGTATGTGAATTTGGCTAACACAGCAATTGAAAGCGCTCAAACGACAGAGCTTGCAGAACGCATTGCAGATGCTTTGCTTGGACAGGTTTATTCAAGTAAGACGGGCCCCACGGATGCTGCGGAGGTGGGAGGTTGAAGTTAAGCCGCGTACATTCTTTGAATGGTGTTGTCTCCCGCGTAGCCGCTTGAATCGCAAGTGCTGTTAGTGTAGGCTTAACCTACGTATGAATGGTTCGGACAAGAAAGGAAAATGTATGGCTAACGTAACCCGGTCTTCTGATATTCCCGACGTACAATTAATTGAGAAGAAGATTTACAGGATTGAACTTAGAATAAAGGGCAAGAAAGTTGGATTTGTTGAAATTGAGACGTTAGACGGTAGTCATTGGGAATTGACAAAACTCGGAGTTGATTCGCAATACAGAAACAACGGGTATGGAAAGATATTGGTCAATGCGGCAATTGAGCACTGGAGCAAAGTTCGGTCATCATCAGCACTCACTGTTGTTCCTGTTCCGCAAAAATGCGAGAAACTCACCCTGACTTCTTATGATTACACTGAAACAGATCAGTCAAAACTGATGAATTTCTATTCTGAATGGTTTGCGGCAACGGATAACCCGGGTCAACTGCAATTGAATGTTCCCACACTATAAACCGTTTTGCCAAATCCGCCATGTCTGAGCCGAAATAGCTTTTGGTTGCCACCCCTGCGTGATCGGCATGCCTTGACACCTTCCAACCTTGACATAATTCAGGCATTGCAGTACGTCGCGCATGACCTGATCCAATTCAAGACGCTATACAGACACATAAGATAGCCACGCTGTGAGGCGCATGCAGACAGGCTGGAAAGTCCTTGTAGAAGCATCGTAATCACAAAGACGAGCCCGCCCCGCGCTTAGCGGCGGCGGGCCTTCTTATGTAACGGGATTCAGGCGTACCTGCACGCACGCTTCTCCCGTCCGGCGCGAAGCCCGGCCTGCCACACGGGCTCGCACACGCACGCGGCCAGCGCGTCGCCTCCGAATGCGTACCGGAGCTTCTCGCCGATCTCCCGCTTGAGCTGGGTGATTCGCGGTGCGCTTACCTTGCACTCTGCTGCCAGTTCCTTGCCCTGGAAGCCCGACGCGGTAGCGTCCAGGATCTTGCGCTCCCGGTCGTCCAGCGTGTCGGCGGCTGCATCCCAGTCCAGTTGGCGTCCGCCAGCAACCGAAGGGTCTTCGCCGGTCGAGGCGAGACACTGGTGCAGGTTGAACTCGTCGTCATCGTCCTCGTCGGACACGTCGAGCGGCTCGTCCATCGACAGCATGACGGCGTTGCCGTCGAGCTGGGTCGAGGGAGCCATGGCGTCGCTGCGCCCGGCAGAGCCGAACCTGCGGCCGCTGCGTAGAGCCTGAAGCACGTAGAACGCGACGGAGTTGGGCTTCACCTCTTTGCCCGCCTGTTCGGCGCTGTCCAGCATATTGGCTGCCTGAGCCATACCGTCGGCCTCCAGCTCCTCAAGGTCTTCCGACCCGACCGTCTTCACCGCGCCCTTGGCCAGGCTGGCGCGGATTATCGGTCTCACATGTCTCAGCAGCATCTCCCCGGCTCTCGGACTCATGATTGCCCTCCTTCAGAAATGAAGGCGGCCGAGAGGGCGCTAT
Source organism: uncultured Candidatus Saccharibacteria bacterium (assembly GCA_964602125.1). Classification (GTDB taxonomy): domain Bacteria; phylum Patescibacteriota; class Minisyncoccia; order CAIUEV01; family CAIUEV01; genus CAIUEV01. The sequence continues at coordinate 5,751 of CAZRPR010000039.1, forward strand.
AAGCGCTGCTCTGAGGCCACCATTTGTGTGGTAGCCGCAGAGCGGCTGGTTGTTTACGTCGTAACCGGGATCACTCGACACCGGTCAGCTATCGTCTTTTTCCAATCTGTGCAGTGTGACCACCGTCATCACCGGCAGCAGGATCGCGCACAATATGGCGCAGCCGCCGGTGATGCTTGCAGCGACGATCGGCGCGTATGACGACGCCAGGA
>CAZRPR010000040.1:0-5169 GCA_964602125.1 uncultured Candidatus Saccharibacteria bacterium
CACTATAAACATCAAGCTTAGAACCTGGTCCTGTCGTTCCGATGCCGACGTTGCCCTGAACTATCATATTTCCTGCCCCCGGATCGGTTCCAGCATAAGTTGCTCCCAAAGACAGGCCACCAGCAGCGCTTAATCTCATTTTTTCAGCGTCACCTGTTTTAAATAAAACTGGGCCACTATAGGCATTCGATAAAGTTAAATAACCATTGTTTCTATTTAATCCAAGATAAGCAAAAACTCCTGCATCACGATACAGAGTAATTCTATTTTCATAGCCATCTGTGTTAGCATTTGTAATCCTTGTTTCAGTTTGTGCAGAATTAGAACGTAGCACTTCAAGCGCTGTGTTCGGCGCTGTAGCCCCAATTCCAATATTGCCATATTGATCAATTCTCATTCTTTCCCCCAAAGATCCAGACCCGTTTAATGTTGAGAATTCCATGGTTGTTCTTTGATTAGTTGCTCCACCATAAGGAAGACCCGTTCTAATACTAGACATTTGAAAAGGAGTTGTGGAAAGATTATTTGCCCAAGTATCAATGTTTACACCTCCTATCGAACTGAGTGAAGAAGAACTTACTCTAAATTCTCCATTAATAGAAGTGCTGTCCAAAACATTAAATTTTGTTCCCGGGGATGTCGTCCCTATCCCCACATTCCCAGAACTAGCCTGCAACGCCAGATTCCCATTACTCTGCACTGTCATCACATTACTGCTTGTTGTGTACCCAATCTCTCCTTCATCGGCATCTGCTGTTCCAACGTGTAAAGTTTCTGCTCCCAGCCATAGGTTGGCGAAACGGTATGAATCTGATCCGAGATCATAAGTGTCATTGGCAGAAGGAAGAAGGTTGCCGGCAGTGGTTGTGGCTCCACCAAGATAGGTTGTACCCGCGACATTTAATTTGTATGTTCCAGGGTCAGTGGTGCCGATGCCGACTCCTCCGGCAGCTCCATTTACGGTCATAATTGCATTTGTTTTTCCGTCTCCAATAATTAAATTTCTAAATTGGGAATAACCATTTTGATATCCTCGATAATTGATCCACCAACCAGAGGCAGCGTTTGTGTCGTATGCAAAATTTAATTCGTTACTATTACCAAAATACCAATTATAAGAACTTCCGCCGTAGATATCTAAATTACCATGGGGGCTTGTCGTTCCAATCCCCACATTGCCAGCTATATAAGTGGTTCCTCCACCTGACACTGTCAAAACATTACTTCCGTGGTTACTGACGGCAAGAAGTTTTTCTGTGCTTGCTAGGGCTGCGGACGAAGCTCCACTTAGTTTACCGCCATACAAATTAATAGCGGCTTTGGTTGGCGAAGCGTTACCAAGAAAACCAGAGATGTCAACGGCATTGTAATTTGTTCCATCACTTATTCCGGTTATACTCAATCCCCCATTGGCTGTTCGAGTACTGCCTATGTATCCTTGAAAGTCAGGGTCAATACCATTACCAGAACTGACCGAAAAAGCAGGGCTGGTGAAAGTTGTTGTAAAAGGATTTGCCCAGGAGCTACTCTCGGAAAAAAGACTGACGCCGCCAGTCATGTTCATATTTGTGCTCGTGGCTGAAATTCTACTTATAGCTAAATTATCATATCCTGCGTCTCTTACGCTTAGTCTGGAAGCTGGGTTTGTTACTCCAACCCCAACGCTGCCAGCAAAATAATTATTATCTCCTGTTCCTGCCTGATATATTCCGTACTTTGTTCCGATGCTACCAGTGCCAGAGGCTGTCAAAGGATCTATATATAAAGCATAAGCGCTGGTGACCGGGGTGTTATAAGCATCCAGGTAGATACGTTGTCCGTTTAAACGTGTCACCGTGCCTGATCCATATCCAGAAAAACCAATATATTGACCAGACACTCCAGTGGTGCTGGTAAGATTGTTAGAGCCTGCTGTTCTGTAATCTATGACTGAAGCGGATGAAGTTGCGCTGGAGGAACTGCTAGGATTCCAATCGGAGCGAATATAGTTAGTGTAAGGACTCCCACTGGTAACTGTTTGAGTGTCAACAACATATAATTTTCCTCCTGGCGCTGTCGTCCCAATGCCGACGTTGCCATTTCCTTGAACTACAAAAACACCTGTCGTTCCTCCACCTTGATTTACTCTAAATAATTGATTTGTTGTTGCATCGGCGGCGGCAGCGCCACCTTGAACTAATAACTTCGTTGCTCCAGTTGAAGGAATCGCGTTGTACACCCCCAAAGTAGCCAATCCGTAAATCTGCTCTGAAGGATTGGGGCCAATAGTTGTGCCTCCAAGTCCATCTGACATGAAAGTTTGAGTGAAAACACTGTTCATAAGAGATTGGATAGAGATACCTCCGTAATACGAATTACTATTCGTCGTTTTTGCAGTCCAAAAAGGACCATTAATTCCATCAGATGACATATTTCCTATTACTCCAGCCACAGTTAATTTTTGCCCAGGATTTATTTTCCCAATACCAACATTACCAGTGCTTGTTACTGTTAAATTTTCTACAGGAACTTGATTGCTTGCCGAGTTAGCAATAAAGAAGGACCCATTCCCTCCAGCGGCAGTCGCTCTAAATCCTATGGTTCCCAATCTCCTTCCCGTGCCACTAGCTTCTGAATGTTGAAAATGGATACTAGAGTTTGAGGTATCGCTATTATCCCAAGTACCTATTAAAATATTACCGGCGTCCATCGCATTAGAAGTTGTTTTACTAAAAGTTGCAACTCTGCTTCCCGTAGCAGCATCTCTAACCTCTAGCTTTGTCCCTGGCGCCGCCGTCCCGATGCCCACATTACCATCTGTTGTTATTCGCATCTTTTCGGTCGTATTTCCCGAAATGAGCGTCCCAAATGATAAGTACCCCGCTGTCGTTCCTCCGGCAGTAATAGAAGCAATGTTTCTATTACCATTTATGTTATGATCGCTACCAAACACGATACTAGCCGAATGATTAAGGTCTGTAGCACCCACTGAATCCCTTACTCTAAGTTCCAAGACGGTCTGTGGTTCGGATACCGCTGACGAAAGGTCAGTATCAACAATCGCTTTTAAGACCGTTACGTTTTTAGTGTTCTGTGATACGGTCAATTTATCTACTGGACTCGTCGTCCCGATGCCAACGTTGCCACTACTCGCCTGAAGTGCTAGATTACCATTGCTTTGCACTGTCATCACATTACTGCTTGTTGTGTATCCAATTTCCCCTTCATCCGCATCGGCTGTTCCAACGTGCAAAGTTTCTGCTCCGAGCCAAGCGTTGGCCCAACGCATTGTATCTGAGCCGAGATTGTAAGTGTCATTGACGGAGGGGAGAAGATTGCCAGTGAAGGTTGTTGCTCCGGTTACATTAAGTGCTCCATTCACAGTCAAGGATTGATTAGCCACCGTTGCATCAAAAACTCCGTACAGGAGAGCCTTGGTTCTGGCATCGGCTTCAGAGGCTCTTTGTTGGTTGTCTATGAATAATTTATTGGAGCCTGTTTCGTAATATCCAGCGTTATAACCAAGAAAAACGTTGCCAGCGCCAGTAGCGTTTGTATATCCAGCTTGATATCCTAGAGCTGTATTATTAGAGGCAGTAGTAATTGAATATCCCGAAAAAGCGCCAACGAAAACATTATAGTTGGGGTTACTTGTGGAACTACTTCCGCTTCCCGCAGAACGTCCTATGTATATATTACTAGAACCACCATTACTGTACATGCCTGCATTATTACCAATAGCAGTATTCCTGTAGCTATCGCCCCAATTTAGGGCTCCCGCTCCGACCGCAGTATTTTCATGATTATTAGCTTGAGCAAGAGCACTTTTTCCGACCGCTGTGTTATAAGCTCCTGTTGCATTGGAGCCAAGTGCCCCTTGGCCAAAAGCAGAATCAAAATAGCCTGTTGTCAGCGATGCTAAAGCTCCATTACCAACCCCAGTGTTATAGCTTGAATTATATGAGCTTGGAGCTGTCATAGTAAAGTTACCTGCGTTTACACCCATAAAGGTATTATATCCGTCAGCTCCACTTGGTGTAAAATCATGAATAAATCTATTGGTCCCCTTGTAAATCACTCCTGTATCCGAAGCAGTTGTTACTGCTAACTTCAAACTTTTAGTTAGCTCCAGTTGCTGGCCGGGATTCGTCGTCCCAATGCCAACATTACCAGTATCTGCGATTCTTAAGCGTTCTAGAGGAGAAACAGTTCCATTTTGGGTTGTGTTGAATGCCAAATAACCTCCCTGAGCTGTGTCAGTCCAATCTTCGGCAGCGGCGGCGAAGAGAGCCACACGACCGGAGCTACTAAAGCCAGTGGCTCCGTAGCCACGACCACCCAAAGCAAAAAGCTGATTGTCTGTTACCACTGATGTTGGCGACGCAGCTGTTCCATTAGCACGACGGAAAATAATGGTCGCCGGTGCATTTCCATATCGATCATAGTACATTGGTGGAGATGATTCAGTGCTTATGTGTAATACTCCTAATGGACTCGTCGTCCCAATGCCCACACCCGTCCCATTGTCAAAAAGAAGTGAATTACCAACAGCATTAGTGCCAGTGAATTTAGAAATATAATTGGTAGTTCCAGATATATTGCCTAGTGGCGCATAATATGATCCGTGCTGGCCGTCAAGATAATCAGCGTTTAGGTTAGCAACTACAGTAGTATTTGTGGTAGTTAATGAATTGGCACCGAGAGCCAAAGTACCGTTCAAAGTTAAGCTACCAAAAGTGGGCGTGGATGTCGTCGCGATGTCTTGGATGGTATTTAATTGATTGGTAGTTAGCTTCAAGTTGGTGGTGTTGTAGCCTAAAGAGACTGCGTTACTTGAAATGGACAATGGATAATTCCAAGTATCTACTCGAGCCGTGTACGCTGTGCTCCAATTGGAGGCTTGGGTGGTGGTGGGAATGACGTAGCCACTGGTGAGAGAAAAAGCTCCGGTGGTGTTAGTGTAGGTTAGACCGGTAGCACCACTGCTTAGACTGGTGAGAGTAATAAAATTGGCATCATTCGTCCACATGGAAATGTTTCCCGTTTTGTTAGTGAAAGCATCGGAAGATGATGCAGTGATAAATCCGTAAGTATTGTCCCAACCCGTATTGCCATCCGTTATGAAACCATAAGTGTTATCCCATCCCGTATTTCCATCGGTAATGAAACTAGAAAGTTCTGTGTCTCGAG
>CAZRPR010000041.1:0-5079 GCA_964602125.1 uncultured Candidatus Saccharibacteria bacterium
AATCTATAATCTATAATCTATAATCTATAATCTATAATCTATAATCTATAATCTCATAAAACCCTCTAAAAGCTATCAAATATAGGAACAACGGCAGGATTTGGGGGGAGAAAATGGGGGTTTCAAAAAGACAATGTAGGGCAAACCAAAAAATGGCCAGAGCGGAGGCCACATTCCAGATAGCGATTATTCGCTTTTGCTTTTGTTCTCGGCAATTAATACGACCAAAAATAGTCTTAGCTAAATGTTTCGCGTTTTGCGGAAACAGGGGTTTTAACCCCAAAAAAAGAAGAAAAATCCACGCTAAAACTCCCGGTAGACCGATTTCAGAGGCCAAATCCAGATACGTATTGTGAGCATAAATAGGCTCTCGATATTTTGATTCCGGTCGAATAAAGTTGGAAAAATTGCCTAGCCCGACGCCTAATAGCGGATTATAAAGGCTGGTTTCCAAGGCTTCTGACCAAAGATCCAATCTTCCCTGATTGGAGCCCTCGTCCAGGTTAAAAATGGAAAGAAAGCGATCTCGAAAAGGGGCAATAGATAGCGACAATGATCCAATGAGGAGCAATGCCAGGAGAAGGCGATTGATCTTTATCTTTTCTCGCCAGTTTTGAATTTTTGAGGCGACGGCGGGGTTTCTTTGAAGGAGAAAGAAAAAGCCGATTAGCCAGAGGAAAATTCCGGCCAGACCGACGTAGCTTCCGCGAGAAAAAGTGAGAATGAGAGTCATAAAAGAAATTCCCACCAGGGGCCAAAATTTTCTTTGTTGCTGGGTGATAATGTAGGCGATTTGAAGAGGCAGGCTCATGCCTAGGTAAAAGGCCAGCATATGAGGATCGGGGAAAGTGCCTATGGCTCGGAGAAAGTCGGTGCCGGCAATACCGACAAACCAACTGGGGTTGCTGGCGATGGCCTCTCCGGCGTTGGTGCCGTAGAGAATGGGGGCGACAAATTTTCCCCAAAACTTGAAGAATAATTCTCGGCTGGCGATGAACTGAAAGATAAATTGACCGAAACCCAGACAGGCGACAATAAAAGAAGAAAAGACCCAGTATTTAAAAAGTTTTTGCCAAGATTCTATTTTTTTTAGGTAGGCGGAGGCGAGGAAAAAAATCGGACAGAGAGAGAAAAAAACCAGGATTTTTCGGAAGAAACGACCCGTATCATCGGCGGAAAAGAAAGACAGGGAACTCCACAGTAGGAAAAAAGTGAGGGCGAGAGAAAAGTGAGAGAGAGGAAACCAAGCTTTGCGTTGGAGGACGATTTTTAAGATAAAAATCAAAGTTAGGCCGGCGATAATCAATCGACCGGAAGCGAGATCAATATCGACGGAAGGGTTAAGGGCGATTTGAAAGGGTAAGTAGGCGGGCAGGAGAACTAAAATTAAAGGCATAAATTGGAAACCCAGCAAAAAAGCCAGACCGGCAATGAGTAATAGTATGAAGGCGGCGGAATAGAAAACGGCCAAAAATAGGCCAAGTAAAATTAGTAATCCGTAAAAGCCGAAAGTGGCTTCCTCTCTAGCGTATTTTTGGCGAGGGGGCAGTTTTTTCATGGCAGTATGGGGAGGCTATTTTAACTTTTCAGTAAGAAATTGAACTACTTCTTTCTGGGGCGGAAAAGAAATTTCTCCACTCTTTCTTTCCTTAACTTCTATGAGACCGGAAGCTTTAGTCTTAGGCGAAACGACGAGGCGCCAAGGAATGCCGATTAAATCGGCTTCGTTGAATTTCTCTCCCGGACTGGCTTCTCGGTCGTCGTACAGAACTTCGATACCTTCCTTGGTTAAATCGGTATAAATTTTTTCGGCAGTTTTTTGGATAATAGGATCTTTTTCTCCGCCTAGGCTGATTAGATTAACTTGGAAGGGGGCAATAGCTTCGGGCCAAATCAAGCCCTTTTCGTCCTGCTCAGTTTCAGCGATAGTGCCCATCAGCCTTTGCAGTCCGATGCCGTAGCAACCCATAATAACGGTTTGTTGGGTTCCTTTTTCGTCGGTAAAGCTTAAATCGAAAGGGGCGGAATACTTAGTATTTAGTTTGAAGATATTGCCGACTTCTACCGCTTTCTCTTGGCGTAATTTTTTGTTGCCACATTTTGGACAAGCATGTTTTAAATCAGCCAGAATTTCCTTGTTGACGGCGATTTGACAATTATCACAAATATGAATCAAGTCTTCGCCAGCAGCGGTTAAGGTTTGAAATTCGTGAGAATATTGACTAAAACTGCCTCCGGAGGCGAAGGTTAAATAAGTTTTATCGCCTAAGCCTACTCTTTGGAAAATGTTTTTGTACACTTCCGTCATTTTTTCGTAGAAGGAATTGAGATCTTTTTCGGAGGAGTGGAAAGAATAAAGATCTTTCATTAAAAATTCTCTGCCTCGTAACATTCCCGACTTGGCACGCAGTTCTTTGCGGAATTTATTTTGAAATTGGAATAGAGCCAAGGGTAGGTCTCTGTAAGAATGAATAAAATTTTTAGCCAAAGGCACAATTACTTCTTCGTGAGTCGGTCCTAGGACAAATTCCTTATCGCCTTCCTTGAGTTTGTAAATATCTTCATAAGTGGTTAGACGCCCCGTCTTTTCCCAGTTGCGAGCGGGATGCATGGAAGGAAGAAAAAGCTCCTGGCCACCAACTTTTTCCATTTCTTCTCGAATAATATGTTCAATCTTTTTTAGCACTTTAAAACCAAGGGGCAGGATGGAATAGACACCGGCGGAAAGTTTGTTGACAAAGCCGGCACGAATTAAAAGTTTGGCGTTAATGCTCAACTCGTCTTTGGGCGGAGTGGAGCAGGTTTTGAGGTAGTAATTGCTTCTTTTCATTTTTTTTATAGCTTAAATTTTGTAGTATCATGGCAGAAAAGAATAATTCGGGCAAAATAACTTTGCCTGAATAAAATTTGAGGAGTATTAATGAAAAGTAAGTAAAAAATAATTATTTAAATTTAATTTTCAGATGAGCAATATATACAACGAAAAAGTGATGGATCACTTTGTTAATCCCAGGAATCTGGGCCAAATCAAAAACGCTGACGGTAAGGGCGAAGTGGGTAATCCGGTTTGTGGTGATGTTATGAATCTCTATATTAAAGTGAAAAAAGATAAAAAAAGAGGTGAAATTATTTCTCAAATCAAATTCGAAACCTTAGGTTGCGGAGCGGCTATTGCCACATCTTCCATTGTGACGGAAATGGCCAAGGGTAAAACCTTGGAAGAGGCGGAGAAAATTAGTGACAAGGACGTGGCGAGAGAGCTAGGAGGTTTGCCGCCTCAAAAATTGCACTGCTCCAACTTAGCTTCCAGTGCTCTTAAGAAAGCGATTCGAGATTATCGGGGAAAGAAGACGCCTTCGGCGAGATAAAAGTTCAAAGTTCAAAGTTACAAGTTTTTGGAAGATTTTTAACTTTCAACTTTTAACTTTTAACTTTGCACTTTTAATCTGTTTTTCTTGCCAAAACTCTTTTATTCATCTAAACAAAAAACAAATAGTTCAAAACCTAATCTTAATCTTATGCCTTTTATAATATCCTTCTCCGGTCTTGATGGTAGTGGGAAGACCCAACTGATAGTTTTGTTGAGGCGTTTTTTCAAACGGCAAGGCATTTCCTACACTCAAATTCATTTCGTGAACGATTCGTTGGAAAATCGATTAGCGAAAAAATTCTTAGGCAAAGAGAAAGTTTCCGCTATCTCGGAAAAAAGAAATCAGGTCGCTAAAGCGCGAAAAATTTCCTTTTGGGCTTACACTCTCAGGTTATTCTTTCTTTTCCTTTACGCTTGGATGCTGAAAATAAAATTGACTCGGTTGAGAAAGCTTTACTCTGTGGTCATCTTTGACCGTTACATTTACGATCGTATTGCTCAAATGGCCTATTTAAGAAGAAAAGAAAATCTTAGTTTAGAGGGTAAGTTGGTAAGGCTTTTTCCTCGCCCTAATTTACCTTTCTTTCTTCACGTTCTGCCAGAGCAATCATTGGAACGCAAGAAGGAATTGAGCGATGAAGGACAGAGCCTTAAATATTTACAGGATAAATACGAGATTTTTCAAAGAGAAAAAGATAATTGGGGCTTGATTAATATTGACAATTCAACATTGAGTGTCTCTGAATCGAAAAGAAAAATTATTGCTCTTTTTAAGAAAAAATACTTGCGTTTTAAAAAACAGCAGAAAAAAAAGAAAAACCGTTAATTTTTTATTATTTTTAAAAAGCGATGGAAGAAAAAAATTTATTGTTGGAAAAAAGTGCCGTTGATTTAGCGAAAAAATTGGGAATGGAATTTGATGACATCAAAATTTTGGAAAATTCTCTGATTCACCGGTCTTTTTTAAACGAACATCGAAATTGGAAACTGGAGAGCAATGAGCGGCTGGAATTTTTGGGAGATGCCGTGTTGGAATTGATAGTAACCGACTATCTTTTTCATCATTATCTCAACGAAGAGGGCGATTTGACCAATTGGAGAGCTTCTTTGGTTAGTGCGGAAAGTCTGGCGCCAGTGGCGGAAAAGTTAAAAATCGAGAAATATCTTTTTGTTGGCAAGGGAGAAAAGCGAAATAAACGATCTAAGTTGAACATTCTGGCGGATGCCTTTGAGGCGGTTATCGGAGCCATTTATTTGGATCGAGGCATTGAAGAAACGACGGAATTTATTAAAAAACATATTATTAGTCGCTTGGCCGATATTTTGGAAAAGCAACTTTTTGTGGATGCCAAGACGGCTCTTCAGGAAAGAGCTCAGCAGGAATGGAAGTTTACTCCGCATTACGTAGTCATTAAAGAAGGCGGTCCTGACCACAACAAATGGTTTGAGGTGGGCGTTAAGATTGAAGATGAATTGATTGGCCAAGGCAAAGGTAGTAGTAAGCAAAAGGCGGAGAAGGAGGCGGCTAAAGATGCCATCAAGAAATTGGAGGAAAAACAAGCCGTTAACAATAAAGAACAAAAACAGGAATCGCTTTAAAATAGAAAAATGATAATTTTGGGCATTGATCCGGGCACGGCTACGACCGGCTACGCTATTGTTAAAAAAGAAGGACGGGTTTTTTCCGCTCTGGAATACGGTTGTATTCT
>CAZRPR010000042.1:0-4647 GCA_964602125.1 uncultured Candidatus Saccharibacteria bacterium
ATAGATTATAGATTATAGATTATAGATTATAGATTATAGATTATAGATTATAGAATCTCTCCTTAGTAGAAAAATTCATAATTTATAATTTATAATTTCCGTAATTTCTAATTTTTCTACTTTTTCCCACAACATTTTTTGTACTTCTTGCCTGAGCCGCAGGGGCATGGTTCGTTGCGACCGACTTTTGGCAGAGTGGCTGTGGCTTTTTGAATCTTTTTGTCCTCCTTGTCCGAAGAAAAGCCTCCCGGTTCAGCTGGTTTGGAATATTGGGCTTTGGCTAAAACTTTGTTAGTTATCTCGTTTTTTTCTTCTATAACGGGTTTGGCTTGGTTTTGTTTAAATTCTAGTTTAAAGAAAGAGCCAATAGCCTCCTCCTCAATAGTATTCAACAGTTGCTCAAACATACGAAAACTTTCCTGTTTGTATTCCACCAGGGGGTCTCTTTGCCCGTAACCTCGCAGACCAATCCCCTCTCTTAAGTATTGCATATTGTCCAGATGGCTCATCCATAAAAGATCAATGGTACGTAGGAAAATAATCTTTCCGATTTGTGAAAGATGTTCTTTAGGTAAGAAATCTTCTTTGCTAGAGTAGGCTTGTTTCACTTTTTGAGTTAGCTCTTTGACGATTTTTGCCTTTCTTTCTTTCTCGGTCAGAGCGTAGTCATCTTTGATTTCTTCGAGCTGTTTCTCTATTGTTCCTTTCGATTCGACAGAAAAACCAAAAATAGCTTGAATGTTTTCTGCGATTTCTTTTAAGTTCCAATTTTCACCTGGAGCATTCAAGTGAAATTCTACAATGCGACTCACTATATTTTTGGCATAGTTAAGAAGAGTGCCGGAAAAATCATCTTTTTTAATCAAGAGATCCCGTCTTTTTTGATAAATAATCTCTCTTTGACGATTCATCACGTCATCGTACTCTAAAACGTGTTTTCGAATGTCCAGGTTATAGCCTTCTATTTTAGCTTGGGCTTTTTCAATGGAGCGAGAAATCATCTTGTTTTCAATGGGTTCGTCATCGGGAATGCCTAACGTGTCCATCATATTTTTTACTCGATCGGAGCCGAAGCGTCGCATTAGTTCGTCTTCCATGGAGACAAAAAATTGACTGCTACCGGGATCTCCTTGTCGACCCGAACGTCCTCGAAGTTGATCGTCAATGCGACGAGCTTCGTGTCTCTCAGTACCTAAAATATGCAATCCTCCAAGTTTTTTGGCTTCCTCGTCCAGCTTAATGTCTGTGCCTCGCCCTGCCATATTGGTAGCAATGGTGATTGCTCCTTTCTGTCCCGCTCGAACAATGATTTGGGCTTCCCTTTCGTGATTTTTAGCATTTAAGACTTCGTGTTTGATACCCTCTATTTCAAAGTATTTGGAAAGCAATTCTGATTTTTCGATGGCAATTGTGCCGACTAATACAGGTTGACCTTTTAGGTATCTCTCTTTGACTGCCTGGGTTACGGCTTTAAATTTACCTTTCTCGTTTTTGTAAACAGAATCGGGTAAATCATTACGAACCATATCACGATGAGTAGGAATGGAAACCACTTCCAATTTGTAAACCTTGCTTAATTCTTCCGCACTGGACATGGCTGTTCCTGTCATACCGGCAATTTTCTTATACATTCGAAAATAGTTTTGAAAAGTGATAGTGGCCAAAGTTTTACTTTCTTTTTGGACTTCAACCTTTTCCTTGGCTTCGAGTGCTTGATGCAATCCTTCCGAGAAACGACGCCCCTGCATCATTCGACCGGTGAATTCATCGACAATTATCACTTGTCCCTCCCTCACCACATAGTCGCGGTCTTTCTTGAAGATTACTTCCGCTCGGAGAGCTTGTTGTAGATGATGAACATAAGCTACGCCATCCTTCTGATAAAGATTTTCTACGTTAAGAATCTTTTCTACTTTTTCAATACCTTCCTCTGTCAAAGTAACCGCTTTCATCTTCTCATCAACATTGAAATGCTTGTTCGCTTCTAAAAGAGGCACAATCTGAGCAAACTGGCGATAAAGCTTGTTTGAATCTTCGTCGGGAGCAGAAATGATTAAAGGAGTTCGCGCTTCGTCAATTAAAATACTGTCCACCTCGTCTACAATGGCGTAATTTAAATGATCTTCAATTTTTTCGGCCAATTCTGGATTTCTGATTTGAACCATATCGGTAAGATTTTGAACCATATTGTCTCTCAAATAATCAAAACCGAATTCATTGTTGGTGCCGTAGGTAATATCGGCCGCGTAAGCTTCCTTACGAGGAATCTCTCTTAAATTTTCATATTCTATACTTGCCTCGTTCGTGTCAGGTTTAACTTTGGGTTCAAACAAAAAAGATTTATCGTGTTGGATACAAGCGGTGCTAATGCCCAATGAATAGAAAACCGCCCCCATCCAATTTGTATCTCTTTTAGCTAGATAGTCGTTAACGGTAATAACGTGGACCCCTTTATCCGCCAGGGCGTTTAAATAAATAGGCAGAGTGGCGGTCAAAGTTTTACCTTCTCCCGTCTTCATTTCGGCAATTCTTCCCTGATGCAGCACTATGCCTCCTAAAATTTGTTCATCAAAGGGTCTTTCTCCGAGTACTCGAGCGGAGGCCTCCCTGACAGTGGCAAAAGCTTCCGGTAAAATATCATCTAGATTCTTCCCTTCTGCCAATTTAGTTTTTAATTTTTGAGTTTGTAGTTTTAATTTTTCATCCGAAAAATTTTTTAATTTGTCCTCAAAAGAATTCACCTTTTCAAGGGTAGGTTTGAGTTTTTTAACGGTTTTTTCGTTAGGATCACCGAAGACTTTAGAAAAACAGACAGAGAGAAAATTCATACAGATAATTTAAAATTTACGGAGAAAAACTAAGGTTTTTCTGTTTTAACGCTAATATCGATGCGACTTTCAATGTTGGGGACGGTCTTACGGAAAGAAGGCCAAAAATTGATTTTTACATCTTTGATGTTGTCATATTTGTCAAAATGCTCTCGAACGGCCTTTTCGTTATAGCCGACGATTTCCTCCTTATCAAAAACTTTAGCGGAAAGTTTAGCGTTGAATCGACCCTTAATCTTAACGGTCAAAGTCGCTTTTTTATTGGCCAAATCAAGGTTAGTAAGAGCGTAGGAGAAACTATTGTCCTCAAAATCACCGAATTCTTCATGGGTGTCGCCCAGGGAGCGTACTTTTTTTTCAGCAATGGATTTAAGTTCGTTTTCGTCCAGAGTGACTCCGCTAATGTCAATTTTTAGAGAAATATCAAACGATTCCACCTCTTGACCAACGACAGCAGTAGCCGTTCTTTCCATAATAGTGAATTTAGCGCTATCTTCCTTGACAATCTTTCCCGGCCCCATATCTTTGTTTATTTCCTCCAAGGCCTTTTTAAACATTTTTTTACCTAGTTCACCGTGAGCTCGATCCAGATCTTCTTGGGTGACAATTTTAGCTTCTCGAATGCCTCCCTCTATTTTTCCCTTGCTATCAACTAAAATATTATCTCGCATGTAAGCGTTATCTAAATTCACAAATTGAAACTTTCCTTGGGGCAGATTGCCTTTAGCTCCTTTAAAGGCGGCAACAATATCAACTTCTCGGCTGCCTTTAGGCGGCAGAGTGACTCGATTGACGGTCACAAAAAGCACATCGTCGGGAGCGTCGATCGGTTTAAGGGTGGCTCCTTGTTTGATTCCTTGGATATAGGGAGTGGTATTTCGAATAGTGACTCGGCCCTTGGCCACTTCGTCAATTTTTTTAAAGTCCACTGTTATTCCCTTTTCAGTTCCTTCCGCTTCACGGCTTTTAATTTCACCAGCCAGTAAGCCTTTTTCAGTGTCAGGCACAGTTCCACCGGCGTCTACCGTAATCTCAGTCGCCACTTCTTTGATGGAATTTACGGGAATTAAAGTGACGGAAACGCGAGAAAAGGCGGAATAAAAAACACCTGTTCCGACAACAATACAGACTAGAAGAAAAACAAAAATGAACTTGCGAAAAGGCACACCGGAATCGTAAGAGCCAAGATTTTCCATGGTCTAAAAAGATTAAAATAAAATAGACAAGAATTGTTAATCAAAAACTTAGCAGATTCACAATCTGTCTAACAATGATAAATCAAAGAAATAAAAATCCAAAATTTTTACTGTCCAATCTCTATCTTCTCCTTCACTGTAGTCAAGCTTGATTTACAGTTGATATCCTTGCTTCCCACCTTGGCTTTGGCGGAAATAGTAGTTTCTCCCGCTACATTAAGTGAAGCCGTATGAGTGTCATTGTCTTGACTTTGCAAAGTGGCATTGACAAAACTCCAAGTAATAGCTTCTTTGGGATCAAGACATTTTCTTTCAATCTTCGATTCCAAGATTTCTCCAACGGTTGCCTTAATCACACTGCCGTAGTCCTCGCCAGAGTCTTTAACTCGACTTAAGACATTACAACTCGCCTCTCGATAAAGGCTAATGGAGGTGCTGGAGGGACATTTAATTTCCTCTCCGTTATCTTTAACCGTAAGAGCGGGAGTGAATTTTTGTGAAAGCTCGCTGGTAGTGTAATTACATTCCACTGAGGAACTGTTAGTAGCTCCGTTACAATTACTCCAAACATATTCCGGATTATTGAATTCGTAATTGGAATAGACTTTGAATTTAGCGGTAGC
>CAZRPR010000043.1:0-4088 GCA_964602125.1 uncultured Candidatus Saccharibacteria bacterium
ATTGTTTTTTTTAGGTAACTTTCAGAGAGTTAGTTTCTGTTTAGAGTGTTGCTTGTAAGCTTTTTTGAGGGCAATCCCTCCTTCAGTCCTCAGAAAGGTAAGGGAGAAGAAATCTTTATGATTAATCTTTTCCGGCTTGCGGGTGACACTTTGAACAGAAAATCTAGTTTTAATTAGTTCTCTTGGAGCAGAAATTAAACAAAATTCGTCATCTCAAAATAGCAACTCCGCATGGGATTTTAGAAACCCCCTTTTTTATGCCGATTGCCACTCGAGGAGTGGTCAAAGGCTTGACACCGGAAGACTTAGAAAAACTGAGAGCGACTTTAGTTTTGGGGAATACCTATCATCTTTGGCTAAAACCGGGACTTAAAGTAATTAAGAAATTTAAAGGTTTACATAATTTCATGCATTGGCCAAAGCCAATCCTGACCGATTCGGGCGGTTTCCAAGTTTTTTCTTTGGCTAAATTTAGAAAAATTACTGAGGAGGGCGTAAGTTTTAGCGAACCAGACTCGGGCAAAAAACATTTTTTAACCCCGGAAAAATCAATTGATATCCAATTGGCTTTAGGCAGCGACATTATTATGGTTTTAGATGAGTGTCCGCCGTGGCCTTGTTCGAAAAAGGATGTGCTAAAAGCCGTAGAAAGAACAACGGCCTGGGCCAAAAGATGCAAAGACCATTTCGATCGTTTTGTGGAAAAGAAAAACGATTCCCCTCTTGAGAGGGGTGGCTCGCCAAAGGCGAGACGGGGTGTGTTAAAAAACAAAAGACCTCTCCTTTTCGCCATCGTTCAGGGAGGTACGCATAAAGATCTTCGAGAAAGAAGTGCTAAAGAATTGGTAAAAATTGGGTTTGACGGTTATGCCGTAGGCGGAGTGGCCGTCGGTGAACCGAGAGAATACTTAAAAAAAGTACTGAAATATACTTTGCCTCACTTGCCTGAAAATAAGCCCCGCTATTTGATGGGATTAGGAAAACCGGAAGAAATAATCGAAGCGGTAAAAATGGGCATTGATATGTTCGATTGCGTAATCCCTACGCGTGAAGGTCGACATGGTCGGCTTTTTATTCGCGATAAGGATTTCAAGAATATCGGAACTGACAAAAAATTTAAGCCCGAAAAAACTTATAGAACCATTAATATTGGTCGGGAAATTTACGCTCTCGACTCAAGAAAGATAGATCCAAAGTGTGATTGCTATCTTTGTCAAAATTATTCAAGGAGCTATTTAAGACATCTCTTTAAAATTGGTGATTCACTGGCTATGCGATTAGCCTCCGAACATAATTTGCGTTTTTATTTAGAAATGATGGAGAAATTGAGATAATTTTATTCCGGAAAGACTGACCATTCGTAGTTATCATACGCCCAATCAAGCATTTTTTGCATTTCTGTCCATCTTTGATCTTCTCCTGCGTCAAGCACCACTCCAATAATCTTTCCCTTGTCGGGCAGCTCCCTCATCATCAAGAGACAGTAACCGGCATTGTAAGTAAAACCCGTTTTTGCTCCCAAGATACCGCTATATTTACCCAAAAGTATATCAGTGTTACCCACTCGATGAACTTTGCTAAACTCGTCTTTACTCACTATCTCAATATGGGAAGGAGTTTGCATAATCTCAATCAACATGGGGTGTTTTAGTGTCTCTCTGCCGATCATCGCAATATCATAAGCGCAGGAATGAGCACCTTCATCCTCCAAACCGGAAGCGTCGACAAAATGACTGTTGCGAAGGTTTAATTCTTCCACCTTTTTATTCATTAAATTGGTAAAGCTTTTTTCTTTCTCCGGTCCGCCGAAATGCTCCGCCAAAGCTCTGGCGGCCGTATTGTCAGAATTCATGAGCATGGCTTTCAAAAGATCTTTGGCTAAAAACTTTTCTCCTGACAAAAAATGAACCGTCGCTCCACCGGCCGAAGCGGCGTAAGGGCTGATTTCCACTTTTTCATTCCAATCTTTTACTACGTCCATTAAAACTGTAGCCGTAACCAATTTAGTGAGACTGGCGATATTACCACCTTCTAACATTTTATCTTCAAAGATTACTTTACCACTCTCAGCGTCAATTAGCACGGTTTTCTTAGCCCAGACTACTAGCTTTTCTTTTTTTTCTGCTTTTTTATCTCTTGGTATGCGCGGAAGGGTATCGAGATTGATGTTTTTTAGGCAATATTTTTCCTTTTCCGTTTTTTCTTCCGGAGCAAAACGCTTCAAACCAATGGTTTCTTTAGCATAAACTACCGGCCAAGAATCATTTAAGTTTCCAATTCGCTCTTTAACCGGCAAAAGTAAAAATGAAGATATAAAAGCGACAATAAATAACATGGTTTTTATTTTTACGTTTTTACGCAATTATTGAGGTCCGAGGCGGACTTGAACCGCCGTGCGAGGTTTTGCAGACCTCTGCCTAACCGCTCGGCCATCGGACCAATTTTTTGACTTCTTTAGCTTAGCGTAGAAATATTTTGTAGCCAAATCCCCAGCTTGGGTGTTTTTCGAAAACTAATAGAAAAATTCAATAAAGTATAAGCTAAAACATAATTACTACCAGCATCCAGGCATGCAAGTGGCAGCACATGTTTTCATGCCACCATAAATGTATCTTTCTGTATACAAATACGGTGACCCTGGTCCACAATAACAATAGGGATTAAGATAATTAACTACCCCGTTTGGTTGGATTGAAACTAGATCATAAGCTCCAACCGTAGCACAATAATCAGAAGCCACATTATAAACCCAATAACTATGTACTGGCCAACTCGCTCGACAATCACTACCAATACAAACCCCTGTCGCTTTAAAATTACCGGCCACTTCCATTTTTACAGTCGGCGTACTGGTGCCTACTCCCACGTTACCATTTGTAGCTAGATATAAAGAAGGCTTTCCATCGGTACTGGTTGTAATCTGTAAAGGATTGAAAGTATTATTGTTTTGGTTAATACCTACGATTTCCCCATAATTTTTACCGGACCCATCAATAATGGATTGTAGACGAATTCCAGCACCATTGGCAGTATTTCCAAATTGAGAAGGACCTCCAAGCACCGTGAATTTAAATGGAACACTTGTTGTGCCTACTCCCACGTTGCCGTCATTGTAATAAATATTGGTCCCATCTTTTTGCCAGTAATTACTGTTAATCGTAGTGCTTCCTTCAGAAGAGCTAGAAGATATTTGTGAATTTCCAGCTATAACTTTCATGCAGTAAATTAGTGCAACATTTTTTGGGCGAGTCTCGTTAGCGATTCTGGGCGTGCTATATTTGTTAACCAAATCAGGTAAAATACCAGTAGCATAATATCTACCATAATATCTAGAGTAGAGTAAGCTCAGATCGCTAAAATCACCATTTCCATCAATATTGCCAGTGGCTGAATTGCCTCCATCGGCATAGCGTGAGCCACTTGGATTATATTGGTATTGTACGTTGTGCCAATGCCCCTGAAAAGCATCTTCTTGTGAGCTACCTAAAATTCTTGGCCCATCAGAATCGCTTCCTCCTGACGAAACTGTTCTTGAGTCCAAGCCCCTAATAAACTTTCCTCTCAAATCCGGTGCTCCATTTGTTCCGTCTGCGATGGTCCATCCAGTAGGACATGTTAAATTATTGAATGGAATGATAGTTCCAATTGGTAAACTATCTCCTCCACTGCCAATCGGTTTCCAAGCACCGTCAGTATATATTTCTAATTGTTTACTATTACTATCTGTGTTGTAGATTAATAATCCCTCTACTTTATTAGCAATTGCGTCTCTTTCAGCTGTCGTCATTCGAGGAAATAAGACTCCTTCCGTGGTGGAGTTGACTTCCAATCCCGTGCTTCGAACTTTCCCAACTACGTCCAGTGTGGCTTGTGGGTCATCTGTTCCAATACCGACCAAGCCCGATTTAACTATGAGTCCGTGAGCGGCGTTACCAATGTTCAATATTAACCCCCCAATCTTTGATTGACCGAAAGCGGAAGAATTAATGGGCGCAAAGATATTATTTCCGGGCGGAATGGTTGTTGGTTCGACCCAAGCATGGACATTACTCAACGTTACTATTGAGATTAGTATTGCTAGAGTGATA
>CAZRPR010000044.1:0-3966 GCA_964602125.1 uncultured Candidatus Saccharibacteria bacterium
GCTGACATCTCTTTAATCAAATCCGTAATGCTGCTAATCAAACTCATATCAATATCATTAGTATTGATTGGATAATTGTTGTTAGTAGCGGTGGCGGTGTTGTTGATGATAATTGGAGTCGGTTCAGCAGCCACTACCGGAGCAGGCGCAGGCGCAGGGGCGGCGGGGAGGGTAACGTTAACTATAACGTCGTCCTTCTTACTTGGGCTTTTCGCCAAAACGTCAACTGTTGGCACGGCGGAACCGCCAGCAATCAGTAAACATAAAGGAATAGAAAGTAAATAATTTTTCATCTTTTCAAATGATTAAAATTTAACTCTGGATAGTTATTTAGTTTTAAGATATTGTCAAGGGTTTTTTGACAAAAAATTTCCCCTGCCCTATTATTCGCCCGAATTAGTTCTTTAATAATCTGTTTAGGAGGATAAAAAATATGTGGGATCCGTACTCGGAATTTGATAAAGCACTTTTCCCGAATGGCCTAGAACTCCACGCTGCCTATTGGCCGGGAAGGCTTTGGCAGTCAATGGTTTTTGTAGTTCACAGTGGTTCTGATGCCGATTCGATCGGTCGAGAGGGAACTGCTCATTTCACCGAACATCTCCTTTCGGAAAGCGCAGGCTTTTCCAGAGAATTAGTTGAGGGTATATTTCATGAATTCGGCGGTTCGGTTAATCTTGGCTGTACTAGTGGCGCCGCCACCGTATACGGTTTTTCTTTGCCCATTGACGAAAGAATCCTCACTAAGGGCCTTAATCTTTTTGGCGAAATGCTTTTTAGTCTTCAACTGGATGCCGATTTGGAAAAAAATCGACGCATAGTGTTGGAAGAATTCAACTATCATTTTGAAGCGGATTACGAATACGATTTAGCCTTAAGAGAAAAAAAGATGCTCTATCCGGGCTATTTTCGAGAACGTTTCGCGATGCCGCTCGGACTAAGAGACTCTGTTAAAGCAATCCAAAGAGTAGATCTTCAATTGTTTTACGATCAACATTACGTGCCTAAAAACATCACTATTGTGACGGTAGGCGGTTTAAAGCTTTACCAGTTGATGGACTTGATTTTTCAAAGTAATTTGGAAAAGGAGAAACTGGGAGAAACAAATCCTACTCTTAAGCCAATCACCACCTTTCAGAAGCTGGCGGAAAATTGTCATGTTTTCGAAATGGCGAAAAATCAGAAATCTTCAGGCAGCTATCGCAGTGTGGCCAGAATTCCCGGTAATAGCAAGAAATGGTCCGTCTATTTCCTAAGAGAAATGATTAATGAAATTCTACAGCGTGAAATTCGGGAAAAAAGATCTTGGACCTACAATATTTCCGCCAGAAATTATGACCTGGGCGATTTACAGGAATTCATCATTAAATGCTCTTCCCTTTCCGTTGAGGCATTTGATTCCATCGCAAGTGTGATTGACCAATCTCTCACTTTAATCAAAGACGAAGAAGCTCTTTTTCTGAAGCTCAAGAAAAAAGTGCTGAATCGATTACCCATGTTAGATCTATCCGGCGCCAGCTTATGCGGTCAAGCAGTTGATAATTTAATTATTTGGCAAAGAATCCCTACCCTAACGGAATGGAAAGAAGAAATCGAAGCAACCACCTTCAATGACGTAACAGCTCTTCTTCCATGGATCGATCCGGCAATGCGCTGGACCTTATTAATCAAACCCTAAACATCAATCACCTCTCCCGACTTCGGTCCGGAGAGGTTTTTTTATTTCTATTCATTTTCTTCATAGTAATAAGAATAATCTATCCCCTTCATAAATATCTCGCGACTGTTTATTTCATCGGTCAGGGCGTTTTTTAACAGCTTTTTTATCCCCATGCTTTTACTTGGACTTTGCACCATGGCATCAATATACTCTTTTTTACCAATTTTACTCCAATCGACACATTTTTTCAGATTTTTTTTTAAGATCAGGTCAAGCCAAATACGCATGCTTCTTCCGTTACCTTCCATAAAAGGATGAGCAATATTCATTTCTATGTATTTATCGGCAATCTGATCAAGCGTCTCTTCGGGCATCTGCTCAATCTGCTTGAGTGTATTCTCCAAATACTGCACTACCGCAAACTGGAAGCCATTTTTTGAAATATTTTTCTGTCGGATTTTTCCTGCAAAATCATATAAACCGCCAAATAGATAAGCATGGATCTGCTGCAAGCCTTTAGCTGTCCTGATTTCTATTTTATCAATTAAGTTACTTTCAAAAAGCGTATATGCTTTTTTCTTGCTTTGTCCGTCAATAGTATTTTCACTATACAAAAACCAGTCTAAAAATTTCATCGCTCTGTTGTTTGGAAAATGTTTCGCCAAAGCAATAATTCCATTGCTATCCAACGTATCGGTTTGATATTTTTTACCGTCAGCCGCAATTAATTTCAGTTTGTGAGTACCACTCACGAACTGAATATTTTCCTTAATCAATTTGCGCTTAAGCCAACGCCAATAGTTACCGGCTTTAATATAATCAATTTCTTGATTTAAAATACCGACAACGTCAACAACCGAAAACCACCATTTAACGTTTTCTTCGTCCCATACGGCACGCACTTCCCGATCATCAAAAAAACGAATTGAGATTTTATGACTCATGTTTTCTAAAAGCTAATTATATATCAACTTTGCTTAGGTTTTCACTCTCTAATTCTAGCTCCAAAGAAAGGATTTGAGAAGGATAAATTCTATTTTAACAACTGATTTTTAAAGTAGTTTATGATATTCTGGATAATTCTCTTTGATTATTTGCTTCCATTTGGCAGTTTCATTGCCGCCACCAAGATCATTTTTGTGATAAACTAAAAGAACCTTAATTAAATTTATATCTTCGTGAACCACAACAATACACCGATTACCAGAAGATTTTCGGGACTGATTGCTTCCGGCAATACGGAATTCGGTTTTAGAAATTTTAACATTCCCCTTCTCAACTATAATCTCGGCGATAGAAGTTTCAAGGAGAGAATCAAAGCGTTTAAACTCTTCGCAAACAGCTTGCCAAGTCACTTCCCAAGCTCCTTTATATTTTTTAACGAAGTTCTTGATATAATGACGTTCAGCGTAATGGTCAACTTTTACCGAATATTTAGTATACATAACCCGGATCTTCTTGAGTAATTAATTCATAAGGAATAATTTCGTCAGGTTGGCATATTTTGTAGGGTAACTGATTGTGAGTGAAACAAACTATTTCATTGGTTCTTTTGTTCTTCCATTTCAGAGATATTTTTTCAATCAGTTTAAGTTCTTCTTTGGACAGAATCTTCATTTTATCTTCCTTCCCAATTCGATTTTCAGAAATCAGAAGGTAATCCCCTTTTCGATCAACTTTAATTTTTCCATCTTCTTCTAGCTCGTCGATAGCCCGAAAATAAGAATCTGGTACCGGGCCATGTTGAATCCTTCTATATTGCATGCCACTCATACTTTTTAGATGTTTATAAAACCAAGCAAAATCAGCCAGATAAAGCAATTTGGCTAGTTTAGTTTTGGGAATTTTTCCGTCTCCGGAAGTCGCTTTGCGAAGATAAGCCAGAATCATCTCTTTATATTTTGGATAGTCAGCTGAGAAACCACTTTCAACGTCGCAAAGAGAAATGCCAAAGAGATTGGTAATTTTTTGCATGGCAGAAAA
Source organism: uncultured Candidatus Saccharibacteria bacterium (assembly GCA_964602125.1). Classification (GTDB taxonomy): domain Bacteria; phylum Patescibacteriota; class Minisyncoccia; order CAIUEV01; family CAIUEV01; genus CAIUEV01. Next base: position 3,644 of record CAZRPR010000044.1, read on the forward strand.
GCTCAAGTCGCCTCTATCTTGCTCAATATTTATGTAGGAAGAGCGGGAAATACCAATTTTCTCAGCCACTTCAGCTTGAGTCAGCCCTTTCTTAATTCTCAATTTTCGGATAAGTTTGGAGTAATTTTTAGTCATTGTTTTAGATTATTTACCTAAAGTCTAAAACTAAAATGTCAAAATGTCAAACTTTAAATGTTTATATTTTAGACATTATTAAATGCTTACTGTGTTTTAAAAAATGAGTTATCTCATTAATTACTCTATTCTCTTAATCGTTTTATTATCAACAAGGGAACGCATTTGGATAATTGCAATTTGGTTTA
>CAZRPR010000045.1:0-3840 GCA_964602125.1 uncultured Candidatus Saccharibacteria bacterium
GCACCGATTCGCTCAGCATGTCATAGCCGAAGGCCCGAAGATTCCGGTTTGTGAAAGGTTCGAGATAAATGATTGAGGAATAGGTCTGCCGATCCCCTTCCGGCCAGACCCGATACTCGGGAAACCCTTCCGTACGAACGTCCTGTATGTGTTGCTCCAGCTTCTCCCGCGGAATCAGCAGGGCGAAACCTAACCCCTGAATGCCGGAAAGCGTCTGTTCAACTTTTTGACGCTCGGCAAAAAGTTTCCATTCTTGACGGGTGGGGCCCTCTGAGTGTTCGTAAAACGCCGCTGCGCTGCGCAGAATCTGTTCGTGGGCATTGAGACGATCCCGGACTTTGTCCCGGATATCGTTGCATACGGATTCAAGCTCTTTTTCTGCGCCCGACTCTACCGCCAATTTTGCCTGCCAGACCGCCAGGCCAGTGGAAAGCCACCCCGCCAGCAGAAAAACCCAGATTAGCCAAATTCCGCTACGCCCGCCATCTCGGGACGCGTCTGTGATTTTGGGCTCAGGCGAGCGACCGTCCATCCGTTTCATTTTTTTTGATACAGTCATTCGTTAAGGCCCAGATCACCGTTTTGAGTCTGGATTTTCGTTTTCTTTTGGCCTGTGCTTTTTAAGCACTTTAGCAAGCGAGTCCAGGCTGATCGGCTTGGGGAGATATTCGTTCATGCCCGCCGCAAGATATTTCTCCCGGTCGCCGAGCCGCGCATAGGCTGTTGCCGCACAGATGACGGCCGGACGGCAGCCGTCCACCACCTCTTTACGGCGAATTTCCCGCACAGCATCCAGCCCGTTCATAACCGGCATTTCAATATCCATGAAAATAAAATCAAAGGACTTCCGGGCGGCTTTCTCAACGGCCTCCAGTCCATTGCCGGCCACCTCCGTCCGGCATCCCAGCCGCTGGAGCATCAGGTTAAGCACCTCTCGATTGGCGAGATGGTCCTCCGCAATCAATACCGTCGGCGCATTGGCATCGCCGGAGTCACAGAGAACCGCTCCGGCGGAATCTTCCGTGCTTGCGATCTTCAAATCGGGAATGTCAAGAATGCCGTCAATGAGCCTCATCATTTCATCGCTGCTCTGCAGAATGATGTCGGCCATATCCCGCAAAGCGGCGCTTGGCAGTTCCTGTTTAAGCATCTGCCCTGTGCCAATAATGCTGCTCATCGGTGTACGCAACTTGCGGCTCATGTCGGACAGAAACTCGCTTTTGACCAAGCTCGACTTCTCCGTCCGCTCCTTAGCCGCCTGCATGCGCAACTCCGCCTCTTTCTGACAGGTGATATCAAGATGCGTACCGGTCATGCGCACCGGATTTTTCTGCGCATCCCAGACTGTAATCTGCCCCCTGCTCTGCACCCATATCCAATGCCCGTCCCTATGGCGGATACGGAACTCAGACCGGTAGTCCGCCGAACTGTCGCGTAAATACCGGTCCAGCTGTTCGATGGCCTGCTGGAAGTCGCCCGGATGAATCCATTTTTTCCAGAACTCTATGCGCGGCTCAACCTCCTCCGGAGGATACCCCAGCATAGCGCACCACGTTCCGTTGTACATTGCGCGGCCAGACGGAATATCCCACTGCCAGAATCCAAGCCCCGCCTGCTGCAGCGCCGCCTCAAACTCATGGTGCGAAAACTCCGGCGCACGGGCACGGCGGCCGCCGGCCACCACAGCCCAGATACTGTCGGCCACCGCATGCAGCATTTCAGAGTCATCCCGATGCCACTGGCGATCGCCCTGTAGATCGGCAAGACCGACAATTCCCGCCGGGCTTCCGCGATCCGCGATCAAGGCGAACAGCGCCGATTGCGCCCCGAGCGCAGTCAGAATCTGCTGTTCAGTCAAGGCGCCAGGCCCCATCTTCGAAACGCTCCCTATAGCAACTAAATGCTGTTTCCGAAGTTTTTCTGCCAGCCAGGGAATCGAGAGTCCTGGACGGCTCATTAACTCAGCAGCTCCGGAAGATACGCCTGCAGAACACCATTCAACGGTCTTGCCAGTCAGCCGGCCGGCATCACTCAACGGAAAGAAAAACGCCCGTCCGGTTCCGGCGGCCGTCCCCACCTTGCCGAGAATTTTCTTTATCCCTGCATCAGGATCGTCGGAGGATGCCTCCGATATGGTTTCGATTAAATCCGATAGAAGCCGGTCATACCGCAGCCGGCGTTCTGTCGTATTCCGTCCTTCCGCAGCGGTCCGCAAACCACGCAATACGCCGATTGCCAGCGTTTCATCGGCCTGGCGAACCGGAGAAAAAGAAGCTTCCACCCCAACGGTATACCCGGCGGGGTGCTGCAGATTCATCGTGAATACGGCGCTGGCCCCGCGCAGGGCGCGCTCAATGGCCTGCCGGACTGTCTTCAGAGAATCCTCCGGACAAATTCCGTCAAAGGATAAGCCGGTCACCTCTTCGCGGCGGCGGCCCAGTTGCTCCTCAAACTTCCGGTTTACCCCGGCAATCGTTCCATCGGGCTTCACCAGAATCACCATGTCCGGCAGGAATTCAAAATAGGCTTGGAACTTCTCTTCCAGAGCCTCGGCCGCTCTGGAAAATTCCCGGCCACGGACAATCTGAACCGCCCGCTCAGAAAAATCACTCAAGACGAACGTCGGATCGCCGTTGCTTTCATCGGCCTCTGCAAACCGCTCAGCAAACTCACAAAGTCCATCGCTCCCTCCAAAGAGAGCATCCAGCAAAGCGATCAACCGTTTCGTAATTCCGGGAACCGGAACACTTCCGCTGCGCCATTTTTGAATTGTGGCCAGCGAACAACCGCACAACAAAGCCAGGTGGCGATTTGTCAGACCGTATTTACTCTGAAACTCTTTTATCATCGCACTTTTGCCTCCTCAAATTACGTATATTTAACCCGTATATTTTCAGAATATTATGTTGAAACAGGAAAAATGACAGCCTATAACATGTAAATGTTTATGTATTTATTACAGCTGTCGAATATACAGTATATTTGATTTGGCGCAAAGAACGCTTTTAAAAATACGTTTCAGTCCCTTTTTGATGGAAAAACATAGGAAGGATCAAAGAAAATGAAAATACATCAGACATCCTGTTGCCCGCACTGTCGTCGACAAGCCGCCAAGAGGGTTGCTCGCTCTCTTTTTGAACGAACGTTTTTCCCTCAAACCAAACGTATGAGATGCCGCCTTTGTTTAACCAGTTTTTTGGTTTCTAAAAAAATCCATCCTGCATTCCAATCCGCCCTTATTAGTAATCGGTGCTATTCGCACACCTTCGCAAGGAGAGCCCAGAATCTATCAATCCAGCACTTCTGCCTTTGAAATACGACCGGTACGGAATCTGAGTTTAGAAAAAGAGGATGCAAATGAAAATACATCAAACATCTTGCTGCCCGTATTGTCGTCGACAAGCCACCGAGAGGGTTGCTCGCTCTCTTTTTGAACGGACGGTTTTCCCTGAAACCAAACGTATGAGATGCCGGCTCTGCCTGTCCACTTTTCTGGCTTCCACAAAATCCGAACAGCACGATCCTAACGGCGAAACTGGACAGAACGCATTCAATTCTTCACCGCGCTCAGGCCGCACCGCATTTTGATCCAGCCGATCCCAGATTCCCCTGAGGCCGCATTCTCCGGTTAAATGTAGACCAGTTCCATATTTTTCGCGGCAGCGACTTCGTCGAGACGTCCAACCGGCGTAGTAACCGGCGCGGCGTGCACAGCATCCGGATTCGTCTTGGAGAGTTCGAAGATTTCAATCATGTCCTTGCAGAATGCGTCGAGCGTTTCGCGGGTCTCGGTTTCCGTCGGCTCAATCATGATCGCTTCCGGCACGTTGAGCGGGAAGT
>CAZRPR010000046.1:0-1384 GCA_964602125.1 uncultured Candidatus Saccharibacteria bacterium
TCAGTCGCCAGCCCCAAATGAATCGTTTCTATTCTATCGGGCGACACTCGATAAGTTTTTGCCAGATCATGAGCGGTGGCTTCTGAAACGGTAATTATTTTCTCCGCCCGAAGGGCTTTTTGGCGCGGATTAATCAAAAAATGCCAAAATCTTCTTTTCCAATTAAAAAAATGGGGAAAGTGTTCATACGACAAGTCATGAAAAGTAATCACGAAGGGAGTCTTGCGACTCAAAGCGAAAAAATTTAAGTTGGGCAGAAAAAAAAGATCGACTCCGCCCAGCAAATAATCCAGGGGAGGTAAGTTGAATAACCAAAGAAATCCATTCAAAACCTTATTGGGAAAAGCGTAATTAACTAATTTGACATTAGGCAGGCGAGACCATAATTTTAATTCAGTAGAGGGGCGATTTTTGAAGCCGTTAGTAAAAAGAAGGTATTCATTTTTTTGATCCAATTTAAAGAGTTCGGGGAGCAAGTTTCTAATATACTCCTCGACCCCGCTGTTTTTGCCTGCCGAGAGAGATCTGACATCAATACCGATACGCATAAAAAAATTTAAATAGCTTTAAAAAACAACGAGAGAGGCCGAAACCTCTCTCAATTGCTTATTTAATTTCGTTCATTTCCGTTTAGGGTTTATTTGACTGCGTCTTTTAAACCTTTTCCGGCCTTGAATCGAGGTACGGTTCGGGCTGGGATTTTGATCTCAGCTCCGGTTTGAGGATTGACACCTTTTCGAGCAGCTCTGTTAGCCACCAAGAAGGTTCCGAATCCGGTCAAAGTTACCTTTCCCCCTTTTTTCAAAGTTTCTTTTACAGTTTCCAAAGCGGCTTTGATAGCACCTTCCGCATCTTTCTTGGAAAGACCGGCTTTCTTGGCCACTGAGACAACTAATTCTTCTTTGTTCATATTCTGTCACCTCCTTCCTTTCTTTTGTAAATCGATAAAATCATTTTTCTTTTTTGCTGTTTTTAGGTAAGTAAATTAGCTAAAAAGCTTACTACTACCAAATAACATAGCTTAAAAATATGTCAAATTACTGAATCGACTAATTTAAAGATTTTAGATTACGTTATCAAAAACTTCTTGAACGTCTAAATTATCTTTTAAATCCTCGATTAGACTATTGTAAAGCTTTTTTTCTTTCTCTGTCAACTTTATTCGGCTTTTAGGAAAATAGCCCAAACCAAAATTCGTGATTTCTTCAGTCTTTAAGGCTTCTCGCGTTTCATTAAGAAGGGATAACTCCAGGATTAGCCTCACTTTTCCTCCCTCTTTCTCCTCAAAATCGTCAATGCCCAAACCGATTATTTTCTCCAGAAAAATTTCTTTCTTATCTTCTTCTAGAGTGATATCGATAAAGCCCATTCTTCCGAAATTCCA
>CAZRPR010000046.1:1484-3817 GCA_964602125.1 uncultured Candidatus Saccharibacteria bacterium
TCCAATAAAGCTTTTTTTCTCTTAATCCCTGACCAATGACTATGTCCTGACATAAAACAAAAAGTAAATTTTAAATTTTTCGAATGCCAAATTTGGCAATGCTCTGAAGGATGCCTAATAGCGTAAAGGAAATAAATAAATTTGTCCCGCCTGCACTTAAAAAGGGCAGGGGCAGACCAATGACGGGCATTATACCAAGATTCATGCCCATGTTGACCAAAAAGTGAATCAGAAAAAACCAGAAAATCCCAATCGAAAGGAAATAACCGAAATTGTCTCGACTAATTGAAGCCGTTGAGATGACCGAAAAAAGAAAAAAACCGGAGATAAAAAGAAAGATTATCGATCCGATCCAGCCGGCCTCTTCGGCAAAAACAGCAAAAATAAAATCGCTGTGCGCTTCGGGCAAAAAGTTTAGTTGGCTTTGGGAACCGTAGCCCAAGCCTTTGCCTAAGATTCCGCCGGAACCAATGGCTGTAATTGATTGCAAGGTATTGTAGCCAATTCCTCTGGAATCCACTTCTGGATGAAGAAAGGTGCTTAGTCTAGCCTTTTGGTAATCTTTTAGAAAGAAAAACCAACCGGAAGTCGCTAAGACTATCCCGACAAGAACTATGGCTGATTTCTTAGAAAAACTTAAATTGGAAGCTAAGATAAAACCAAGCCAAATTCCCAGAAGAGCTAAAGTAGAGCCTAAATCAGGCTGCACATAAGTGAGAGCGGCAAAGGGCAAAACGATCAAGAAGGAAAACAGTAAAACTTTAAGCGAATAAATTACATTGTGATATTTGGCAAAAAATAAAGACAGGGCAATAATAGTGGTTAATTTAGCCAATTCAACGGGCTGAAAATTAAAAAGTTTCAGGTCCAACCAACCGGTCGTACCCCTAATTTCCACCCCCCCAATAAGCACAAAAATCATCAGCCCTAAAGTAACAAAAAATAAATAGAAGACCAGCTTTTTCAAGATTCGATAGTCTTGTCGACCAACCACAAAAGAAAGGCCTATCCCTAGGATTATAAAAATTAGTTGTCGATAGAAAATACCAATTTCCTTCGAGGCGTAAAAAAGACTGTAAAGAGTGCTTAATCCCAGAACAATCATCATGCCTGAAGTAACCCAAAGGACCCACTGCTGGCTCAAAAACCATCTTTTCAACTGGGGAAAATTTGCCATAATTATTCTTGCGTTACTCTTAAGACCTCCTCAATAGTAGTTAATCCTTCGGCCGATTTCAAAAAGCCGTCTTGAAGCATGGTTAGGACACCTTTTTTAATAGCTTCAGCTTCTATTTCAGAAGCGTCCGCTCTTTTAGAGATAAGAGAACGAATGTCATCATCTATTTCAATCACTTCGTAAATGCCCATTCGACCCTTATAGCCTGAGTCAGTACAACGTTTACAACCTTGCCCTCTGAAAAAAGGCACCTCTTCCCAACTCTGTATTTCCGGCTTAATTATCTTTTCTCGCTTCATCACCTCCAGAACGGTAACAAGATTTATTTTTTTACCCAACTCTTCGACTTCCTCTTTAGTTAAATGGTATTCGATCTTACATTCGGGACAGATCTTCCGCACTAATCTTTGGGCGATGACTATATTCAAAGTGGAGGCCAACAAAAAAGGTTCCGCCCCCATATCTAAAAGTCGAGGCATGGTGGCAGCCGCACTATTGGTGTGCAAAGTGGAGAGCACCAAATGTCCTGTCATAGCGGCATTTATTGCAATGTGCATGGTTTCTTCATCTCGAATTTCCCCCACCATAATAATGTCAGGGTCTTGACGAAGGAGAGCCCGAAGACCGGCCGCAAAAGTCAACCCGATTTTTGAACTGATTTGAGTTTGATTGACTCGAGGCATTCGATATTCTATTGGATCCTCAACCGTGCTGATATTAACTTGATTACTGTTTAAGATGTCCATCACGGTGTAAAGGGTGGTGGTTTTTCCGGATCCAGTCGGTCCGGTGACCAGGATCATACCGTGTGATTTGTGAAGACTTTTTTGCAGAGCTTCCAGAGCCATATTACGAAAGCCTAACTGCTCTAAAGTCAGTCCCTTGGAAGATTCATTAAGCAACCTCATTACAATTTTTTCTCCGTCCATAATGGGCAGAATTGAGACTCGAAAGGAAAATTTGTAATCGTTAGTCTCTATTTTGAATCGACCGTCTTGAGGCAGGCGATGTTCGTCCAGTTTTAGATTTGAAAGCACTTTTATTCTGGCAATAATGGCCGGTAGCACTTCCTTCGGCAAAAACATAACATCGTGAAGCAGGCCGTCAATGCGATAGCGGACTACCACTTCCTTTTCTTCCGGCTCAATGTGAATAT
>CAZRPR010000047.1:0-3703 GCA_964602125.1 uncultured Candidatus Saccharibacteria bacterium
AAAAAGACCGGCGAGAGCCGGTCTTTTTAAACGTAAAATTTTTGCTAAATATTTTTTGATTATCCTGAATCTCCCACTGCTTTCTTACCTTCTTTTCTGCGGACAATTTCTCCGACATATCGAAGACCTTTGCCCTTGTAAGGATCAACTTTTCTGACTTTTTTGATTTGAGCGGCGATTTCTCCCACTTTTTGCTTATCGATTCCACTGATAGAGATAACATTCTTTTCTACACTGGCGACAATATTTTCCGGAATGATAAATTCAACTGAGTTGGAATAACCAACGTCCAAAATTAGCTTATTGCCTTGAAGATTGACTTTATAACCGATACCGTTTAATTCCAGTTTCTTCTCAAAGCCGGAGACTACGCCTTCAATCATGTTGGCTAAATTAGCTCGAGTAGTTCCCCAAAGGGCTACCATCTTTGCGAATTTAGGGTTAAGAGAAACGGTAATTTCCTTGTCGTTAATCTTAAAACTGACCATCTCTGAAAACAGAGTGGAAAGTTCACCTTTTGGTCCTTTTACCTTGATTTCCAACTGACCTTTTTCCTGGGGAAAAGTTTCGACAGTTACTCCTTCCGGAATTATGATAATTTTTTTACCTATTCGAGACATTTTGATAAACTATAAAATGATTAATAGACAACACAAATAACTTCTCCTCCGATATTGTTTTTCTTAGCCTCCCAATGAGAGAGCACTCCCTGCGAAGTGGATAGAACGATCATACCTCTTCGACCACCCGCTTTCTGGATGTTTCCCGATCCACTGTAAATTCTTTGACCGCCCTTACTGATTTTTTTAATGCCGGAAATAGTAGACTCACCTGTCTCATCGTATTTTAAGGACACTTTCAATTCTTTGCGACCTTCCTCGTTTTTGGTGATCTGGACTCTTTTTAAGTAGCCGTGTTTCACTAAAACCAAAACAATTTCTTTCTTAAATTTGGAATAAGGAATGACAACGGTCTTGTGTCCTCTGAGGAGAGCGTTTCTGATTCTGGTGAGCATGTCCGCAATAGTATCCATAAAATGAAAAACTTAAATGATTATTTTACCAACTCGATTTTTTTACTCCCGGCATTTCGCCGTCTGAAGCTAATTCTCGAAAGCAAATTCGACAAATGCCAAAAAATCTCAAGTAACCGTGGTTTCTACCACATTTCCAACAACGACGGATGGTTCTGCTTTTAAACTTCGGTTTTTTTAATGCTTTGATGATTAATGCTTTGCGAGCCATGAGAATAAAAAAATTATTGATTAGAAGTAAGATTGAGTGGGAAACCCAGCTTCTTTAGAAGAAAAGCTCCCTGTTCTTGATTCTTAGCGGTGGTAACAATACAGACTTGTAATCCGAAAATAAAATCGGTTTCATCGGGATTAATCTCTGGGAAAACAAAATGTTCTTTTAAACCCAAGGATAAATTGCCGGTGCCTCCGAAATTCTTAACGGGTACGCCTTGAAAGTCTTTAATACGAGGCAAGGTGGCGACTGTTAGTCTTTCTATAAAGTCCCACATTCGTCGACCTCTTAAAGTTACCTTAACTCCAACCTTATCCTTTTCTTTCAATTTAAAACCGGCGATGGCTTTCTTGGCTAAAGTCAAGATTGGTTTTTGTCCTGTTACTTTCTCTAAGTCAGCTAGAATATGCTTCACTGAGTTTTCATTGCTTCCGATTTTGCCGATCCCAACATTAACCACGATTTTGACTAAACGAGGTGATTCCATGTCATTTCTTAATTTGAAAGTCGATTTTAACTCAGGTAAAACTTCCTTTAAGTATTTTACTTTCAAATTTGGGGCACTCTTTTTTTCAACAGTTTTAACTTTATTCATCGATGTTTTGCTTACACTTTTTACAAATTCTTTTTTTGCTGTCTCCTTCAAGGGAATAACCTACGCGTGTCGCTTTTTTGCATTTTGGACAAACAAGCTTAACATTGGAAACATCTAAAAAAGTCGGAAGTTCTATGCGCTGTCCGATTTTGCCATGCTTGGTCTTCTCAGCCGGAACATGTTTTTTGACTAAATTAATCCCCTCTACCAATATCTTCCCTATTTTAGGGGCGGCTTGGATAATTTTACCTTGCTTGCCTTTATCCTTCCCAGCTATGACTAAAACGTTATCGTCTTTCTTAATTTTCATGACTAATATTATAAAAATTACAGAACTTCTTGAGCTAAAGAAATAATTTTTTGAAAACCTTTCTCTCTGAGCTCACGAGGAATCGGACCAAAAATACGGCTGCCCTTCGGTTCTTTGCCATCTAGAATTACAGCTGCATTTTCACTGAAGCGAATGTAAGATCCGTCTTTTCGGCGAAAAGGACTTCTCTGTCGAACAATTACGGCCTTAACAACTTCTTTTTTCTTAACTCCCATTCTAGGTTCAGCCGATTTGACTGAAGCCACGACGATATCGCCTAAAGAAGCGTATCTTCTTTTGGATCCACCTAAGACTTTGAAACATTCAATCAGTTTGGCTCCGGAATTGTCGGCAACTTTTAGACGGGTTTCTGCTTGAATCATGGCTATTAGTAAAAAAGAAGTAATTAATTAGATTAAAAGGAAAATTAGTAGATAACTTTCCACTTTTTATCTTTGCTAATCGGTTTAGTGCTAACGAAAGAAACTGAATCGCCAATCTTGAATTGGTTTTTAGGATCATGAACCTTATATTTCTTGGAAGAAAGATAACGTTTAAAATACTTGGGATGTTTTTTAAGCGTATCAACACGGACCACTATTGTTTTGTCCATCTTGTCGCTAGTGACAGTCCCTTTGACGATTTTGGCAATTTTTTGAATTTGGTTACTTTCCATCTTAATCAATAAAATATTTGGGTGTAATTTTTAGCAAGCTAAAAACGATTTAACAACATTTAATCGTTAAAGTCAACTAAATCCCCTATCTAAGGACGATTGGCTGACAAACTCGTATAAACTACTTATAATCTAGAAGTATTAAATGTCAAATTATTTTTAATTTTTCGCCGTATGCGTCTTCAGGAAAATTATTCTCAGCTAATTTGGACTTTGGCCAAGACTGATTTTAAGTTACGTTATCATGGTTCTTTTTTAGGCTACATCTGGGCTGTTTTAAAGCCTTTGTTGATGTTTTTGATTCTTAATTTTGTTTTTTCCTCTGTTTTTAATCCGAAAAATACAGGCACCGATTTTTATTCGCTTCAATTGATTGTCTCCATCATTCTTTTTAATTTCTTTAGCGAGGGCACAATGGCCGGTCTAGGCTCTCTAATTCAAAAATCAGCTTTAGTGACAAAAATTTATGTGCCCCGTTGGACCATAATTGTGGCGGCCACTTTGAATTCATTGTTAATTTTTCTGATGAATATTTTTGTAGTCATCGCCTTTTTCATTTGGTACGGTTTTTTACCCTCCGGTTTGGCAATTTTGAATTTCTTTCTGTTTACTTTGTTGACGTACTTATTGGTACTAGGATTTTCTTTTATAGCGGCACCTCTATTCGTCAAATTTCGAGATTTGTCTCAGATTTGGGAAGTGGCAGTTTCAGCCCTTTTTTATGCCTCCCCAATTGTGTATCCGCTATCGATTCTTTCTGAAGAATACCGCAAAATAGTCCTGCTTAATCCAATGGCCTACATTATTCATTTTAATAAAACTGCTTTAATTGAAGGGCGATTCGCTCCCGCTATGGATTTGGCAATTTTTGTGTT
>CAZRPR010000048.1:0-3639 GCA_964602125.1 uncultured Candidatus Saccharibacteria bacterium
GCCGCAATCGGCTCTTCGATCAAATACGCTTCACCCGCTCCGCCGTTCAGAGTGGCTTCCTGCACCGCCTTTTTTTCCACGTCTGTCACTCCGGAAGGAATACCGACCAAAACTCTAGGCTTAGCTAAATGAGAGAATTTACCGTCTCTCGCTTTGTTAATAAAGTAAGTGAGCATTTCTTCTGTCACTTCAAAATCGGAGATTACTCCGTCCACTAAAGGTCTGCTAGCCACAATGTGGGCAGGGGTTTTACCAACCATTTTTTTCGCTTCCGTGCCAATAGCTAGAACTTTACCCGTTTTTTTGTTCATAGCCACCACCGAAGGCTCGTTTATAATAACGCCCTTGTCTTTAACGTAGACCAAGGTGTTGGCCGTTCCCAAATCAATACCGACGTCAAATTGGAATTGACCTTTCCACTTAGTAAAAAATTTTCTAGGAGACAAAAAAATCCTCCCGAATTTGAAAGCAGGCATAGACAGCTCAATTTATTTAAAGATGAAAACCTGATTCGAAGAAGAATCGAGGCATTTCCTTTAACTCTAACTACTTTTTAATTTTTTGACCAGTATATAGAGCTAGGTCGATTAATCTTTGGCTATAACCCCACTCATTATCATACCAAGCGAAGACTTTTACCAAGTCAGTACCGACTACTGTAGTCAGGCTTAAATCAATAATAGAGGAATGAGGATTTTTCTTAAAATCGGTTGAGACTAGTTCTTCTTGAGTAACGGCCAAAATGTCTTTAAATTCGTTACGAGAAGCGGCAATGAAAGCGTTATTAACTTTTTCTACCGAAACCCCTTGTCTTAATTTCGCTACCAAGTCGGAGGCAGAAACAACCGGTGAGGGCACTCGAACTGCCATACCGTTGAATCGACCGGCCAATTCTGGCAAGACTTTAGTTACGGCAATAGCTGCTCCCGTCGTTGAGGGAATAATATTCAGAGCACCGGCTCGCATTTCTCTAGTATCCTTAGCTGGTCCATCGACCAAGGCTTGGCTAGCCGTATAGCTGTGAATAGTTGTCATTAAGGCCTGTTCCACTCCAAATTCGTCATTTAAGATTTTGATAACCGGGGCTAAACAATTGGTCGTACAAGATGCATTAGAAATTATTCTGTGTTCTCCCGGCTTGAATTCTTTTTCATTACAACCAACCAAAAACATCCGAATATCATCCGATTTAGGTGGGGCACTTAAGACCACCAATTCGGCTCCTGCCTCGAGATGCTTAACCGCCTTTTCGCTTTTGTTAAAAACACCGGTACATTCAAGCACCACGTCTACCTTTAAATCTTTCCACGGTAAATTAGCTGGATCCGGCTCGCAAAGATAGGGAATGTCTTTTTTTTCCAAGACCAATTTATTTTCCTTGCCGACAATATCTTTATCCCAAATGCCGTAACAGGAATCGTATTTTAATAAGTAAGCGATATCTTTGGCGGGGGTCAAATCATTAACGGCCACTACTTCTACGCCTTCTCGCTCGGCAATTATTTTAAAAGCGGCCCGACCAATCCGACCCATCCCATTGATTGCAATTTTTAGAGACATGTTTTAGAAATTAGAAATTAGAAATGAACAAAAAGTTAGGTACAAGGGGCAAGAGGAAAGAGGATGAGTTAAAAGTTCAAAGTTTTCAGAAGATTTTTAACTTTTAATTTTTAATTTTGCATTTTTAACTTTTAATTTCCTTGCTACTCTATCCTGATTGCCGTTACCGGGCAGACACTGGCCGCTTCTTTGCAGTTTTCAATACAATCTTCACTGGTGCACCCCTCAGCGTTAGCCTCCGACTTTCCATCATCCGGGTTAATCAAAAATACGCTTGGCTCAACAGAAGCACACGCTCCGCAGCCGATACATTTTTCTTTATCCACGATTACTTTCATTTTTTTGAGATTAAAAAATTATTTTTATGATTCTTCTATTTTACTGCCCAATCTCTATTTTCTCCTTAACTGTAATATTACTTGGTTTACAAGTTATGTCTTTGCCCCCCACTTTAGCTTTAGCGGAAATAATAGTTTCTCCCGCTATATTAAGTGAAGCCGTGTGAGTGTCGTTGTCTTGACTCTTCAAAATAGCATTGGTGGCCGTCCAAGTAATAGTCTCTTTGGGGTCAAGACATTTTCTTTCAATCTTCGATTCCAAAGTTTCACCGATAGACGCTTTAACCGTGCTACTATAATCTTCGCCGGAATCTTTGACTCGACTTACGACATTGCAGCTCGCCTCTCGATAAAGACTAACTGAGGTGCTAGAAGGACATTTAATCTCCTCTCCACTGTCTTTAATGGTCAGGGTAGGAGTAAATTTCTCCGACAGCTCCACCGTTGAATAATCACAGGAGACCGCAGACCCACTCGGCACTGAACCATCAGCCTTAGGACAATTACCCCAAACATACTGAGGAGAGCCTAATTGATAGTTTGAATAGACTTTGAAATTAGCCGTCACCTTGTCTCCACAAGAAGAAATATCTGAGCCTCCCTTTTCAGGTACAATCATACAAAATCCAGGTTTGCTTGGAGCGATACCACTAGTAGTAACGGCGGTGCCATCGTTATTCTTACATTCGGTTTCTCCAATGCTTCCATCTTCTTTTTTGTAAGAATACATAGCCTTCGGTTCGTAAGTGTGATTGTCTAACATATAGTTGTCGCAAGTGTGTTCAATTTTCTTCTCTGAGCTCATTCTTTCATCTTTTTGCGCTTCGTTTTTGTCACAAAACCAAGTATATTTTATAGGGGTTATTCCTCCAAAAATCTGAGCTTGATAAGTGACCGCTGTTTTGGGTTTAATCTTTTTAATTTCATAACTCGGTTTAATTCTGGTCACGAAACAAGATCCTTCCGGAATCACTCCACAATCCGGATCGTTAGGACATTCACGATTGCAAACGCCGTCAGCAATACAGACTGGACCATTCACAGTTATGGATTTAACTCCCATGCCACTCAGAGCATTCGATCCATCACTATCCCAAGCTTCGCAAGTGACAGCGTAAGCTCCTCCGGCAGTTACCTTCAGGTCTGTCGTATCTCGATAGGGATTAGCGGGAGTGACTTCTTTAAATAACTCTCCTTGACGATAAACTTGATTTTGATCTAAGAAAAAACAGTTAGTGTTATTACCGTCATTATCCTTGCATTTCCATTTAATTTTTACGATTTTGTCCACGCAATCATCCGGATCTATAACATCACAGTAAGCTTTGACCGTTTCTCCCGCCTTGATTGAATCCTTCTCAAAAGAAACAGTAGCAACGGGCGGACGGTTCTGGACGGTTAAATTCAGAGTGCTAACAATGGTTGGTATTTTAACTTCATCCGTGTTGACCGTTACTGAAGGCACTAAAACACTTGCCCCACTAATCATTTCGTTTCTGGCGTCACCTCGGCATTGACCGTAATAGAAAGTATCTGGAATAGTAGCCGCTAATGAATATTTTTTAGTTTTGGTTGCCACACAAACCCCTCCCGTACAGCTCATCCCATCATCACTTCCCGTCAATGAACCTTCCACTGAGGCAATATAATTATCCGGTACTCGGAGCACCCCTTTAGCGTAGTCGCCACCTCCGGGAACAACCTCATATTCCTTTCCCTTCCCCAAACAATCAGCCTGACC
>CAZRPR010000049.1:0-3613 GCA_964602125.1 uncultured Candidatus Saccharibacteria bacterium
AGCCATCTCTTTATGACCAACACTCACGCCGATATTCTATTTTTTACCAGCTTGGGACGAGTTTTCCAACTTAAAGCGCACGAGCTGCCCGAGTTCTCTCGTTCCGCCAAAGGTCAAGCTCTGGTCAACTTCCTCAACCTTTCTCAAGGAGAAAAAATGACGGCTATCATCAGTTTGATGGACACCAAAGACTTGAAATACTTTTTCTTTATCACCAAAAACGGAGTTATTAAGAAGACGGAGAAAGCCGCCTTTGATAACGTCAGAAGAAGTGGTCTGATAGCTATTCGCCTCCGAGACAACGATGAACTCTCTTGGGTGCGAGGCAGTTCCGGTGAAGATGAGATTATTCTCATTTCCGCCAACGGCCAAGCTATTAAATTCAAGGAGAAGGAAATTCGACCGATGGGTCGATCCGCTTCCGGTGTCAGAGGTATGCGTCTTAAGAGTGAAGATTACATTGTCGGCATTAGCGCTTCTTCTATCGAGGACAAGAGTAAAATTATGCTCAGCATCAGTGCTAACGGCTTAGGTAAATTTTCTCCTCTCTCCGACTATAGAATTCAAGGCCGAGGCGGCAGCGGCATCAAGACTATGAAGATTAACAAGAAAACGGGACTTTTGGTCTTGGCTCAAGTTATGGAGAGAAGCGAAAGAGACAGCAAAGATCTCATCGCCACTTCCTCGGAAGGTCAAGTCATCCGCACCCCGCTCAAAAAAATCCCTATCTCCGGACGAAATACCCAGGGCGTAAAAATCATCCGCCTCAAAGATGGAGACAAAGTCTCCTCGGGAGATATTATCGACACCGAGGCTTTGGCAGAAGAAAAATAAAGTCTTAATGACTGTAAAACAAAAAAATGTCCAGCAAAAAATCGGCTAAAAAAACAGAGCTGAAACGCAAAGGAATGTTAATTCCCTTCGTTTTGGTTTTTGGAGGCATTCTTTCTTTGATTCTAGTTGGACTGCTAAGCTACATTTCTTTTCGCTACGAACATTCTCTTCGACAAACTTCAAAAAGCAAAGCTCTCCAAGCGGCGGAGGCAGGCTTAAACTACTATCATTGGTACGTTATTCACACTTTGGAAGGGAAGTCGGCCGCTCAAATTGATGCCTACTGGGAGGGAGAGCCTTTAGGTGTGCCTGCTTATGAAGGAGAAATAACTGACAGCGATGGCGACTCTCTGGCTTATCGTATTGAAGTTACCCCGCCAGCCGTCGGTTCTATGATTATAATGGTGGAAATTACCGGTTGGGATGAAAAAAGACCGACCCTCACTCGAAAGGTTAAGGCTCGTCTCAGAAAGCCTTCTTGGAGTGAGTATTCGGTAATCGCCAACGATATTATGCGCTTTGGCACCGGCACGGAAACTTGGGGTCCGATTCATTCCAACAATGGCATTCACTACGACGGCATAGCCCATAACTTGGTTACCAGTTCCATTGTTAGCACCTACTGGGACCCTGATTACGGTCGCTGGAAACCGGGCGTTTGGACCGCCCTCTCCGACGAGTCAGAAGTCTTTCTGGCCGGCAAAGAATATCCCGTTCCCAGCAAAGATTTCAATAAAATTACCGTCGATTTCAGCAAGATGAAGGAGGAGGCCCAACCTGCCCAGGGAGGATTATATTTTGGCAGTCCGGGTGGCACCAACTGTGGATATCATTTGGTTCTAAGCGGATTGGGGACAGTAATGGTTTCAAAAGTTTCATCTTGCAATTGGGATTCCTATCAAATATCAGAAGAAATCGATCACCAAAATTACACCTTGCCAACTAATGGACTAATTTTTGTCGAAGGACATATTTGGGTAGATGGGTCGATTAACAATAAACATCTAACTATTACTGCTGCCAATCTAAGCGGAGGAACCGCCGCCAACATTTACATCAACAATGACATTCTCTATTCCAACCATGACGGAAAAGATATTTTGGGCTTGATTGCTCAAAACAATATTACCGTCGGGCTCGTGAGTGATGATGAGTTAATTATCGAAGGAGCCCTCATCGCTCAAACCGGTAGAATCGGCCGGGATTACTACACTTACACCGACGACCCGTCGTACTACTTGCGAGATACCATCACCGTCAACGGGGCTATGGCTACTAATCGACGCTACGGCTTTGCTTGGGTTTGCGGAGGCACCCATTGCTCCGGCTATTTGAATCGAAATATTCTTTACGATAATAATTTACTTTACACCCCGCCCCCGTTCTTCCCAACCGGCGATCATTATTCAATTGATCTTTGGGAGGAGGAATAGGGGAGGAAAATTAGAAATTATTTAAGAAATTAGGGATTATAAATTTTAAATTGAGAATTAAGAAGGAATTTATAATCTATAATTTATAA
The DNA here is from genome assembly GCA_964602125.1 of uncultured Candidatus Saccharibacteria bacterium. Taxonomy (GTDB): domain Bacteria; phylum Patescibacteriota; class Minisyncoccia; order CAIUEV01; family CAIUEV01; genus CAIUEV01. The sequence continues at coordinate 2,357 of CAZRPR010000049.1, forward strand.
TTTCCTCCCATCTCCTTCCATCACCGCTCTCAAGAAAGAGAAGAAGACCATAGAGGCACCGATGAAAATAAAGTAAAGTCCCGTTACTGCCAGATGCGACCTTGAGAGATCATGAAAACCATTTTCAATCCATTTCAGGAGAATAAAAAAATCTATCAAAAATCCAACGAAAAAAATTATTCCGCCCCAGCTGATGCCCTTTTCCAGAGAAAATTTTTCCAGTAGTTCAACCACCTTGTCTTTTTTGTAGAAGACATTTAGGTGAGAAAAAAGTTTTATAACCAGGCCCATTTGAAGGATGGAAAAACCAAGAATCGCTAAGGTCAAGCCCAAAATCATAGAATGAATATCCATAAAAATCGATCCCCAGATAAAGGGTCCGTTTGTCTGAAGGAAGATGAGAATTGAGCCCAGTCCGAAGAAAATTAACCCCGGCCAGATAAAAACAAAATTTGGGGCATAAAGCAACATGAAGCGTAAGTGACGCCAACCATCCCGCCAGGTATTTAAGTGGGGGGAGCGATCTCTTTTGTCTTTGTGCAGGGTAATGGGAATTTCCTTAATCTTCATTTTTAGAATTCCTGCCTTAATTACCATCTCGGAAGCAAACTCCATCCCTCCCGCCATCAAGTTCATTTTCTCTAAAGATTTTTTATTTATCCCTCGCAGACCACAATTACAGTCCGAAATTTTGGTACCGAAAAATAAATTTAAAATAAAAGTTAAAACCGGAGTGCCTAAATATCGATGCAAAAAGGGCATAGCGCCTTGTTCTATTTTGCCCCGAATGCGAGTGCCGATGACCAAATCATAACCCTTATCAAGATACTTTATGAAGCCTTCTATCTTTAAAAAATTATAGGAATCGTCAGCGTCACCCATAATTAAAAAATCTCCCCTCGCTTCTCGAAATCCACATTTAAGAGCGTTTCCATAGCCTTTCTCCGGGCATCTAACCACTCGAGCTCCGTTCTCCTCAGCTACCCGAATCGAGTTGTCCGTTGATCCATTGTCCGCCACCAACACTTCGCCCTCCACCCCTAAACGACGAAAGGCGGTCAGTCCTTTTTTAATTACAATGGGTAAAGTTTTTTCTTCGTTTAGACAAGGGATGACGATCGAAACTTTAATTTTTTCCATTATATAGAAATTACGGAAATTATAAATTATAAATTATGGATTATGAATTTTTCTGTTAATGAAGAGGTTCTATAATCTATAATCTATAATCTATAATCTATAATCTATAATCTATAA
>CAZRPR010000050.1:0-3548 GCA_964602125.1 uncultured Candidatus Saccharibacteria bacterium
GGCTCTTCCTCCTCTTCCGCGAAAACAAATTGTTGCGGTAAAACCGGTATGTATTGGGAAATATTCCTCCCAATCCCCATTTGGGCACCCACCAGGGATGCCCCTACGGGTGTTTTTTCCCCCTTCCCCTTGCTCCCTTCTCCTTGTCCCTTGCTACTTGTTACTTGTCCCTTAACTACCGCACTCCTAACGGCTCCATGGGTCTTTTTGGCCAATTTCCCGATCTCACTGAAATTAAAGCCTCTATCGATCAAAAAGGAATATATTTCCAGTTGGAGATTGTTTTTTCCCTTATTTAAAGCGTATTTTTTCCTTAAAACGCCCAAAGACTTCGAACCGAATTTTTCCGAAATTAATATTTCCGCCTCCTTAATTCTATTTTTTTTGTATGTTTTTGTTTGTTTGGGCCGAGCCATTGTTTTTTGTTTCTTTTTTTCAAATCGAATTCACGCTTCCATAATAGCTTGGCTCCATTTTTTTGTCAATTAATTGATAATTTATCAATTAATTATCCTTTGTTTTTATCATCAGTATTGATAAATTAGACTTTTGATTTTTTAATATTTTTTGCCCAAAATCCCCTTTGGAATTGATTATTTTTTTAATTTTTGATTATCTTTTTCTTTTATCGAACAGCCCACGTATCATTTTTTTTAATTTATAATCCCCAATTTTCAATTTCTAATTCCTTTTGACTTCAATCAGCTCATCAAAAACTTTGAATAATTTTTACGGTTCACAACATTAATTGAGGCCGATGGATAACCCTCCCTAAAAGCTTTTGGCATTTTAATTTTTTCTTTTTGGTATTTTATTTCGAAAGCGCTTATCTCCCCTCCGATTTCTTCTAGATAATCGATTTCTTGACCGCTTGTCGTTCTCCAAAAATAATTGTTTTTGTCGACACCCTTGTTCAGATTATATTTTATTCTCTCCGCAATCACAAAATTTTCCCAAAGACCGCCGACGTCTTGTCTTAAAGTCACAGGATTCAGATTATTTATCAAAGCGTTTCTTATACCGTTATCGTAAAAATAAATTTTCCTCATTTTTTTCAACTCATTGCGAATATTTCGACTAAAAGGACGCAGTCGAAAAATGATAAAAGCCTTTTCCAGAATTCGAATATAGCTTTCCACTGTTTTTTTATCAATACCGACCAAAACCGACAACTCGTTGTAGGAGACTTCGCTTCCCACTTGAAGAGCTAAGGCTTGCAAAAGTTTCTCTAAAATTTCAGGATTTCTTATGTTCTGATAGGCAAGAATGTCTTTGAATAAATAACTGAAAGCCAGACTGCTCAAGTTCGTCTTTTTTTCTTTCAGCGAAAGCCCGGAAAAAACAATCTCCGGATACATTCCGAAAATCATCATTTCAGAAATTAAAAGGTCAATTTCCCTTTGACTGTAAACTTCTTTCAGTTCTAAAAGAGAAAATGGAAAAAGATGGTATTCAATCTTTCTCCCCGTTAAAGGTTCGCTTATTTTATTTGAGAGATCGAAAGAGGACGATCCAGTCGCGATAATTTGAGTTTCGGGAAAGTTGTCGACCATTAGTTTTAAGGCTATTCCAATGTCAGAGACTCTTTGGGCTTCGTCGATGATAACCAGCTTTTTATCGCCCAAATAAGCCTTCATCTCGGTAGAGGTTTTTTCCGATAAAGCAAGCCTAACATCCGGCTCATCGCAGTTTAAATAAACAGTGTCTTTGATTTCTTTTTGAATTTCTCGAACCAAAGTGGTTTTTCCCACTTGCCTGGCTCCGTATATAATTATAACCTTTCCCTTAAACAAGCTTTTTAAGATTTTTTGCTGCAAGGCTCTTTTGATGATTTTCTTCATTTTGGTGATTTAATTACCCTAATTATATATCATTTAGGGGAATTGTGTCAAATATTTTGTGATTTTCAGGCGGTCCGCCGTACGAGCATCCTTTGTGGGTGCCCCTACGCCAATCCCCTCTTAAGAGGGGTGGCTCGCCGCCTGCCTGCCGGTAGGCAAGGTAGGCGAGACGGGGTGTGTCATTTTCCATTTTCCATTTTCGATTTCCTCGTTGTTCTTGCTTTCCACTTTTAACTTTTCACTTTGAACTTTTAACTCCCTTTCCCCTATCTTCCCATCACCTGCCAGTAGAACTCTATTTCCTTTTCTTGGGCCTCTTCAATTAGAATATCAAAGCCGTCAACTGTCACGTTGTCCACCCCGTAGTTCGTTTTTTGAATACCTTTTGGGGTTAAGGTGACAATCGGATCGGCGAGGTACGGTTTCGTAAAGCTTATGTGAATCATCGTTTGTCCTTGGGGCATGGCCACCTTGCCCGCCGTATCCTCCGAAACAATAATATGTCCTTTTATTTCAAACGTTCCCTCCACCTTCAAATCTCCCGCCACAATAACATTTTCCATCACCGTCAGATTCTTTACGTTCAAATTGGCAATCACCTCCCCTTGCAATTGGTCGGATAACGACAGGGCGATAAGGCCATCGATTTTCTCCCCTTCAGATGAAGGGGAGTCCTCCGAAGGAGGGAGGGGTTCTGATGCCGAAGGCTCAAGGGGTTCAGAACCCTCCGTCTCGTCGCCTAGCTCCTCGACACCTCCCTTCATCTGAAGGGAGGAAATCTCTTCCATTTCCAATTCCTGAAGTCTCCTCTCCAACTCCTCCAGTGTGGTTTCTTGAGCAATGTTACTGGCTTCTATGGTGGATAGTCTTGTGTCAATTGATTGGACTTGCAGTTTGGTGTTTGAAAGTTCTGTGTCGATGTTGGCGACTTTTAATTTTTGACTGTTGGTTTCGATTGCCAAGCCTTCTACTGCTAATTTAGTATCCGAAGATTGTCTTAAGAGATTATTAATTTGTCCTTGTTGCTCTTGGATACCCTTGGCAAGATAAGGAACGAGATTTCCTGGCGTAAAAGTGAGATATCCTGTAGCTTCATTACCACCAACTGTAAGTGGAAATAGTTCTCTTACTTCTTGGGCAATAAAACCCGGTGTTCTTCCTGCAGCTTTATTTATCCAATCAAATTCAACTGGGCGAAGCTGAGATATTTTTTCCATCACAGATCCGCCGATGGTTTCAAGATTTTCCTTCAGTCGACTATCAGAAGAACACTCTGAATGAACTCCCGTTGAGCCATTTCTACATAAAGCAACGCCTCCAGAAGGCGCAGAAGTAAGATCGTAAAATTGTGCAGATGTAGTGACATTGCTACTGAAATATCCAGTACCTTGAACATGGAGTTTGTAGGAGGGTGCTGTCGTCCCGATGCCGACGTTGCCTGTGCTATTAATCCTGACCTTTTCGCCAGAACCTCCTGTAGCAAATTTAATAATACCGGAAGCATTGTCTGCCATCAAAGTTATCGCTGACGTGCCTTCGGCAGTATATATTGAAGTATCACCAGCTGTCATTGCCCCATACGTAGAACCTTGCACTCTGATATCACCTGCACCTAATGAGTTTTGCACTCTAACTCTAACATCTACTGCGGAGTCTGAGGATACATGAAGTTTAGAGGTGGGACTCGTCGTCCCAATGCCGACGTTG
>CAZRPR010000051.1:0-3488 GCA_964602125.1 uncultured Candidatus Saccharibacteria bacterium
TCAAGATCAAGAAACTTGATTGGATCTCCATTGTAATCAAATTTTTGACCGCAAATGGCACAATTGCCGCTTTCGTCCAAATCACAATCTTCCGCGATAAAATGTTCACCATCAAAATAGTGAAGTGGGCAAATGAAATCTTCCTTTTTTCTTGCTTCCATTTAAAGTCTCCTTGTTTATTGTTTTTGGAAAGAACTTTTAGATCATTCTCCAGTTTTTGTAGCCCTGAAAGAAGTCTTGGGCGGAGCATTCTTTTTTGCCTTCAAGCTGAAGTTTGGAGATCAGCAAAGATCCCTCTTTGGCTTTGATGGCTAGAACCTTTTCACTTTTTTCCTTTAGAAGCTCATACTCTCCGTAATCCAAATTAATATCTTTGGCAAGTCCTAATGATGAATTTAAGATTAGTCTTTTCCTGACAGAGTCCTTTTCCAGAAAACAAAATGTTTTTATTTGGGGGTTTAGGGCTCGGATTTTACGATCTATTTTTTCGGCACTTTCCTTTTTCCAATCAATCTTGCCGTCCTCTTTGGAGAAAATTTTAGAAATAGAAAGGCCTTTGACCGGCTGTTTTTTGGGTTGGAATTCTTTTTCTTCCAACAGATAGCCCTGAAGAATCTTTATCAATTGTTTTTTTCCTTGCGTAACTAGTTTTTCGGCCAGCGAAATGCTAGTCTCTTCCGGTTTAATACGCACTTCTTTCTGAAATAGAACGGGACCATCATCCATGCCTTTCGCCAGGCGCATAAAGCTAAAGCCTGTTTTCTTCTTACCTTCCAGAATGGCACTTTGGATGGGAGAAGGGCCACGCAATTCCGGTAGCATGGAAGGATGAAAATTTAGAAAACCGAAAGAGGGAAAAGAAAGCATTTTGTCAGGAAAAATTTTTCCGTATGAAGCAACGAAAACCAAATCGGGTTTTAATCTTTCAAAAGTTTTCAAGAAATCTTCTTCTTTCAGTTTTTCCGGCTGCAAGATCGGTAAATTATTTTTTAAGGCGAATTCCTTTATTTTAGAAAAAACCACTTTTTGTCCTCGGCCACTTTGTTTGTCGGGAGGAGTGAGTAGAGCGACTACCTTGAATTTTTTCGTCATTAGCAAATCCAGAAATTCAATGGACCAATCGGAAGAGCCGGCAAAAATTATTCTAAAACGAGAGAAGGATCTCTTTTTATAAATCATTGTTTTATTGTTCAATAACTTCTTTAATGGAGTAGTTCATATTTTTATCTCGATAGTAGCTTTTGATAAGGACATCGGCCATCAGACCGGAAATAAAAAGTTGCAATCCGACCAAGATCATAAAAATGGCAATTATCGGCCAAATTTTATTGGAAAGAGGGAATTCGAAAAACAACCTAGCCACAAAAAGGCCAATCAGTCCGAAACTGCCCATTGAAAAAGATAGTAAGCCTAGGCCTCCAAAAAGATGGAGTGGCCGACCAGCGTATTTCATCCAGAACCAAACACCGAGCATATCCAAAAAGCCCTTCAGAGTTCGTTTGTAGTTATATTTAGTTTCACCGTGAATTCTTGGTCGGTGATTAACTTCGATTTCTCCTATTTTGTAGCCGGAAATGGCCAAGGTGGCGGGAATAAAGCGATGGATTTCTCCCATTAGATTGATACGCTTAAAACATTCTCGTCGGTACGCCTTGAGAGTACAACCGGAATCGTGAACACCGTCGTTAATGAGGAATTTGCGCAGAATTTCCGCTCCTCGAGAGATAAATTTTTTGCCAAAAGGGTCTTGGCGATTTTTACGCCAGCCGGAAACAACGTCCAAATTCTCCGTCTCCAGTTTCTCCAATAAGGCGGGGATATCTTTGGGGTCGTTTTGCAAATCACCGTCCAAGGTAACAATGATCTCTCCTTTGGCTTCCTTAATTCCGGCGTCCAGACAGGCCGTTTGGCCGAAATTTTTTCTAAAATCAATGATTTTAAGAGGCTTCAGTTTTCGACAACGTTTCAGCGTTTGGTCGGTGCTACCGTCGTTAATGAAAATAATTTCAAAACGGTAGTCGGTTTTTTCCAACACTTCAAGAATTTCTTGGTGCAGTTTTAAAACGTTATCTTCCTCGTTTAATAGAGGAACGATTATAGACAGATCAATTTTGGCGCTCATGTTTTCCAATTAAAAAATTATCGACCGATGCCCTTATAGCGAATACCTGCTTTGACAAAAGCCTCTTTAGAGAAGAAATTTCGGCCGTCAACAAGGAGTTTAATGCCGTTTTTCTTTGCTAGTTGAGGAGTAATCTTTTCAAAGGCGGAATGATTGGTCACCAAAAGCAGAACTTCCACTTTTTTAAGCAATTCGTCCAGAGACTTAACGGTGCTATCTTTTGGAATAAAGGGATCAAAAACTTCAACTTTGGCTTTTCTTAGCAGAAGCTCTTTTTTAATTTCGTAGAAAGGAGCATCTCGGTTGTCGTCCACGTTGGCCTTATAGGAAACTCCTAAAACGCCTACAACAGTGCCGTTCATGGCTTTTTTAAGCTCATTTAACTCTTGAGCCAAAACCTTGACTGTGTAGCGAGGCATGCCGGTATTAATACGTCGGGCCAGTTTAAGAAAATCATGCTCAAAGCCAACTTTTCTCGCCTTCTCTATCAAGTAGTACGGATCAACGGGAATACAATGACCACCGACGCCACAACCTGGATAATGAGCCATAAAGGCGAAAGGTTTGGTAGCCGCTCCCTTAATTACATCTTTCAAATCTATGCCCATGCGATCGAAAGATTTGGCCAGTTCATTGACGAAAGCGATATTTACGTCCCTGAAAGCGTTTTCAATAGTCTTGGTCGCCTCAGCTTCCTTGATCGACTTCATTGGAGTAACGGTGGCATTTAGAATTGATTGGTAAAAGACAAAAGCTTTTTTAAGGCATTTCGGGGTAACTCCGCCGACACAACGATTAATATTGGAAACATTCCATTTAGGATCTCCTGGATTGACTCTTTCCGGGCAGTGGGCCAGATAGAAGTCCTGACCGACTTTCAAGCCTTTTTCCTCAAAAACAGGCAAAACTATTTCTTCGCAAACTCCCGGATTAATGGTTGATTCAACGATGACCGTCACCCCCTTTTTGAAATTGGCGACTACGGATTCAATGGCCGACTTAAGAGGTTTGAAAACGGGTAAGTTTCTTTCATTGACGGGAGTGGGGACACAAATAATAACCAAATCGGATTGTTTAAGGACTTTCGCGTCAGTCGTGGCTTCTAGCTTTATTTTGGGTAGAATATCCGAAATAAAAGCATCCTTGAAGGGGGATTTTTTCTGATTAATAAGTTTGATAGATTCTTTTTTGAGATCTAGACCGTAGGTTTTGTAGCCCCTTTGGGCAATCAAACAAGCCAAAGGTAGACCAACATAACCCAAACCGATAACCGTTACCGTTTCTTTTTGTTTGTGCATCAATCTTTGAATTACTTAATTAAAATCTTCTTTATCTATTTATGGCACTTTTTTTTATTTTTTGAAAT
>CAZRPR010000052.1:0-2151 GCA_964602125.1 uncultured Candidatus Saccharibacteria bacterium
TTATAAGGAGTAAGGATTAAGGATTGATTTTTCTTCTCAATAAGAATTCGTTGACCTTTCTTTAGGCCTAAAATCTTAGAGAAGGAAACGGGGATGGTAATCTGATTTTTACTGCTTAAGGTTAGCGTTTGCATGTGAGTAAGAATTTAAATATTTATTCTTACTCACACAATAATAACTTACTTAACAAAAGTCAATTTTTTTGACACATTTTAAAGATTTTGTAGACTAAAGGGCGTAAACAAAAATAATCATTAAAAAATTTGTCATGCAGAACATCCAAGAGGTTTTCAATCGGATGCAAAAGAAAAAGAAAGAGGCTAAAGAAATTAAAAAAATGTATCGAGAGGGCTTGGAAGCAGAAACCAAGTACAAAGATATCGTAGCGGAATTAAAGATCCTGAAAGACAAAAAAAAGCAAATCGAAACTAATGTACAAGTGGACTTAGGCGAAGCCTATGATAAATTGGAGTTAATGCAAAACGACATCAAGGCTGACCAGGAAATGATCAATGACATTGCCATGAACACTATCATGGACGGTAAAACGGTTGATATCGTTGACGAATATAATAATCGCTACGAACCGGAATTTAAAGTTAGCCTCAAGAAATCCAATCAAATTCGCAAAGAGATTATTGGGTAGTATAAATTGAGCGGAATAGCAAATATCGAAATTTTTGTTAAATAAAAAAGACCGTAGCATTGCTGCGGTCTTTCTGTTGAGGGGGAAATTAGTCTTGGTTGACTTTCTTCCCCTCGTTGCGGTCATATCCCCTCTTACCTTTCTTCGTGCAATGGGGTCCGATTCCCGTGCCCTGACGCAAGGCACAGACCATCTCAATTGGTAAACGGTTCTTGACCGTCTGCCTTTTCTTGCCCTTCTTCATAGCAGTATCCTTTCTGAAAGAACTTGTTGAGACGTTTTTATCTTAACGTACAAGTGTAATAATTTTAACACTTTTGTCAAGCAAAATCGAAATTTTTGTCAAAGAAAAGTTAAAATGTTCTATTTTGAATATTTTTATAACTGGTCTAGAATCAAGAATAATTTAGCAAGATAGTCTAACCGATCATTCAATATTCATTATGAGCATTATCGAAGTTAAAAAACTGACTAAAAAATTTAAGGACTTCAAGGCGGTTGACGGGATTTCCTTTTCCGTTGAGGAGGGAGAGATTTTTGGTTTTTTGGGGCCGAACGGAGCGGGGAAATCTACGACTATCAATATGCTTTCCACCCTGATTACTCCCACTTCGGGAGGGGCGAAAATTAACGGTTTTGACATTGAAAGGGAAATGGACGAAGTTAGGAAATCTATCGGTTTGGTTTTTCAAGACCCGTCTCTCGATGATCGCTTAACGGCCTGGGAAAACCTAACCTTTCATTCAAGACTGTATGGGCTGAGTAAAAAAGAATATTTGCCCAGAGTGCGAGAGGTGCTTAAACTGGTTGATTTGATGGCCAAAAAAGACAATTTGGTTAAGTCTTTTTCCGGCGGGATGAAGCGACGTTTGGAAATTGCTCGAGGACTAACGCACTATCCTCGAGTGCTTTTTTTGGATGAGCCGACTTTGGGACTGGATCCGCAAACGCGTTTTAACATTTGGGACTATATTTTGAAACTGAGGGAAACTCACAAGATGACGATTTTTATGACTACTCACTATATGCAAGAGGCAGAATACTGCGATCGGATTGCTATTATAGACAAGGGGAAAATAGTGGCTCTCGACACACCGGCCAATCTGAAGAAAAAGGTGGGTAAGGCAACCATTGAGGAGGTCTTTTTGGAGTTGACGGGGCGAGAGATTCGAGAGGAAGAGGCTTCGGCCAAAGATAAATTTAGAAGTGAAATGAAGGCGCATAATCGAAGATGAATTTTTAAAGTTGCTTATGATTTTTTTAAAAGCCGTAATTACAATCTGGGAGAGAGAAGTCATCCGCTACAGTCGAGATCGGGCCAGAATGGTTTCTACGTTTTTTCAGCCGATAATGTTTTTGGTTATTTTCGGCTCGGGATTGCGTAATCCACTTTCGGCCGGCGGTTTGGAAGTGGATTATTTGAAGTTCATGTATCCGGGGATAATCGCGATGAACGTGATGGGCATTGCTTTTTTCTCCAGTATTTCAACGGTGTGGGATCGAGA
>CAZRPR010000052.1:2251-3386 GCA_964602125.1 uncultured Candidatus Saccharibacteria bacterium
ATGAAAACGATGGAAAGTTTCGGAGTTTTAATGCAAGTTTTTATTTTTCCCATGTTCTTTCTTTCTGGCGCTTTTTTCCCTCTTAATACTGCTCCAAGCTGGATGCAGTGGATTTCTAAAATCAATCCCTTGACTTACGGAGTGGATGCTATGAGGCAAATTATCTTGGGATCGCAAGTCGATCCAGCTGCTTTGGCTAAAATCACCTTTCAGCCCGTCTATCTCAATGCACTTTTTCTGGCGATATTCGCTGTTGTGATGATGTTAATTTCGGTCGTGGCTTTTAGGAGAAAAGATTAGGTAAGCTGGACTTTTTTCTTTTAAGGTGGTATTCCAAAGTATCTTAGCTCTTTAAGAATAGGAACGAAAAAAATATAAGAAAGGAGGATTGGATGGCGGATTTGTTTATTCTAGCAGTTTTTGGCCATTTGGTGGGGGACTATTTTTTGCAAAGTAAAAAAATGGCCCTCGAAAAATCAAAAAAAGGCAAGCTTGCCCTTCAATGGTGCACGATTCATTGTGTGCTATACACTCTGGCCGTTTGTGTTTTGACTTGGCAATTCAGCCCGTGGTTTGCCTTATCGGTCTTTGTGCCCCATTGGTTAATTGACCGTTTTTCCTTGGCTAATCACTGGCTGAAATTGATTCGAGGCAGAACTTTTGAGTCGGCCTTTCTGTCGGAAGATGCCTATAGAGAATTCGACATTCCCTTTACTGCAATAGTTTACACTGTGGTCGACAATTCAGCCCACTTCTTTTGCTTGTGGCTATCAATAAGATTCCTTGCTTCTTACTGACAATTTACCACCGTTCAATCCGATCGGTGGTTTTTTTATAGACCTTCTTTTTCTTTGAGCTGTTTTTTTAGTTCCATTATCTCCAGTTCTTTTTCAACCAAAACTTTGTCCACTTTCCCCACCAAATCCTGAATTCTTTTTTGCTCGGTAATATCTCTAACCACGGCAAGAAGAAAAGTTTTTTCGTCATGCTCGACCCTTGAGAGCAAAACCTCGGCCGGGAAGTTTTCTCCATCTAGCTTGCGATGAATCCATTCAAAAGAGTGAGACCCCTCTTGAAGGGCCATAAAAATCATTTCCTTAGCTTTTTCCATGGACGGTCTTCCTTCCGGTTGAAA
>CAZRPR010000053.1:0-3162 GCA_964602125.1 uncultured Candidatus Saccharibacteria bacterium
TCGGCTCGATGACGTGCCGCAGTGCCGCCTGTACCACACGATCGCGAACCGTCGGGACGGTCACTGACAACTGCACCGCGTACAGCGCGGTTTTTGAATGTCGCACAGATCACCCATCCATTTCACCCGCTGAGCGGGCGACGCTTCCCGGTCCTTCGTCGCCGTGTCGTCGCCGGGGTCGAACTGCTCACCCTCTGCCGGGAGTCCGATCAGGGCGTGTTCGTTGTCCCCCGCGAGTGGACCGATTTGCACCCGCCGTGTCCCGCCCCGCCTGAAGGCGTCCCCCCGGTCCTTGACTACGAGTCGTTGTGTGCCTTGGCCAAGCTGCTCGGTCGCCTTCTGTCCCCTGCCCCTGGAAATTCGCGTCAGGAGGCACTTGACCGATGAAGACTGACAGGATATGTTCCGATCAGTTATCTAACTGTTCCGAGACGTCGTATGAGATCATCCGAACTGCGAGACCTGGACGGCGAAGTGCTGAAGGCGATGCGGGCGGAGTTGCTGCGCGGCCTGCCGTCGCTGGAGACGGTTCTGCGCGGCTCGCTCATCGAGCGGTTCCTGCGCTGCGGCAAGCCCGGCTGCCACTGTGCACGGGGGCGGGGGCACGGGCCGAAGAACTACCTGTCGATCAGTCACCCGAAGGGGCGCCCGGAGATGCTGTATGTGTCCGGCGACCGGGCGGTTCTGGTGCAGGAGAGTCTGAAGGTCTTCGCTGCGGTGCGCCACGCCCTGGACCAGATCTGTGCGATCAACACGGAGCTTCTCCGCCGCCGAGAAAGGCCCTGAGGCATGTCCTGCGCTGTGGTGATCGATGTCGAGCGGGCCGCGGTGTTCTTCGCGACTCTGTTCGCCTCCTGCTTGAGGCAAGACAGGGAAGAGGAGGCGCGGTGCAATGAACCTCGCGAAGATCACCGCCGGGCACACCGGCAGGAAAGCCTGCGTCTATCTGCGGCAGTCGACAGCCGGCCAACTGCGGCTCCACCGGGAGAGCACCGAACGGCAGTACAAGTTCCAGCAGAGAGCCCTGCAACTGGGATGGAGCCCCGAACGGGTGGAGATCCTGGACCGGGATCTGGGACTGTCGGGCAGCGGCATGGCCGAGCGGGAAGACTTCAAGAGGCTGGTCGCCGAGGTGTCGCTGGGGCAGGTGGGCGCGGTGTTTGCGCTGGAAGCGTCACGGCTGTCCCGCTCCTGTGCCGACTGGCATCGGCTTTTGGAGCTCTGTGCGTTGACCTCTTCCTTGATAGTGGATGAGGACGGCGTCTATGACCCCACCGACTTCAACGACCAACTGCTGTTGGGCCTGAAAGGTGCGATGTCGCAGGCCGAGCTGCACTTTCTGCGCAGTCGCTTGTGGGGGGGGAAGGTCAACAAAGCGGCTAAAGGCGAACTGCACTTCCCCCTCCCGGTCGGCTTCTGCCATGACCCCCAGGCCGGGATCGTCCTGGACCCGGACCGGCAAGTCCAGGACGTGGTCGGTCTGTTCTTCCGCTGGTTCAGGGAGACAGGCAGCGCCTACGGGGTGGTGCGACGCTTCGCCGTCGAGAATATGAAGTTCCCCAAACGGACCTACGGTGGGGAGTGGAACGGGCGCTTGCTCTGGGGGCCCCTGGAGCATGGACGCGCTCTGGGACTGCTGCGTAACCCATCCTATGCGGGATGCTATGCCTTCGGCCGCCATCGTGCCCGCAGAGTCGCATCGCCCGATGGGCGCGTCGTAGAGAGTACCGTGTGCGTGCCAAGCGACCAGTGGCTGGTGTGCGTCCGCGACCATCACGAGGGCTACATCACGTGGGAGCATTTCCTGCAGAACCAGACCGCCCTTGAGCGCAACCGGACCAACGGCGAGGCGACGGCTTTGCCGGGTCCGGCGCGGGAGGGACACGCCCTGCTGCAGGGGTTGCTGCTCTGCGGTAGCTGCGGCCACCGGCTCACGGTACGCTACAAGGGCAATGGCGGCATCCGTCCCACCTATGAGTGCAACCGCCGACGCCGGGATGGGCGTGCCACGGCATCGTGCGTCGCGCTCCGCTGCAGCATCGTCGACGGTCCGGTATCCGAGAGGGCCCTCGATTTCGTTCAGCCAGCCAGGCTGCAGATCGCTCTCCGCGCCATCGAGGAACTCGCCGAACGGCACGCCGCGGTACAGCGCCAATGGCTCCTGCGTATCGAGCGCGCGCGCTACGAAGCGGACCTGGCGCAGCGGCGTTACGAGCAGGTCGATCCCGCCAACCGGCTGGTGGCCACGACGCTGGAAACACAATGGAATGCGGCGCTGGCGGCCCTGCAGGCCGTGCAGGCCGACCACCAGAAGGCCGCTGAGGCCCAGACTCCCGCAGTCACCCACAAGGTCAGAGAACAGATCATGGCGCTGTCCGCGGATCTGCCGCGGATCTGGAGCGCAGCCGGAACCCGAACCAAAGAACGCAAGGAGATCCTTCGGCTCCTCATCAAGGACATCACCGTGGACAGACGGTCAGATCCGGCCCGCTTCGTGCTGCACGTCCGCTGGCAGGGGGGCGCCTGCGAGGATATCGCCGTGAACTGTCCGCCGCCCGTGCACGAGCAGGTTCGGCACAGACCCGAGACCGTCGCCAGAGCGTGCACACTGGCCCGGGAACTCCACGAAGACGCACAGATCGCCGCCGTTCTGAATGCAGAGGGACACTGCGGACCCAAGGCCGGGGCGTTCACCACAGCCATGGTCAGATGGCTCCGTTACAAGCACCGCATCCCGGCCCCATGCCGTCGACACCCGGGAGAGCTGACGGTTCAGGAAACCGCCACCCGGTTCGGGGTCTCGCCGGGCGTGGTATACTACTGGATCAAGCGCGGGATCATCACTGCCAGGCGAACCAACGGCGGAAGCGCCTGCTGGATCAGCATCCCCGCCGACGACCAGGAGCAGATCAAAGCCCGAGCACAGAAAGCAAGAGAGCGCAGTCAAGCACATCAGGAGTGATACGTCGCGGGGCTTCTCTTCCCCGCAACCAGAAACGAAGGACTAGGCGTTGTTGCAGGGGACGGCTACCTGCGGGAAGCCGCCTCACAGCGGGCAAACGGCAACGGATCCCCAGGGCAAACTGCAGGAGGTGCATTATGCACACACCGTCGGTATGCCCAGCGGGCGCAACTCCGGGCTGCCCGGCTTCGGGATGTACA
>CAZRPR010000054.1:0-3027 GCA_964602125.1 uncultured Candidatus Saccharibacteria bacterium
TTAATCGAAATGGAGCGAGCTTCCAAAGCTTTAGAAATGAGAGTTAAATCGGAAGCCAAAGACATTCGAGATAAATATCTTGACCCCCCATACACCACTGATTTTGGCATATTATTTTTGCCCATCGAAGGACTTTACGCTGAAATTCTGCGTCGTCCGGGGCTCTCAGAAACCTTGCAACGAGATTTTAAAGTCATTGTAACGGGACCAACGACCCTTGCTGCTCTTCTTAACAGTCTCCAAATGGGTTTTCGCACCCTGGCCATTGAAAAACGCTCCAGCGAAGTCTGGTCGGTGCTCGGAAAAATCAAAACCGAATTTGGTACTTTCGGCACTCTACTCGACAAAACTCAGAAAAAATTGCAAGAAGCCAGTCACAACATCGAAAAAGCCTCCTCCAAAAGTCGTACCATCGAGCGCAAACTCGGAAAAGTGGAAGAAACCCCACTGCTGGAAGAATAAAAATACAAATTTTTATTTTGCCATTTTCTGCTTCAAGAAATTCAAAAAATCACTCACTCTTTCTTTTTGGTCGGGAATAATCAAGAACGGTTCAACGTCTTTAGCTAGTCTTTTAAAGTTAAGCCCTTGACACTTCCGGTAAAAATTTTTTAGCAATTCTTCTTTTTTAAGGCCCGAAACTTTTTCCAAATATGCAAAATCCGGATTGGATCGGTTCCAAAAGAGGTTTATATCATAAAAATCTCTTCCCTTCTCTCTCTTTCTATCCATCCCGGCCAATATTTTTTGGGCTAAAATAATCGGTAAAGGATTTACCCTTAAATTTCTATACAAATCAAAGCGACTGAGCCTAAAATTTAAAGGTGGAAACAACTTTTGTTTTTTAACAGTATCAATTCTGATTAAGATTTTTTCCTCTTCAATGGGACTAATTCCTGTTTTTTGTAAAATCGAGGGAAATTTAACATAACAGTGAAATGCTCCCTTCTCAACTGATCGGCTTTCCAAAACAAAACCCTTAAGCTCCATGTCTCGAATCATTTTCTTAACTAATCTTCCGAAGCGGGCGAAAGAAAGACCAAAATTATCAAAGTCCAAGTCTTCCGAGAAACGATTTCCTTGGTAAACTATACGCAGGGCCGTCCCACCCATAAAACTCAAAAGACGACTCTCCTCCTGTTTAAAAAGTGAATCCAACATCTCCGATTGCAAATATTCAACCAAAGTATTTTTTGGCTGAATGTTGTTTTCCTCGTAATGGGCTTTAATTTGCTTCAGCGTTAACATTTTTAATCAGTAAGTTGATTATTTTATCCATTTTTTTCACTTGGAAAGCTTTCGCATACTGCTTGATTTTTTGTAAGCTGATTTTTCGCTTAATTTCAGAGTAATTCAGTCTTAATGCGGCCAAATCTTTTTCATCTTCGAGAGTGGCGGAGTTTAAATAAAGATAATCCAGAATCGCTTTTTCCGGTTCAGCTAGAAAGAAATTTCTTCCACTTTCTCCCAGAGAAATGTAGCCAAAAAAAAGCTTCGGATTGATGTGTCTAAAAACAAACCGGCCCAGTTCATTATTAAAAGTTCTAGTGGTTCGACTGGTCACCGCCGTCAAACTTTGAGGAACGTCAGGCATAAAATTATATCGATAAAGGGCCGACTCGAGACTAACATAGCTGGGTGAATAAAGAAAGGAGGAAATCTCTTCCATCCCAATCTCATCCCGACTTTCCTTTAAGTAGTAAACCCCTCTTTTTAGCTGGTTAATTTTGTTATTTTTTGTCCAAAAAGAAAATTGATAAGGAAAAATATTGAATCCCTTAATCTTGATTTCTCTCGCAGTAAAAATCGGGCTATCCAAATTTTGTCTCAAGATGTCAAATTTCATTATTTTATTAAATTTAATAACTTAATGAAATAATATATTTTATTTTTTGTCAATACGCCACGTTGGACGCATCACGATACGTCCCTACCGAATTTCTACGATTTTGTCCCGACTTCCCTGCCCTTTCACAATCCGCAGGCGCGAAACGGGCGCGTTAAAATAATCGGCCAACAATTCCAACATCGCTCGGTTGGCTTTGCCTTTGTCCGGCGGGGCCGTCACGTGAACTTTGAATTCATTCTCCCCCACAATCTCAATTTTATTTTGCTTGGCGCAAGGATGCGTCTTGACCTTCAATCGCATAGAATTTTTATTTATAAAGCTGACTATGAGTACCGATAGCCAAAAAAACGACTCTATCTTTTTCAACTTCCTGATACAAAACTCGAACGTCTCCCGTCACATTAATACTTCTCAAACTTCCTAATTCTCCGGTTAATATGTGATTTTTAAGTAAAGGATGGTTTTGATTCTCAAGAAATAAAATCAATCTTTCCCGAAATTTTTTTTGCAATTTTACCGGCAATTTATCAAAATCTTTAATAAATTTTTTACCGTAATCTACAATCATTTAAGATTTTACTTTTTTATTCTACGAGTTAAGAAATCCAACGAATCTTCAATATTGTCAAAACTATAATATTCTCCTCTTCTTACTTCTTCTCTTGCCTCCTTGATTGCATCCAACAACCATTTTTTCGGTCTCTCCTCTTTTTTTAAAGAGAACTGAACCGTTTCGGTTTTTATAATGTGCTTCAGATAGCCATTGATTAGAGCACTCAAACTCAGGCCAAGACCAGAGGCCACTTTTTGAGCTTCAAGTTTGACTCTAGGATCAGTTTTGATATTGATTACAGCAGAATTCATTGTTTTAACAATTAAAGTTTAGTATATACTTTGTACATACTAATTATCCGTTTGTCAAATACGATTTTGGTTCAAATCTATTTTTATTTTAATTTAGATTTTAAAAGAAATTTATCAAGGCGTGTTTTAATCCCCTCTTGAGAGGGGTGGCTTGCCGTAGGCAAGACGGGGTGTGTTGCAGCTACCTCTTGAGAGGGGTGGCTTGCCGTAGGCAAGACGGGGTGTGTTGCAGCTACCTCTTGAGAGGGGTGGCTTGCCAAAGGCAAGACGGGGTGTGTTTTAATCTTTAAAAAATAATAATGAAGATTCTCTAC
>CAZRPR010000055.1:0-3007 GCA_964602125.1 uncultured Candidatus Saccharibacteria bacterium
TTAGTGAAAATTAGTGGTTCCGCTTTCCTTTTACAGGTTAATAGGATGCGCTAGTGCCGATGTTGTTAAGTTGGATGGTGCTACCGGCACCGGTGCCGACATTCAGCCCAGCCAGATTGGTAATGCTATTACCGAGGTACGGAGCGATGTTTGTAAATCCGCTCTGCGGAAGAGGCGTTGTGTCCGGTATATTATTAACAATTGACCATTGTTCCTTGGCGGCATTCACAGCAGCAATATTGACCTTTTTCATATTGTCTTCAGCGCCTTTACGTGCGCCAATAAATGATGGAACACCAATTGCAGCCAACAAGCCGATAATCGCCACGACGATAAGAAACAATTCAATTAGACCCACCCCGGCCTTCGGCCACCCCTCCCGTGGAGTGAATTTTCTGTAACCCCTTCATGTCTATAAAATTCCCCTCTTTGAAGGGGTGCGCGAAGCGCAGGGTGGGTTTCCCAAAAATGCACAGGGAAATATGGGCTGGCGAATATTGCAGGCTTTAGCTAAAACCTTACAGTATGAATTTTTTACAAAAGCCAGCTTCTCAGAAACGTTTTTTTTTGATTTGTCTTCTGCTGGTACTGGGCGTGTGGTTGAGCTTTGGCAGGGCGATCCAATACGACTTTGTTAATTACGATGACGACGTTTTTGTCTACAACAACCCGTTGGTTCTGAATGGGTTGTCAATAAGCGGGTTACACGATGTATTAACGCGGACAGACCAGGTTTTTTATTATCCGCTTACTACGCTTTCCTTCATGCTGGACGAAGTGGTTTATGGACTTAATCCGTTCGGGTTCCATCTGACCAATGTGCTGCTGCACATGGCGAATGCAATCCTGCTTTTTCTGGTTTTGCGTAAGATGACCAGCTCTATGTGGCGCAGTGCGCTGGCGGCTTTTTTTTGGGCAGTTCATCCGTTGAGGGTCGAGTCGGTGATCTGGATCACAGAACGCAAAGACGTGCTGAGCGGACTGTTCTTCATGCTGACCCTGCTGGCGTATATCAGTTATGTACGCCGCCCTTTTTCCTTGCGGCGTTACGTCCCTGTATTTCTGCTCTATCTGGCCGGGTTGATGGCAAAACCGATGCTGGTTACGGTGCCTTTTGTACTGCTGCTTCTGGACGGATGGCCGCTCCGCCGGTTCGGCACACCTCACCGCCGGATATTCCTCGAAAAAATTCCCTTATTGGTTCTGTCGATTTGTTTCTGTTTCATCGCCCTGAAGGCGGATTCCACCGGAAGCTCTGTGGTTGTTGGTCAGCTTCCTTTTTCATGGCGGATCGGCAACGCACTGGTTTCATATGTTGTTTATATCCGCCAGATGATTTTCCCGACGGGGTTGGCGTTGCCATATCCTGCGGCGGAGATTTCTTTCCCGGAAAGCGGGGCGGCGATTCTTTTCCTGTCTGCTTTTTCAGTGGCCGCTGTTTTATTGCACAAGAAAAAGCCTTACCTGCTAACCGGCTGGTTCTGGTATCTGGGCATGCTGGTTCCGGTGCTGGGAGTTTTTCGGGTTTTAGGTCCGGCAAGAGCCGACCGCTTCACTTATCTCCCGCAAATCGGACTTTATCTGCTGCTGGTCTGGTGTGTTGCCGACTGGTGCGTTTCAATCCGCCGTCGTGTGTGGGTGTCGGCGATTGCCGTTATCGTTCTGGCCGGACTGGTGACTGCATCCCGGCAGCAGAACTCTTATTGGCGCGACAGCGAAACGCTTTGGACACACACATTAGCCTGTACAGAAAATAATTCAGTAGCGCACAGCAATTTGGGTGCGGACTTGTTCGTGCAGGGAAAAACAGACCAAGCCATTTATCACTTCAGAAAAGCCATTGAACTGGGGGCGAGGCAGGCCGAAGTGTTCAATAATCTGGGTCGTGCGCAAGCGGAAGCAGGCGATTACGGCGGTGCAGCAAGTCAGTATCTTAAAGCGCTGTCTATTGATCCGAATCGCGCTGAAATTCTTAAAAATCTTGCCGATGCACTGATGGCGTTGGGCGATCCGGATCGCGCTGTCCGAGTGTATCAGCTGGCGCTTCAAAAAGCGATTGCCTGTCAGGATGAAGATACCGCCGGACGGATTCGTAAAGAAATTGAATCGTGTATGCAGCCATCTCATAACGGGCAATCTGAAAAGTAAAACCGCAGGCGAATAAAATGAATACGTTTTGGAGTGAAGGCCGCTCTGCTATAAAAAAACACTTCCGCGAACAACCTAACTGTATTCCCAGCATGGCTTGTCCATACGGGTAGATAGAATAAATGAACTGGCACTAATCATAATCGTTCGTTAAAACAGCGGGCATGAAATTGATTTCGAAACATTTTTTATGGCCGCTTTTGATAGCGGGGTTGGTGGCACTCTCTTTTCTTCCGATTTTGCACGGTGAGTTTCTAAACTGGGATGACCATGCGCTGTATGTTGAAAACCCCTATTATACAGGGCTGGCGTCCGGACAGTGGACATGGATGTGCACCTCCTTTCGCTACGGCCATTGGCAACCGCTCACCTGGCTGAGTTGCGCGCTGGATTACAAAGTCTGGGAGCTGAATGCGTCCGGCTGGCATTTGACCAATCTACTGATTCACGCCGGCAACGCCGTGCTGGTTTATCTTCTCTGTCTGGCGTTTATAAAAAAACCGGATCGCCGTTATGGCGCGGCAATACTGGCAGCACTCTTTTGGGCTGTTCATCCGCTCCGGGTTGAGCCGATGGCGTGGCTGGCTACACGTGGTTATCTGCTTTGCACTACATTCTGTCTTTTGACGGTTCTATTTTACCTCCGGTCAGTCGAACAAAAACGATACCCCTTGACGGCACTGCTATTTTTCACACTTGCGACCTTTACCAAAGGGATTGGCATGATGCTCCCGCTGGTTCTGTTGCTGATGGATTGGCATAGAGCATGGGGCGTGAAGCGAGGGGCATGGAGCGAGGGGCATGGAGCGAGGGGCATGGGGCATGGAGGAGGAGGTATCCCCAATAACCGACAACGAAT
>CAZRPR010000056.1:0-2981 GCA_964602125.1 uncultured Candidatus Saccharibacteria bacterium
GAAATAATCTGTTTTTCGATTAGCGACTTTAACTCCGGATCGGCCATTTCCCTTGCCCTCATCCATTGAGAAATCTTGTCAGGCATCAGAGGTCTTAGTTTGGCTGCGATTTTTTCGATGTCCATTATATAGTGGGATTTAGGATAATATCTGTCATATCAGTAATACTATCAAAGAATAGTTTATAAAAGATGAACTGAAATGGTATTGGATGTTGAATTATAAGTATATTTATGGAAAAGACTTATAATTGGTAGCAGGGATATTTGTCGTTACTTGAATTAAATATGGTGTATTTCTAAAGTTGCACTTGAAATTTGCACGGAATTTATTATACTGTATATATGATTACACGAAGCATCCAAAAAGAACTGCTTGTTTGTGCCAAAGAGTACCCGGCCGTGACCATTCTCGGTCCAAGGCAGTCCGGCAAGACTACACTGGCTAAGATGGCATTTCCCGCCCACAGTTACTGTTCTTTGGAAGATCCGGACACTCGTATGCAGGCCCAGAATGACCCCAGAGGATTTTTGGGAAATTTCTCTGGTGGTGCAATATTTGATGAAATCCAGAGAGTGCCACAGTTGCTAAGCTATCTGCAGGGCATTATTGACGAAAGTCCTAAGCCGGGCCGTTTTATTCTGACAGGCAGTCACCAGCCTCAGGTTCACCATGCTGTCAGTCAATCTCTCGCAGGTCGAACAGCGGTGCTTGAACTGCTTCCTTTTTCTTTGGATGAATTAGGGCAGTATAAAATAAAAACCGATTCTCCATTTGAAGCGATAATAAAAGGATTTTATCCCGGACTTCATGAAAATAATCTACGACCAGGCAGATTTTTTGGTTCGTATGTCGCCACTTATGTAGAACGTGATATTCGCACATTAATCAACCTCACTGACCTTACTCGTTTTGAGGAATTTCTGAGGCTGCTTGCAGGCCGGATAGGACAGCTTGTAAACTATAGTTCTCTGGCAGGTGATGTCGGTGTATCTTCAACGACAATAAAGAACTGGATATCTGTTCTTAAGGCCTCGTATATCCTTTTTGAACTGCCGCCATATTTTGCAAATATCCGAAAACGAGTGATGAAATCCTCAAAACTGTATTTTGTTGATGTGGGTTTGGCCGCGTGGCTGCTCGGCCTCAAAGAAGAAAGTCAGGTTCAACATGACCCTCTTCGCGGTTCATTGTATGAAAATATGCTTATTCTGGAAGTAGTAAAAAAAACACTTAATCAAGGCCAGCAGGTAAACCTGCATTTCTATAGAGATTCTAAAGGTAACGAGGTTGACCTTTTAATATCGGGAGCAAGGAGTTTTACTGCTGTTGAAATAAAATCAGGACAGACTTTTCAGCCTGAGTATATTTGTGGTATTGAAAATTTCAAAAAAACGATTCCCTCTGAATTTAAGGTTGATTCATTAGTCTGGTATAATGGCCAAAAACAGACTGTGTACAAAGATGCTAAAATATGCAATCCTTTAATTCATGGCTTTAGTTGGTGATCAAATATCAATCTGCTGGTGTTTGTTTATTAACGACAGCAGTCGTTCTTCGAGGGATTGAGTTTTATCTTCGAGCCGAATGCTTAAATTACGACGCTCTTTTTCGATATCAAAGAGCCGCTGCTTTAGTTTTTCCTTTTCCGGAAAATGGTATGGCACATATCTTGGCTGACGCTGTTCCATCTGCATTAGTTCGGTATCCACATAACACTCGACCCTAAGCAGCCTGTTAAACTGTTCATCATGCCGTTCTCTTAGCCGTTGTATCTGCTCTACTGTCAGGGTTATCTCCCGCCTGATCATCGAAGAGATAGAGTCGTCCCACTGCTGCTTTAGCGGATATGCCGCAAGCTGATTGGCTTTCTCTTCCAGTGTTTTTGCAAATTTCTTTGTCATAGTCAATTATCTCCTGTTTTATAAATATGATTTGAACTGTTTTGCCCGATGTGAGCGTTTGAATTGATAAGCAGTTGCCTGAATATACTGCCTGAATCGGTTAACTCATATCTTGGATGGGCCTTCTTTTTGATTTTAATGGGCTGAACGATTTTCTTCGTCAATAAGAGCCTGATAACATCCCTAATGTTATTGGCGCTGATTTTGATATTAGGTTTTTGTATTCGCAGGGTTTGCTTGATCTTTGATGGTTGCATAGGGGCATTTAAAGTTTTTATAACTGCCGATCTGTGGCTAAAACATATCCAGCCATAAAGTTCCCAGTCGATATTTGGTAAATCATATTCTTTATAAGACAGATTCAATTTCCTGCAAAGATCTTTCTGGCATCTTTTACCAGATTCGGTGAGCCAGTATAATCGGCTATTTCCGGCAGCGGGGTTAAGGCAGGTTGCCATGCCGTTTTTAGCGAATTTGGATATCATATGGCTGCAGGTATCCTCCGGTATACCGGTTTTTCCTGCGACTTGCTTAGCTGTGATGGGCTGATTGAATGATAGCAGGACCTTTCTGTCGTTTTGGCTTTCCATTGCCGGCTGGTATACTGTTTGATTTTCCATTTTGTTATAGAGTAATTACCACTGTTTAGTAACAGCGCAACTACTCAATAATGACACAAATGGCACCTTTATAAATGTTACTATTCTGATTTTAGAACAAGTTGCCGCTTAACAAATCAGTTCAAAGCAATTTAAATACGATTTTCACAATTTAGAATGGAAATTAAAAAAACATGCACCAACTGCATCCGTGAACTCGACATCGGCACAGAAGTGCTCCGTGTAGACGAAGGGGTTATAGGGACCAAGAATAGTTTTGTCCCGTTAGAAAATACCTTGCTGTTCTGCTGCGACAGGTGCCTTAGGGATTACTTCGATATTGGTGATCTGCCGAGCGTACCACGAAGATTTCCGTAGGATTAGGTTGGTTTTTGTTTTCATGAACTTCTTTTTTTAAGCTGATTTGCATATCAGCTATTTTTTTTATTAACTCGGTTACCAGTTCATTGGTATTTTG
>CAZRPR010000057.1:0-2942 GCA_964602125.1 uncultured Candidatus Saccharibacteria bacterium
AGATTCATGCTTACCCCCGAAATGGAAACACTGCCAGTGGTCGTTGCCATGCCAATATTCCCGCCGGCGTTGACGTTGTAGTTGCCCGTTGGAGTGAGCGTAAAGTGTCGGCCATCAACGGTCAGATCCACTCCGGCGTTGATGTCAATGTTAGCGTTGCCCGTTAAGTCCAGCTCTCCTCCGTCGGAAGCGATGCTGACGCCCGCGCCGCCCAAAGTGACTGTTGAATCTGAATCTATAGTCACAGATCCGGTTGAATCAATACTAGTGGCACCGGTTGGAGTAAGCGTAAAATTGACTCCATCAATAGTAATGTTCGTGCCGGCGTCAATATCTAAGTTAGCCGAAGCTTGAATTTTCAGTTGTCCGCCATCCGTAATGAGGTTCATCGTTTGCCCACCGATAGCTACCGAGCTGTCTGCATCGAGAGAAATAGTGGTGGGAGCACTTACCCCAAAAGAGCCTAGTGAAAAAGAGGCGTTGCCTCGCACATCCAATTTCGCCAAAGGTGCCGTCGTCCCGATACCGACGTTGCCTCCCGCCAAAATTCTCATTTTCTCACCACTGGCCGTGTAGAACATCAGGGCGTCCTCGTCAGCACCAGAGGTGGATTCCGGCAAAATATATGTGTCTCGATCAAGGTCAATCACGCCACCCAGTCCCGCCCAGCCGACACCGTTGTAGCCTTCAAAACTCGCTATGGAAGTGTTAAATCGGATCATTCCCGAATCGACGCTCAGCGGTCGCTCCGCGTTTGTTCCCGTCGGCAGCTTAATGGCATCGGTCGTATTCACCTCCAAAGCCACCCGCGGGCTGGCCGTCTTGATTCCGATTCTCCCCGCCGTATCGATGTTTAAGTACTCGTTGCTCCCCTCCATAATCCGCAAATTGCCCTCGCTCGCCCCGTTCGTTTCCTGAATGGACAGCTTCCAGTCGCGCACCGTCGTCGTTTCGGCGGCGTTCGAATAAATGTGCAAGGAAGTCGGCCCGAGATACAAATCTCTATATCTCATGGTGGTCGAGCCAATATCGTAAGTGTCGTCCGCTAAAGGCAAAATATGACCCGTTGAAAGAGCCGTCGCGGAAAGATTCGGCATAGTGATCAGACCCGAACCGAAAGTAACGGGATTGTTGTTAGTGGTGTTGATATAGAAAGTGCCGGAAGTGTTATTCAAAACAGGAGAAGCGCCCGTCAATGAGATCAGGGTGGACGCCAGTGTTGTCGTGGCACTATTGATGTTGGTTGCCGGACTGTTGATGGTGGTACTAGCCGTACTGTTTATGGTCGTAGTCGTACCATTCAAGGTGGTGTTAGCATTGACCGTAGTGGCACCGTTCAGCGTTGTTACTCCCGTTACCGTGGCCGTACCGTTAACTTGCAAATTCCCTCCTAAAGTCGTGAGGCCGGTACCCGTATTGATTGGGCTATTTGAAGTGGTGTTGAGATTTAGATTGCCGGCCGAATTGATGTTGATATTACCGGACGTGTTAGTGGACAAGCTAAGATTACCGGCGTTATTCACCCAGCTAGATAATCCTCCCGAGACCAAAGTTAAAATTCCTGTTGAATTTCCGATATTCGTCGCGTTGGTGCCGGCCGTGTTGATATTCGCCAAGCCGGTAATAGTCGTCGCCCCATTAACAATGGTCGTTCCATTAATAGTAGTGGCACCGGTGATGCCCGTGGCACCAATAATGTTGGTGGGTCCAGTAAGGTCGGTTTGGCCAAGGACACTAGTGTCTCCTGTAATGTCGGTTGTACCCACAATGGTCGTATCTCCATTTAAGTTTGAAGTACCATTAATAACCATATTGGCATTGCCCGTAATTAATCCGTTGGCGGTAATGCCACTAGTGGCCGTAATTAATCCGGAAATAGTTGGTGTCGCTGTCCAAGCTGTCGGATTAACGACCAGGCTCAATCCGGAAACGGTAGTGACAGCTCCGGCTCGACCGAGAGTCAAACCGGTCTGAGTCGATCCCCCTATTAATAGAGTACCGGCCGATCGAACATCAATTGTTCCTCCTCCCGCCAAAAGAATGTTTCCATTAACATCGAGTGCTTCGGTGGGATAGATTGTTCCGACACCGACTCTACCTTCCACGATTAAACCATTTTCCGGTGCCGATATTTCGCTATATGATGAGCCTATTGAAGTGTTACCCTTGACTGAAAGTTTAGCTCCGGGGTTGATCGTCCCAATACCGATGTTGCCCGTTCCATTTGTCATTAAAGCTAAGTGTTCATCATCATCAGCCGTGATGTCTTCATCTATCCCTGAAAAATTCAGTCCGCCCGTCATCGTATCTCCCGTCACATTAACATAAGTGGGGTTGAGAGCGTCTTCAAATTGAGTGGAGGTGAGAATGTCTCCCGTTGGACCGGAGAGGGTGTAAGTTTCATTTTGATCAAGATCACCCACGTCAATGGTGCCGTAAGCCAAACCATTCGATTCGAGCATCTTAATTTCGCTATCTTTGTCGTTAAGGACTATGTCGTATTTGCCTGTTTGATTCCAGTCTTTGTTTAGTTTGCTTAAATTGATGGTGTCGTTGTCAACGGAGATGCCGTTGTCTCCATTTAAGTTAGTATCGCCAGAAATGTCTAGGTCAGAGATTGTTTCACCACTGTGAGTGTGAGAATCGGATTTGATTTGGATATCATCAATAGAACCTTTTTTAATGTCACCGTTCGCAATCAAGTTTTCCAATTCTTCTTCAGTATCAATCGTTCCCGCCCCATTGAGATTATCATGTTTAGATAAAGTATCCGCTGAATGTTTATGCGAATCGTCTAGTACTTTGGCATTCTGTATACTGCCCTCCAAATCTCCGCCAAAAAGCATTGTTTTTAGCTTGTTACCAAACGCTTTTTCCATTGCCAGCCTGTCATTCTTCTGATTGTTATTATATAGGAGGGTGAAGGCGGTCAATACAATCGC
>CAZRPR010000058.1:0-2866 GCA_964602125.1 uncultured Candidatus Saccharibacteria bacterium
CTTTATTAACTTTATTAACTTTATTAACTTTATTAACTTTATTAACTTTATTAACTTTATGAAGTTCTTTCCCAGCCCGTAAGTTGCTTACTCACCGCTTCTAGTCTTAAATTAAGAATGACGAATTTTTCCAGCCCAATCAAGCCCAAATCATTACTCAATCTTAAAAATAGTCTGATTGCTTCAAGATTTTCTCTGGCAAAACGGATTTTGTCTCTGCGTTTTCGAAAGGAACTATTGGCTCGATATATATTCGTTATCATCTCAACCGCTTCTTTCTTCATACTTTCACCCAAAGTATATTTATATTCTCTGGAAAAATTTTTTATGAATTTGAATAAATCTAAAAGTAGAGAGTAGCTCTCCCGATAGACGGGCAGATTGTCATAATTGGCCATACAAATATTTTTTATAAAAGACCTGTTCGTGGGGCAAGCCCCCCGAACAGGAAGGGGCAAATCGCCTCCGGCGACCCCGCCTCAGGCGGGGGAGACAAACTGTGCCCTGAACCGAATGGTTCAGGGGAGTCAAAGGGCTCCAATCAGTCCTTAAGGCAACGCACCGAGAAACCGAACGCCTTCGAATAGAGATACCGAACGACCGGGGCGTAACTCGAATACAGGTAACGGGCCCAAGCGGATGACCCACTCGGAGAAGACGACCAAAAGTAGGCGTACGTCCCGAGAGTGCCGAAGGAACCATCCGAATTGCGGTAGCCGGCTAGCCGACCATCAAAATTGGGCGTACTGCCTATCGTTTTAAGTTTGGTGCCGGCGGTGGCACAATCCCAAGTTCCGCTTCGGTTAGCATCACAAGTTTGACCGGTGTCTTTGAGGTAATTGTCTAGTTCGTGCTGCTGGGCATCCGTTGGCACGTGCCAACTGGTGGGGCAGATGCCTTGAGCTCCGGGAGTGATGGAATATTGCATGGCTTCGTCCCAGTGATAAAGTCCTCCATAGGTGGTGCAGTTAGCATCAGAGTTGTCGTAGCACCATTTTTCGATGATGCTATTGTTGGTCGGCATGGTAGAGCCGGAAGCTAGCTTGGTGCCGAGTTTTAAGTTTTGTTTGAACCAACATTGATTACCAATGAGAACCGTATCATAGGCGTTACTCTCACCGTCCAGCACTTGGGATGCGCCACAAACAAAGTCCGAGGTGACACAGTTGCCACTGCCATCACATCGTTTATTGAAACCACAAGTCTGAGAATTGTTAATATTAGTCCAATCACCCACTTGACCGGAGGAGGAAACGGTTTTTTGTTGACAATAATAGTCGTTGACTCGACCGTCACCGTGACGATAGGTGGTGTTGATAGCGGCAGTGGTTTGAGTGGTGGAATCGGCGAAGTTAAGATTGGTAGTCGTGGTGGTGGTGGCATTGACGTTGGTTACATTAGCTGTATTGGCATTCACATTTCCAGTTGTCGTAATATTGCCCGCTCCTACACTCAAATTACCACTTCCGTCCGTTACGGGAATGATGGAGTTGCCTCCTGTGGCTGAGGTGTTCATATTATCTAGCAGGTCAACATTTAAGTTAGCGACTTTGGTGGTGGAAGTGACAATCAGAGGGGAAGTACCGATAGCTACCGAGGAAGTTAAAGTGGAGGCGGAAACGGAGTTTGCAGTAATCGATCCGGTGGTCGAGATAGTAATATCAGATTTTAAGTCTCCTCCCACGATGGTTCCGTCGGCAATAGAAGTGGAGTTGACACTGGCCGTTTCAATGATGCCGGAAGTGTTGACGGAAAAGACGGAGTTGTCACTGTTATTCGTAATTTTAAAGGGTGAAGCCGATTGAGAGGCAGCCATTTTGAGAATGGTCTGAACGGTTGAGGCTTGGTAAGTAATGGTTTGAGAAGATGAGGGGTCAAGGTGAATAGTTTCATTGGTCAGCTCCGCAATGGCTGTTTGAGTGTTGGTGCCAGCAATTTGAGTGGTTGGAGTGAAGGAAACGGCCGTAGCAGGATGAGTAGATGTAGCGTCGCGGTTTTGTAGATCGTTGTGATTAACAGTGCCCACGTTGGCCACTTTATGCCAAGTGTCATCAGTTTCATCACAGCGATAAATCCAATTTTCTGTGGTGACGAGTCTGGAGTGACCGTCTGAGTCGTTGTTACAAGTGGGGAGATCGGCAAATTCATCGACCGGATCTTTCCATTTTAAGTTGTTGATATTAGTAGAGAGTTGATTGTCCACATAAGCCTTGTTGGTGGCATCGGTGTCGTTGGTCGGAGTAGCAATGTTAGTGATTTTGTTAGTTTCGAGGGACAGGGGTTTAGAAAGTTTGAAATTTTCATCATCTTTGTCGTAAGTGAGAGCTCTGGCGGAAGTGCCAAAAAGTAGGGTAATGTCGTTGCCCGTTTGACCAATGGTAAAAGTGTTTGAGTTGGTGCCGGAGTCAGTGTTTTGATCGTGAATTTGGGAGATGTTTTTGTTGCCCAAAGTGATGTTACTGTCATTTCCGTCCACTATTTCACCCAATTTGTTTTTTTCGGTGTTGCTTGGATAATCAGGAATGTTTAATTTACTTCTGTCTATACTGGCGTCAGGAGCAATATCTTCGTTTTTAAGGGTTTCGTTTTTGATTTTTTCTCCCGTAATTAAGTCATTGAGGATGATTCGAAGATTGCCCACCGCATTATCTTTGAGGTGAGTTTCTCCGATAGATTGCACGGCCAGTTTCAGCTTGCTAACCTTAATCTTTTTCATCGAGGCAGCAAAGGAATCGGAAAGCAGAAGCGAACCGAGAGTGAGACCGACAACGAAGGTGATGATTAGTTTTGTTTTCATGGGAAGAAGTTAGAAAGTTTATAAAGTTAATAAAGTTTGTAAATAATTTTTGCATTTTTCTCCCCTTCA
>CAZRPR010000059.1:0-2731 GCA_964602125.1 uncultured Candidatus Saccharibacteria bacterium
ACTTGGTTTAGTCCACAAGCAGTATTGTTTGGTTTGTAATTGAGATATACTCCGGTACCATTATTAATTTGGGAGAAATCTACGCTGGTAATATATCCATAGCTATTATCCCAACCGGTATTTCCATCCGTAATGAAACCGTAAGTATTATCCCAACCATCATTCCCTTCCGTGATAAATCCGTAAGAATTATTCCAATTAGTATTGCCGTCCGTAATATAGTTGCTGTCGTTTGTCCACTGGGAAACATTACCTGTCTTGTTAGTTAAAGCACTACTAGAACTACCGGTAATGTAGCCACTATCGTTAGTCCACATAGAAACATTCCCTGTTTTGTTAGTAAGCGCGTCAGCAGAAGATGCGGTAATAAAACCATATGTGTTATCCCAACCATCATTCCCTTCCGTGATAAATCCATACGAGTTATTCCAACCTGTATTGCCATCAGTAATATAGCCAGCCATGCTATGATTTCCCCAACCGTGAGCTGTGTTCCAATTTGATTCTTCTGTAGTAGTTGGGATTACATAACCAGTGGTGAGGGATGTTTGTCCAGTGAGATTATTGTAAGTTAAGCCTAGTGCGGTGTTGGTGAGAGAAGAGAGAGTAATGAGATTGTATTCGTTAGTCCAACCTGTATTTCCATCCGTTATGAAACCATATGTATTGTCCCAACCGTCATTACCTTCAGTAATAAAGCCGTAAGAATTATTCCAGTTAGTATTGCCGTCAGTTATGTAATTACTATCATTCGTCCATTGAGAGATATTTCCTGTTTTGTTAGTCAGTGCGTCGGCGGAAGATGCAGTGATAAAACCGTAACTATTATTCCAGTTAGTATTTCCATCCGTAATATACGCAGAGTCATTGGTCCATTGAGAGATGTTCCCTGTCTTGTTGGTTAAAGCACTACTAGAACTACCTGTAATATATCCGCTATCATTGGTCCATTGAGAGATATTGCCGGTTTTGTTGGTGAAAGCATCGCTGGATGATGCTGTAATATAGCCGTAAGAATTATCCCATCCCGTATTTCCATCGGTAATGAAACTAGAAAGTTCTGTGTCTCGAGTAATTCCCGAAGCAATAGAAAGCGCGTCTCCCGTCAGCACTATTTCACTGTCTCCGGAGAGATTAGTGTCGGAAGAAATATCAACGCCAGATATGGTAGAAGTGTCGTGTGAATGCGAATTATCGGTTACAGTGATATTGCCCACCGTACCAGAAGCGTCACCCGAAACACTTACTCCCTGCACTTCTAGCGTTGTGTCAACGGTTCCCGCTCCAGTGAGTGAATCATGTGATGGAATGGTTGTGGCAGTATGGGAATGAGAATCGTTTGCAACCGCGATACTATTGTATGATCCAGAAACATCACCTGAAAAAATTGATGAAGTCGTGAGAAAATTATCATCGTAAGTGCTAGCGACTGAGAAAGTGGTACCGGTGAGATCCAATCCTGTGCCGGCAGTGTAGGTAGTGTTAGTGTCCGTGTCGATGTCGGTAAATTGGGCAGTCAGATCAGCCAATCCCTGCCTTTGCAAAGTAATAGTTTTGGTAGTAGTGCCGGTAACAGCTACGCTGGTGGGATAGTTGTTGGTATCAGTATCTGTGTCCGTATCGGTGTCAATATCTGTGGAACAGATAAAGGCAGTGCCGTTCCAGGAAAGTTTCTCTGTAGCAGTACAAGTGGGAGCGTTAATTTGAATGTTGCCGGTGACAGAAATGGGTCCACCCAAAAGACCATTACCGGTGTTAATTTGAGTAACCGTACCGGTACCGCTAGGAGAAATCCAGGTAAATCCTCCCGTAACTTCATTATATGAAAGAACTTGACCATTGGTTGGAGTGTTGCTGTTTTTTAGATTGTTGCTATTAATCGTGCTGTTTAATATCTCATCGGAAGAGATGGTTTGACCGAGGTAAGAAACGTTAGCTGGAAGAGTAGTGGCTGTGTGATTATGACTGTCGTCATCAATGGTGCTGGCGATATATGTTGTAACGGATTGGGATACGCCTGTACTAGATATAGTAATAACATTATTTTCCAGAGAAGTCTTGATGCCTTCTCCTCCCTTGATTTTGAGGGTAGAACCGGACTTCAGTTCGTCCTTTCCGTCATTATCCGCCTCAAGATGAATGGATTGGGTTTCCGTGGTGTCAGATTGGGCGTTCGTATTTTTCTCCCCTTCAGATGAAGGGGAGCCTGCCTGTCCGGTAGGCAGGTACCCGAAGGGGGAGGGGTTTGAGGAATTATCATTCGCATTATTTTTGTTTTCAGAACCCTCCGTTTCCTCCGATGCGTCGGAAACACCTCCCTTCATCTGAAGGGAGGAAAAATCACCCTCATCATTCCCTTCAATCTCCTTTTCTATATTACTAATCTTCTCATCCATCAAAGCCAGAAAAGAAGGTTCTCCCTCTTCCCCACTTTCTTCAACAAAAGGATTGAACAAACTGCCTAAACCCTCAAGAAAAGTCAGTTTTTTTGGTGGGGATAAATTTTTGGCTTCGCTCCCCACTTTTTCGATTTTTGCTAACCTCGACTCGGGTAAACCGACTATTCTAGCTAAATAATTATTATTTTGAGCCAATCCCTGCGCCAATAAACCCAGGCCTAAAATCACCCCAACCGTCATAATCGCCGTCGCGTAGGAGAAATTTTCAATCACTCTTAAACGGCTAAATACCGCATTATATAGGCTTTTTTTGTTATCTTTCGGGCGGACAC
>CAZRPR010000060.1:0-2678 GCA_964602125.1 uncultured Candidatus Saccharibacteria bacterium
TTCGATTACAAAGGCGCTGCCTCGATTTTCACCTTCCGACTCCGCCCAAATCTTGCCTTTGTGGGCGAGAACCATCTTCTTAACTACGTAGAGGCCCAGACCGGTGCCGACAGTACTTAGCTTGTTGCCTCGTCCACTACGAACAAATTTTTGAAACAGGCTGGCGATTTCTGCTTTTTCCAGTCCAATGCCGGTGTCTCGAATATAAATTCTAGCCACTTGACCGATTTTTTTAACTTCAACTGAGATTCCGCCTCTGCGAGTGTACTTAATGGCGTTATCGATTAAATTCATAATGGCTTCCGTTAGTTTTTCTTCATCAGCAAAAGCCAAGATATTCGCTTTTTTGTTAGGAGTAAATTTAAGATAAAGTTTTTTATTTTTTGCTTGTATGATGAGGTTATCGGTCGCTTTTTTAGCTAATTTATTTAAGTCTATTTTAACAAAATTAAAATCCAGGCGACCTTCCTCGAGGCGGGAGACGTCCAGTAGGTCTTCTATTAAATTAATTAATCTTTCATTGCTGATATAAATTTTTTCCAGAGGGTCTTTAATCCTTAAACTGACTGCTCCGTAAGTTTTGTCAATAAGCATAGAGATAATGCCTTTAACGGCGGAGAGAGGGCTTCTGAGTTGATGTGAGGCGGTGTTAATAAATTCGGACTTGGCTTTGTCTAAGTCATTTAGAGTTTGGTTACTTTCCCAAATTTTCTTGGTGGTTTCTTGGATTTTTCTCTTACTTAAAGTCTCTTTAACCACGTTACCTGTCAAGAAAAAGGAGAGAAAGAGTAGAGCGACCAACAAGATTAATCGGACGATTAAATTGACGGAGTTGTTCTCAAAGTGCAGCAGCATATAGAGATTGAGAATGAAAATTGTTGAACTTAGTAATTGAGCGAAAACCACTTTTAAATTCAAAAAGTAGTAGCTACTAATAGCGATAGCGATGGTCATCACTAACCCAGATAAAAGAATAGAGAACGCTTCAACGAAAGCCAAACCGCCAAAAACATGAATTATCTGGTAAACGTTAAAATTAGATGAATGTAAAGCGGTAAAAAGCAGAGCTAAATAAAAACAGGAAAAAGTTAGCAGTAGAGAGAAAAATTGAAAAAAGAAGAAATCCCAACCGATAAGAATTTCCCAGCCTTCCTTCCAAAATTTTCGGATAACCGTAAAAAGTTTGAAGCCGGAGTAGAGAATAATTTCCCAGGCAAAAAGAATACAGACAATCAAGATTAAAGAAAGAAGAGAGCTTTTTAGAGCGGAATATTCCTCGACAGTTGAGAAAAGATTAACAATTTTTACTATCAATAGAAGGGATGCGATTAAAATCATTTCAATGGCCAGGGTTGTTCGGAGTAAAAGAGAGATTTTTCTCAGGAGGGTGTTGCTTTTATCTTCAGTTTCCCTCATTCGAGTTTCCAGTTCCTGAAAAGTGATAAAAATAAAAAGGAGCAGAGCGGCGGGGAGGGAGAAAATTAAAGTTTTAAAATTATTTTGAATCAGGGGATCTTCCAAGGAGAAGAGAAGATAGACCCATAAAAGGCTGAAGACAACAACGCCAACAAATAATTGATTTAATCTAAGTCTCGGGTTTCTGATGAAAGTAAAAACCCCGATAAAGATAAAGAACAAAAAGAAGGACATGAAAATAAAATTGCTAGCAAAAAAACTTTCAAAAATATTCATTTATTTGGGTATTTTTTATTTTTTAGAAACTGACTAACTTCTAGAAATTTTAATCCTTTCTTTTAAAATAGTCATCTTTAAAAAAATAAGCGCCTCCTCGGAAGGAGACGCTTATTGAGTTAATAACTATCACGAGAGAGCGGAAGATTATTTAGCTAAGAGTTGATCGATTTTAGCTTTTAAGTCTTCATATTTCATCGCTCCGCTTACGAATTCATCGTTAATGAAGAAGGCGGGAGTACCACTGATGCTGTACTGCTTGGCCAATTCTTTGTCAACTTCGATATCCGCTTGGGTTTCTGCTTTATCCAAACAAGTGTTGAATTTAGTAGCATCCAACTTCAATTGGCTGGCATAACCCTTGAATAAATTGTTGTCGGTGGCAGCTTGCCAATCTTCCTGCTTGGTGTAGAGAAGATCATACATGGGCCAAAATTTGTTTTGCTGACCGGCACAAGATGCAGCTAAAGAAGCATCATTGGCCTTAGGATGAAAGCTTAAAGGTAAGTGCTTGAAAGCAACCTTAACTTTATCCTTGTAGG
This sequence comes from uncultured Candidatus Saccharibacteria bacterium, assembly GCA_964602125.1. Taxonomy (GTDB): domain Bacteria; phylum Patescibacteriota; class Minisyncoccia; order CAIUEV01; family CAIUEV01; genus CAIUEV01. The sequence goes on from CAZRPR010000060.1 coordinate 2,235, forward strand.
CTGGGTCGGAAGTAATTTTCTTCAAAGCCTCATAGAAAACTTTACAGTAAGGGCATTGGAAATCGGAAAATTCAATAATTGAAATTTTCGCTTCCGGGTTGCCTAAAACTTCCTGATTTTTGGAGGCAAAAACTGGAGTTTCGGTGTATTTACCGGCCACTCCCAAGACGGAAGCATCAAGTAAATAGAGATTATCTTTCTTCGTTAAAACGTTTTCTATCTTAGGAAAGACTTCGATTTTTTCGATTTTGTTATCAAAAACGAAGACGGGATACATTTTGGATCCGGTCTTGGCTAGCAATTTTTTGCCTTCCTCACTTTTGATATCAATTTCTCGGGGAACAACGGTCGGAATGGCTGATTTAAGACCAAGGACGGCGCTGTCAACTTTACATTCCTCACATTCTTTGTCATTAACAATAACCACTTCGATGGCTGGGTCGG
>CAZRPR010000061.1:0-2654 GCA_964602125.1 uncultured Candidatus Saccharibacteria bacterium
TTATACATTAATTGGCTTGCTTCACCGGTTAAAAAGACCGGATAGGAATCCAGATGCTCTAAACGATAAAGTTCCAGTTGTTGACGAATAACCTGAAGATTTTTATCCAATGCTGAGTCTTTGGTTTCGTCAGTAGCGTTGCTGAACTTTGGGATGACAATCGCTGCCAGAACAGCTAAAATAACCACGATGATAAGGATTTCTACAAGGGTAAATCCGCTGAGCGAATTATTCGCTTGTTCTTTCGTCACAGGACTTGTCGTGCCATTCATGTTAACCAATGGAACTATGTTACCATTTTGTGTGATAACAGCTTTGATATTCTCAGGCGTAAGAGGATGGCTTTCTATATTAATACATCCAACGCGGTTTTTAACCGTCACCATCTCCATAGAAGTATTATCACTGTAAGAATGACCCCACCAGATGCAGTATTCATTTTCCACAATCTCACCAACGGATGCTTCCGATAGTTCGGATTTAAAATTATTTTCTTTCATTCCACAATTCCCTTATTTGATTAGCACTATTGCACTTGCTTTGTGTTCTCTATCTAAAAACTTAATATATAAAAATAAAAGTTTACTAAAGACAAGAGCCTTTGCTTATGTCAGAAACCGACTGTAATTTCATAGGACATTTCCGACAGACTTCCTATGCACTGTGACAGGCAAATGTGCCAAATACCACCTGAATTAGGTAGTTTAGAGTGTGGTTTACTGCTTCGCAGAAAGAAATAAAATCACTCCGAGTGTTTTATTAAATAAGAGGCGGTGGGTTAACACTCATAGCCTCTTTTTATTTAACCTATCCTTGTGTCGATCTTAATCAACTTATTTATAAGCCTTAACTACCATTTCTTTTTGCGTAGGACTACTCCTACAAAACAATATCGGTTTTACTGACACTAATACAAGCTCTTCGCTGATAGATTTACATGTAAACAATTGTTTATAATGAAATCTATAAAGTGCCTTTTAGCCATAAGGCTTTATTTAACAACCTAAAAGTTAATTCAGAGGACGTAACAATGGTTAGTAGAACCAGCGATATGGATGTATTGTCGCAGAAGCATTGCGAATATAGTCGGCGAATGGCCGAAAGCATAAATATTTTACAAAAAGATACAGTATTAAAGGAACTTCGGCATTGTGCGGACATATGTCTTGATGATGGAAACTTATCATTAGCCAAACATTATTATGCACGGGCCGTAGAATTTACCGAACAAACACAAAGCTGGCCTTACATTGGATTAGGTGTAATAGCGTTGAAGTTAAATTACCTTACAGAAGCTAAGATGGCCTTTATATCAGCTGCCCAGTGCGATGATGATTGCGTCGAAGCCTTCTGTGGACTTGGCAGAATACATCTGATGCACGGGATGTTTGAGGAGGCAACATGCAATTATCTTACCGCCTTGGAGATTGCCCCAGATAACCTGATTGCAATAACAGGTCTATTTCGACTATGTCGGCAGAGCGGCGAGTTTGGAGAAATAATCAAGTGTATTAATAGCTATCTCAAACGGCACCCTGACGATAAACAAATGATGCTGTGTCTGGCATCTATATATAATGGGAAATCCGGCAAGTCGAACTTAGCAGCAGTATTGTCTGAGCGAGTATTAGAACTGGAACCTGAAAATAAGGATGCAGTGTTGATTTTAAACAACGTTCGAAAGGACAGTGAATATGCAAAATCAGTGTCAGAGGTTTTTTCCTGCGGTTGTGCCGAAGATTAAGTTCTTACGGCTTTACCGAAGATAAACCTCTCTACTGTTTATTTTTAAAGTTGACATAGAATATCATAATCTATCACAACTGGTTGAATTGTAGCTGGTACTATGGACAATTATTTGTCTTTTGTGCCCTTTTTTTACCCAGTATGATGTTTTAAAGAGTGAGGAGAATAGAAGAGAAGAGTTTGCGCACAATGCGCATTTTGGCTCATTCCCCGTATATCTTCATTCCTTAAAAACACTATTTCATGGTTTTAGAGAGGAGGAGGATGCGTGTGTGTCTTCCCCTGAGATTATAGATGTAGTCTGTTTGTGCGCCTAGTGCACGGAAAAGGAGAAGAAGAAATGAAAAAGTTAATTACAATTTGTGCAGTAGTAACAATGACTCTGATCTTGAGCGGCGCAGCGCAGGCGACACCGATTCAGGCAAGTATTCTAACATTCACTCTCTTGGAATCCGGCAGTAATGTGGTCGGGACCGTAAGCGGAACGCTCAACACCGTCGCGCTGACGATGGGGAACAATAGCTCGAACACAGCGATGCTGTGTGCTTCAGTCGGCGCAATAATAGTGGGGCCGGATCAATATCAAAGGGGATGGACCGGTTTTGCGAGCACAACATCAAGTTTCGGTACAAGCTCCTTTCTTCCGGCAAACACCGCGACGGGCGATACCGTGGGTCTGAGCTTTGCTAATAAGGCTCTCTACGTTTCCCCAAGCTATGTTTCAGGCAGCGTCCTCTCGGGCAACGCGACATGGAACGGCAATACTTTTGCGAGCCTGGGCATCACGCCGGGCACCTACACAATGACTTATAACGGCGGCGCGGACAGCGTCGTTCTGCAAGTAGGAGCCATTCCAGAACCAGCAACAATCGCAATACTTGGTCTTGGCGGTTTGCTGCTTCGCAGAA
>CAZRPR010000062.1:0-2554 GCA_964602125.1 uncultured Candidatus Saccharibacteria bacterium
TCAAACGCCAAACATTTACCGCTGATGCACTTGTCCTCGCTCTGCCAGCCGGAATTGGGATCGGCGGTGGAAGACATACTGGTCAAGGTGCCGTTGTTGCGGTTGGAGGAAGTATCGTAAGCCGTCGTCCCCGTCCCCTCGTCAAAAGACCAGTATGCGACCGGTGCTCCACCTTTTTCTTCCGTAGCCGGGGTGCCGGCGGTTAATATAGTAACGACTGGATAACTTATTATAATAATACCTGAGCCTCCCTTACCACCAGAACCTCCATATCCACCTGCGCTTCCTCCTCCTCCACCTGTATTATCTCCCCCGGCACCACCCCTACAAGCTTCTGTTGTCATTAACCCAGCTAGGCCGTTTGAGCCAGAATTCAAAGCACTACCTCCCCCAGTCCCAGCAGTACCGCCATATAATTCAGGTGCTCCTGTCCCTCCGCCACCGCCTCCACCAAGACCACCGTTTCCAGCCGTTCTTCCTTGAATATGTCCTCCACCGCCACCGCCACCCCAGTAATAATTAGTTCCTGTTATAGCTGATTGTAAACCATTTCCTCCATTTCCTCCTCCACCCGTTACTGCAACTGCATTGGCACCGACTGCTCCTGCACCTCCGCCTCCGCCTCCGCCTCCGCCGCCGGTGTTATGTCGTGCTCCATTTCCACCTGCGAAACCTTGGCCTGACGGACTGACTGATCCACCCACTCCAGCGTCAGCTCCTCCACCACCGCTAGAAGCCCCACTTGAACCAGTTCCATTTGGGTACGTACCCCCTCCGCCACCACCCGTTGAAGTGATTGAGGAAAATGTTGAATTAGAACCGTTTGTTCCGTTTGGTCTGTTCCCATTCCCCCCTCCAGGAGCTCCAGCCCCACCATCACCAACAGTGATCGGATATGCCTGAGCATTAACAGCAAGGCTCCCTGTCAAAACTCCTCCACCCCCGCCACCTCCACTGTGTTGAGAAGCACCGCCACCGCCACCTGCAACCACTAAATAATTCACCGTGGTGCTTGTCCCTGCCGTAAAAGTCCCACTACTCTTAAAAGTGTGTACTCGATTGCTACCGTTATTGGTAATGATGCCTCCTGTAAATAGTCCGTTAGTGCTAGATTCACTCGTCGCCTGGGTGTTGCCGTAGTAGAAATAAGCCGTCGCACCGCTGGTGGGGACACTCGGCATTTTTACCCAAACATCCACACTGGCAGCCGTGGTGTCTTCAATCCAGTAAGGTAAAACCGTGCCGTTTATGTCCGTAAATCTGAGGTCATCCAAATCCGCCTGAATTTTCCCCGCCGTAATGTCGGCCGACAAATCTTTGTTGTCCAAAATCTTCACTTGAAAATCGGTCAAAGCGCTTCCCGAAGGATTAGAAACCGTAATCGATTTCCGGTATTGCCACGCATCGTTCCACCAACCCGCTTCCGCCTCTTCAATATTTCCGTATTTCTTCTCGTACCAGAGATAACCGGGGACAGACAACGCCACAACCAAAATCACCGCTAACAATCTTTTGATTCTTCTTTTCGTTTTCGGCGTAAAAACCCGCCACGACCGCAAGGGGTGAAAAGCGATATATTTGATTGTAAGAAATAGGGCTTTTGGTTTCATAACGAAATTTTTATTTAATCCCCTCTTGAGAGGGGTGGCTTGCCGCCTGCCTGCCGGTAGGCAGGGAAGGCAAGACGGGGTGTGTTTCATATTCTTTAATTATAAAACATCAATTTGATTATTAAAATTTAACAAACCTTAAAGTCTCCTGTTTTAAAACTCTTCGTATCATCTTAAATTTTCCATACGGCAACAGAGTGCTCAGGTCTTCCGTAATAATAGTTTCGGTCACTTTTTTCTCAATAAATTCCGCCGTTTCCTCCAAAAATTGAGCAACCGATTTGCCCGTTCTTTCCTCGATAACCTCCTTGTTGTATTTTCGTCCCGCTAGAAAAAAATAGTGAATGTCATACAAATCTCGTCCGGCAATGGTTCCATTTTTTTGGTAGCGGTCAGTCAAGGCCACCAACTTGTTGGCAAACATGGTCTCCACCGTTTGACAACGAATAATCCTATCAATCTCGACAAAACGCTCCGCCTGATAGCAATTAGCCTTGGGCGGCGGGAAAGTCACGTCCACCTTGAGAGTGTTCCTCTCCCCCTCCTTAGCTTGATATTTCAAGAAATATTGAGGGGCTTGTCGGCTCCTGTCTTTAATCACCAACCCTAAATCCCGAAAGATTTTTTCCATTTGCTTTCTCGTCTCCGGCAAGTCTTTCTTCTCCCCCACAAAATCAAAATCCAAATCGACCGAAAAACGGTCCAGCCAACCGAGCATACTGGCACAAGTCCCCCCTTTAAAACAAAGATTGGAGGCTATTTTTACATTATCAGCGAATGCCGATAACACTCGGTAAAGCCAAGCTTGATGAAGTGCATCTTTGGGAGTTGGTAATTGCATGGGGTTTGATAGCTTATCTAATTAGACTGTAGCCGACCGCTTTTTGCGTTCGCCTTACTTTTCGCCAATCTATCCGATTTTCGGCGTCAAAATGAGCTAAAGG
>CAZRPR010000063.1:0-2548 GCA_964602125.1 uncultured Candidatus Saccharibacteria bacterium
GCCAGCTCATTCAACGGGTCGGGGGCCAGGGAGATTCTCACCGACTTGCCTTTGGTGAATTCCGCTGTGGTCTTCATCCGAAGGGTGAGCAGGTTGTCGAAGGCGGCAAAGTCTTCCGCCGCCAGGGAGTTCCAGCCAATCCTCAGTTCATTGCCGCTTACCGCCCAGTTGAGCTGTCCCTGGCCGCTGTTAAACAGTACCTCGGTCACCTCCACCAGGTCGGACGGGAAGTTCAGAATCAGCGACACCGCGCCAACCGCATAAGCCTTCTCCATGCGTACCGGCAAATCAAACTGCTGATCAGCCTTTACCTGGATCGAACTGTTGTACACCAGGCTCACCGTGCGGCTTGCCGTGCTCTTCAACCCGGGGTTGAAACTGCGGTTGAAGTCGCCGGTGCACAGTCCGTGCATGTTCATGGTCTTGTCACTGCCAACGGCAAGGGTCACACTCGGATACGGATCTGATGAAGGAGGATTGGTGTTGATGTTCTTATTCGCCTCCCAGAAACTCCAGTCATCCCTGCTAAAGGCAAGGCCATAGACGAAATTCTGCTGGATGCGCTGGGCATCGGTGGCGTTCATGTAGTTTTCATCGGTTACGTCACCGGCAAAGAACCTGACCTTCTCGATGGCATACAGCGATGTTGGCCAGTAGTTTACCTGCGCGGCATCGGTCACATTCACCGCATCGGTGGTCGGTTGGGTGGAAGTAGCCACGATGTCGTAGATTCCCGGGCATATGTTGGTAAATGAATAGGCCCCGGTGGAACTGGTGGTGGTGGTGGCAATGAGGGTGGAATAATCACCTGTTTCGTACAGGTCAACCGTTACATCATGCAACGGGCTGTTGAGCAGGTTGTAGTAGGTGAATACCCCGCTGATCTTCTGCCGCTGGTTGACGGTAATGGTCACCGCCGTGGTGGCAGAGGAGAAGCAGTCGGTCCCACCAAGGGCAGATTTGGTGATCCGGTGGTATTTGGTGGTTGCTGAGAGTCCTGAGGGGACATCGTAGGTGGCACCTGTTGCCCCGGCGATGACATTCCAGGAAGTAAACGGACTAACCGCCTTCTCCCAAACATAAGAGAGCGTTCCATCGCCTGTACCGGCTGTGGTGCTGGTAAATGCAGCAGGATCACCCCCGGAGCAGATCGTCTGATCCGCGGCAATGGCCCCTGATGTAAGGTTTCCGTTCACCGTGGCCGTGACCTTGGTGCGCGGACCTTCGCAACCGGCTGCGCTCAGCAGTGAAGCCCAGTAGTCTGTGGTAGCAGTGAGCGAAACAGTGGTATAGGTGTTATCGGTATTGCTGGTGCTGGTCTTGAGCAGCGTTCCGCCTGTGGAGGCATCGTACCACTTGTACTTGTCGCCCGCCACAGCGCCCGAGGCGCTCAGTACCGCTGTAGTGCCGCTGCACACCGTTGCGCCGGTGGTTCCCGGGGCATCAGGCAGCGGATTAATGACCACCGTAGAAGCAGAGGAGGTCTTTGTACAGGTGGTTGCCCCGTTGGTGATCTTCACCTTGTAGGCTCCGCTCTCAGTGACCTCCAGCGTTGAACTTGTCTGCAAATCAATCACCACATCATCCTTATACCATACATACGATGGTGAAGCGGCATCGGTTACGGCCGTTAAGGTAGTGGTTACGCAGGCTGTCAACGTGCCGGTAATGGTGGCCGAAGGCAGTGGGTTGACCGTAACTACAACGCTGTTACTTTTGGTACACCCTGTCAGGGTGATGGTCTCGGTAACGGTATAGGTGGTAGTAACCGTAGGGCTTACCACCGGACTTGCCAGGGTGGAGGTAAATCCGGCCGGGTTTGAACTCCAGCTGAACGTATTGGTGGTCACGCCAAGGGTTGCAGTGCCCAGGGTGGTGTTGTCGCCCGCACAGGTGGTTCTGTCGGCTCCGGCCACTGCCTCAGGCAATGGATTTACCGTAACCACAACGCTGTTTGATTTGGTACACCCTGTCAGGGTGATGGTCTCGGTAACCGTGTAGGTGGTGTTTTCGGTCGGACTCACCGTTGGGTTGGCCAGTGTTGACGTAAACCCTGCCGGGTTGGAAGTCCAACTGAAGGTATTGGTTACACCACCGAGGTTCTGCACGCCAAGGACAGTGCTTGCGCCCAGGCAAATGTCCCGGTCGGCGCCGGCGGTGGCATCGGGCAACGGATTCACCGTAACCACAACGCTGTTACTCTTGGTGCAACCGGTTCCGGTGATGGTTTCTGTTACGGTGTAGGTAGTAGTGACCGTCGGGCTCACCGTTGGATTTGCCAGGGTTGACGTAAATCCCGAAGGAGTTGAACTCCAGCTATAGGTATTTCCGCTCACCTCTGCCGCGCCAATAGTGGTGTTTTCATTCAGACAGATCGCCCTTGCATCTCCGGCCACAGCGGCTGGTAATGGATTCACCGTTACCACAACGCTGTTACTCTTGGTACACCCTGTCAGGGTGATGGTTTCGGTAACGGTGTATGTGGTGGTTTCGGTCGGGCTCACCGTTGGTTTTGCCGCAGTTGAGGTAAAACCGGCCGGGTTGGAGA